>SVMB01000066.1 GCA_015067675.1 Oscillospiraceae bacterium
CATGGCCATGCTGCCCTTCTGCGGCTACAACATGGGTGACTACTGGCAGCACTGGATCGACATGGGCAAGAAGGTCTCCAAGCAGCCCAAGATCTTCAACGTCAACTGGTTCCGCCTCAACGACAACGGCAAGTTCATGTGGCCCGGCTTCGGCGACAATATGCGCGTCCTGCTGTGGATCCTTGACCGCTGCGCCGGTAAGGTTGATGCCCAGGAGACCGAGATCGGTTATATCCCCTATGCCGAGGATATCAGCCTCGAGGATCTGGACTACACCATCGAGGAAGGCCACAAGTTCACCATCGACGACCTCAAGAGCATCCTGACCGTCGAGAAGGACTACTGGAAGGAAGACATCGCCGGCATCAAGGAGTTCTACGCCAAGTTCGCCGAGGAGAAGATCCCCGCCGAGCTCAAGGCCGAGCTCGCCCGCCTCGAGGAAAACCTCAACAAGTAATCACTGCCTTTTTACAGGAACCGGTTCCATCTGGAACCGGTTCCTTTTTTGTGCCTGACAGGAGAAATCCGGTTGACTTGTCGGAAACGGAACGGTATACTGTAGCTGTATACCGATGATATAAATACTCTGCTGATGGGAGGATATAGCATGCAGCTGCTTGGTAAAGCGATGACGCCTGAATTCTGGAAAGAAGTACGTGAAAAGGACTGCTGGCGCAGATTCCGGGAGGATCTGTTTGACCTGTGGAACAAATACTGTGAAAACCGGCCGATTGAGGCTCTGCGCTACAGCGATTATAAGCTCTTCTGGGTGACCGGCGACCGCAAAATCTACGAAGAGACGTATTTTGCACGCCGTCACGCGCTCAACTGCTCCTGCCTGCTGGCGCTGATCTATCCTGAAGAGGAAAAATACATCACCCGGGCGAATGATCAGATTTTTGCCATCTGCGACGAGTATACCTGGTGCCTGCCGGCCCATCAGCGGCTGGGACATGAGATCGACCGTGAAAATCCAAAGCTTGAGGATTCCCTCAATACGGTTGATGAGACCGTAATCGACCTGTTTGCCTCCGAAACCGGCTTTGCACTGGCAGAGCTGGGTACACTGCTGGGTGACAGACTGGAGCCGCTTGTCCGCAACCGGATCGCTGCTGAGATTGACCGGCGCATCGTCAAGCCCTTCCTGACTTATGAGCCTTACAGCGGATGGGAAACGGGTAAGAGCAACTGGACGGCGGTGTGCATGGGCTCGGTCGCGGGTACGATCATGCATATGCGCCCGGAACTGGTGGAAGAGCTCCAGCCGCGCTTTGACCGCGCAATGGAGGGATATCTCTCCGGCTTCAACGACGACGGTATCTGCCTGGAGGGCGTGGGATACTGGAACTACGGCTTTGGATTCTTTGCAGTCTATGCCGATATGATCCGCACGTTCACAAACGGTAAGAACGATTACTTCAAGCGTGAAAAGGTAAAGGCAATTGCGACCTTCATCCAGAAGATATTTCTCTCCGGCAAGGCTTGCGTCAGCTTCGCCGACGGCGCCCGTGAGGGTTCGTTTGCCATCGGCCTGCACCATTACCTGAAGCGGGAATACCCCGACGCGGTGACACTTCTTGATCCGCAGCTTTCCAAGAATTACGATAATTGCGCGCGCTGCTGTACCCATATCCGCTCGGCGCTGTGGCTGGATGAGGCGCTGTATGAGGCTGAGACCGGCGCTGCAGATGATGAAATCTACTATGCGCAGGATTCCGAGTGGTACATCCGCAAGAACGCAGCCTACGGCTTTGCCGCCAAGGGCGGCTGCAACGCAGAACTTCACAACCACAACGACGTGGGTACCTTTATCTTTGCCAAAAACGGCCGTCAGATCATCACCGACCTGGGCTCCGGCGCTTATACCCGCCAGTATTTCAGCTCCGAGCGCTATACCTTCCTTGAAACCTCCTCACGGGGTCATAACGTGCCGATCATCGACGGACAGTATCAGGAAAATGGTCCCGAGGCGGCGGCTGCCGCTACTGTGGGAGATGAGGCGGGCTTTGTCACTGATATCGCCGGGGCCTACGACTGTGCAGGCCTTGAAAGTATCCGCCGCAGCTTCGCGTTTGCGGCAGAGACCGTGACGCTGCATGACGAGTTTGTGTATACGGGAAAAGGTTCCATCGTGGAACGGCTGATTTCCGTTGAGGAACCGAAAGAAGCCGAAAAAGGCATCATCCGTATCGCAGAGGTGGAAATCCGTTATGATCCGGCACGCTGTACTCTGGAGATTCATTCGGAGCCGACGAGCAAAGGCGGCGACTGCTGGATGATGGATTTTACCCTCGCCGACGGCGTGCGCAGCTTTGCCTGCGAGATCCGGTGAGCGGATACCTGATAATGCATTTTGAGGAGGCGGACATATGCAGCTGCTTGGAAAGGCGATGACGCCTGAATTCTGGGAGGAAGTACGCACGAAGGACTGCCACCGGGCATTTCGTAAGGAAGTGACGGAAGCCTGGGAGACTCTCTGCGAAAACAAGTCCATTGAGGCACTTCGCTACAGTGATTATAAGCTCTTCTGGACGACAGGCGATCGTACCATCTATCAAACGCCGGTGAATGAACGCCTCAGCGCACTCAGCTGTGCCTGCTTTATGGCGCTGCTGTACCCGGAAGAGGAAACCTATATTGTCCACTTGATGGATCTGATCTTTGCCGTCTGTGATCAGTATACCTGGTGCCTGCCGGCGCATCAGAGAAGTGCTGCAGCGACGGAAGAAAACCGAATCGATCCCCAGACAGCGCTGGATACGGTTAACGAGACCGTGATCGATCTTGTGGCTGCCGAGACGGCTTTTACATTGGCACAGATTTCCGTTCTGCTGGGGGATCGGCTCGATCCACTGATCCGCAACCGTATTGCTGTCGAGGTGGATCGGCGTATTGTGGAACCGTTTCTGAAAATGCAGCCGTATGGGGTGTGGGAAAGCGGTACGAGCAACTGGACGGCAGTCTGCATGGGCTCGGTTGCGTGCGCGATCATGCTGCTGCGCCCGGAGCTGGTCAATGAGCTGCAGCCGCGCTTTGATCGGGCGATGGAGGGCTATCTCTCCGGCTTCAATGACGACGGCATCTGCCTGGAAGGCGTGGGATACTGGAACTACGGCTTTGGTTTCTTTGTGTTCTATGCCGATATGATCCGCACATTTACAGACGGCAGGACGGATTACTTCAAACGTGAAAAAGTGAAGTCCATTGCCCTGTTTATCCAGAAAATGTTCCTGTCCGGCAAGGCATGTGTCAGCTTTTCCGATGGAGAAAGAGACGGTACCTTCTCTTTGGGACTGCAGCATTATCTGAAAAACGAATATCCGGACGATGTGACGCTGCTGCCCAGAGAGCTTTCCTATGCCTACAACATCTGCCGACGTTTCAGTGCGCTTTTGCGCCTGGCGCTGTGGCTGGATGAAGCACTGTATCAAGCGCCGACGGATAAGACGGACGCGGAGGTATACTATGCGCCGGATGCGCAGTGGTATATCCGCAAGAACGCAGCCTATGGTTTTGCTGCAAAGGGCGGATGCAACGCCGAAATGCATAACCATAATGACGTGGGCAGCTTCATCTTTGCTAAAAACGGCCGGCAGCTCCTTGCCGACCTGGGATCAGGCACCTACACCCGCCAGTATTTCAGTTCCGAACGTTATACGTTCCTTGAAACATCCTCCCGCGGCCACAGCGTGCCCATTATCGATGGAAAGTACCAGCATGAGGGCCGTGAAGCAGCGGCGGTGGGTACTCTGGGGGATGAGGCAGGCTTTGTAACCGATATCGCCGGAGCCTACGACTGTGCAGGCCTTGAAAGTATCCGCCGCAGCTTCGCGTTTGCGGCAGAGAGCGTAACGCTGCAAGACGAGTTTGTGTATACGGGAAAAGGTTCCATCGTGGAGCGGCTGATTTCCGTCGAGGAACCGAAAGAAGCCGAAAAAGGCATCATCCGCATCGCAGAGGCCGAAATCCGGTATGATCCGGCACGCTGCACTCTGGAGATTCATTCGGAGCCGACGAGCAAAGGCGGCGACTGTTGGATGATGGATTTTACCCTCGCCGACGGCGTGCGCAGCTTTGCCTGCGAGATCCGATAGGAGGAAAGCGTATGAAAAAACGAGGTTACAGGATATCTGTGGATGATAACATCCGCTTCCTGCAGAATATTGCCTCTCACCCTGAGTACACCTCACTTTTTGACGATCCCTATCTGCGGATGTACCGGGATATTCACGGGAAGTACGGCACGAAGGTACACTTCAACCTCTTCTATCAGTCGGAGGACGGTGCTTTCAACCTGTCCATGATGCCCGACCGCTTCCGGGATGAATGGGCGGCCAATGCCGACTGGCTGCGCCTGTCCTTTCATTCAAAGGCAGAGTTTCCGGAGTGGCCCTACCTCAATGCATCGCCGGAAGAGGTCTGCGCCGATTATGAGCTGGTGCGCCGGGAGATTCTGCGTTTCGCGGGCTCTGAGGTTTATGGCCCCGTGACCACCATCCACTTCGCAGAGGTGACAAAGGAAGGCGTGCGCGCTCTGCGGGAGCACGGACTGCGGGTACTGCTGGGCGACTTCTCCTTTGACAAAAACGGCGAGCGGTGGCTTGACTACTATTGTACGCCTGAGCAGTTTGATACCGTACGCCGGGACTGCTTTTATCGGGATCCTGAAACGGATATGATCTTCTGCTGCTGCGACATCGTGCTGGACTGCTTCCGCCCGGAGACCGTAGGGCCGGAGCTTGACCGGATAGCGGAACTCTGGCCGAACCGGGATTTTGTGGATCTGCTGATTCATGAGCAGTATTTCTATCCGGACTATTTCAATCACCGCCCCTTCTACCGGGAACTGATCGAGACCGGTGTTAAATGGTGCATGGCGCAGGGCTATGAGCCGGCGCTGGTGACGGATATGATCGATCCGGAGCATTTTGAATGATAGTTGGGAGAATGAATATGAAGAACATCGTTGTGGAGGGTCATCGCGGCTGGGCGGCCTGCTACCCTGAGAATACGCTGCTGTCGTTTGAAAAGGCCATTGAGCTGGGAGTGGACGCAGTTGAGTTTGACGTATGGCTGTCCAAGGACAAGGTGCCGGTACTCATGCATGACGGCACCACTCTGCGTACCTGCGGTGTGATCGGTCATCTGCGGGATATGACGCTGGAAGAGATCAAGGAGCTGGATCCCTGCTACGCCGAAAAATTCGGCGAGACCTTCCGCGGACAGGTGAAAGTTCCCACGCTGAGAGAACTGCTGGAGCTGCGTAAAAATAAGGCACCGCATATCAAGCTGGGCGTGGAGATCAAGGAATATACCGAAGAGAACGTGGATCTCACCGTGGCGCTGCTCAAAGAATACGGCTGCTTTGAAGATTGCTGGTTCTATGCCTTCAACGGACGCATCATCCGGTATCTCAAGGAGAAGTACAACGGCCGTACAATGGGCTATCCCGATTTCCAGATGGGTGAATTCGACGGATACGATGCCTATGAGGAAATCGGCCTGAACATGCGCATCGTGAACTCGGAAATCTTTCCTATCTACAAGGCCAAAGGAATGCCGATGCATCTGTACTGCGCCGATACTGAGGAAGATGTCAGGCTCTGCATCGAGCGGGGCGCGGATCTGATCACGGCCAATGATCCCAGAGCGCTTCTGAAGATTCTGGGACGGACATAATGTGGTAAAAAGGAAGAAGCTGCATGGGCAGAATCTCCTGCTGAAAACATCGGATTGTAAATTCAAACGCCAGAAACGACAGTTCAGACGCTGTAGTGTATAATTCGGCGCTTATCCCTTGCGGGAATCGGATTGTCGTGATACAATGAGACACCATTATGAAGGAGGATTCCGTATGGGTCTTTTGGATGCACTTGCCAATATGTCGACACTTGCACTGGTTATCTTTGTCGTAGGGATTGTCTGTCTTGTGATTGAGATGTTCAGCCCCGGTTTTGGCGTGTCGGGCGGTACCGGTTTGCTGCTGCTGTTCATCGGAATTGTGATGACGGCGCAGAACCTGACGCAGGGATTGATTATGACGGCAATACTGCTGGTACTGGCAGCGTTTCTTGCGGCACTGCTTTTCCGCTCGGCGACGAAGGGAAGGCTCTCCCGCACACTGGTACTGCGGGGAGATGTGACTGAGCATCCGGTCACGGCGGCGGTAACTTCGCTGCTGCAGGGACAGACCGGAAAAACCGTGACAGATCTGCATCCGTCAGGACATGCTGATTTTGACGGAAAGCGCGTGGATGTGGTCACCCGCGGAGAGTACATCGGTAAAGGCAACCGGGTACGGGTCGTGCAGACCGACGGCAACCGGGTTGTGGTCGCCGGGGTACAGGAATAAACCGATAGCCGACAGGAACCGCCGGAGATACCCGGCGGTTCCTGTTTTGCAGTACAAAAACGCAGCGCAGAGTCTGTACAGTGAGTACATTAGTCATTCTTTTGAGGATGACTGAGGTAAAAAGACAGGGAATGGCGTACAATTGCATAGAGATTGACGAAGTGTGGCGAAGGTTCTTATTTAAATTGTCACTTGTTTTGGCGGCGCAAAGTAGGTATACTAATACATATAATTCTAGTAGAATGCCGTGAGAATCCATAACGGAGGTGCAATACGAAGTGTTTTCCAAGGAAGTTCGCGTGACCAATCAGGTTGGTCTGTATGCCAAGGCTGCCACTACGTTCGTGCAGAAGGCCAATGAGTTCAAGAGCACGATCTGGGTTGAGAAGGAAGAGCGCCGTGTCAATGCCAAGAGTCTGCTGGGCATTCTGTCCATGGGTCTGACCAAGGACAGCGTCATGACGGTTCTGGCCGAGGGTAAGGATGAGCAGGAGGCCGTTATGGCTCTCGTCGAGCTCGCCGGCGACGATTCTGCCGACTAAGTTCATCTTCGCATGCATACAGCCTCACCGTAAGGTGGGGCTTTTTGCTGTCTTTGGCAGTCTTTGAAGTGCCGTTCGGCACCTTGACGGAAAATGGATGCAAAACAACGTAAATTTTCACACTGAACCGGAAAAAAGATGGTATAAATCGACGTTTTGTGTGGAATACAGAAGAATAACGCACAGATTCCCTGTTTTATGGTTACCTGAGTTTCAAAAGGGTTACAGAATAATTACAGAATCATTTGACTTTTGAAATTCTTTCATGTAAACTATTTAGTATGAGATATTGTATCATGGGTGACGTATCGACCATGGTACGGAAAGGAAGCGGGCATGGAAGAGCTGGATCTCAGAGAAAAGGCGAGTATGTGTCCGCAGAAACCCGGCGTATATCTCATGCATGACAGCCGCAACGCGGTGATCTATGTCGGCAAGGCTAAAAATCTGAAGAACCGGGTATCCCAGTATTTTCAGAATACCGACCGGCATACGATTAAAACCATGGAAATGGTGCGCCGTGTGGCGGATTTTGAAACGATTGTGACCAGTACGGAGCTGGAAGCCTTTGTACTGGAAAATACGCTGATCAAGCATTATAAGCCCAAGTACAATATCCTGCTCAAGGATGATAAGGGCTATCCGTTTATCCGTGTGGATACGGAAGCAGATTTTCCACGCTTCATTGTGGCGGCAAAAGGGGAGGACGCCGGTCGGGGATTTGGTCCCTACGGCGGCCGTACCATCGCCCATGAGGTGGTGGAGATTCTCAACTCCACGTTCAAGCTTCCCACCTGCTCCCGCAGATTCCCACGGGATATCGGAAAGCAAAGACCCTGCCTGCGCCACCACCTCAATCAGTGTGTGGGCGTATGTACCGGCGAGGTCAGCCGCGCAGAGTATCATCGGCTCATCAATGAGGCGATCCTGCTGCTGGAGGGCAAGAGCGAGCATCTGGCCGACGAGCTGCGCCGGCAGATGGAGGAATATGCGGAGAATCTGGAGTTTGAAAAAGCCGTGATCCTGCGTGACCGGCTGCAGGCTCTGGAACGGGTCGGCGAACGGCAGAAGGTCGTCGCGGCACGCATCCCGGATACGGATGTGGTCTGCCTTTATACGGGCGAATATCGGTCCTGCGCGGCGGTGCTCCATTATGTGGGAGGAACGCTGCTGGGAAAGGATATGGCAATCCTGCCTGCCTGCTCGGATGACGAGGATGCAGGGGAGATGCTGTCGGAGTATGTGGCGCGCTATTATCGTGAGCGGCCGCTGCTGCCGTCCGATGTGGCGCTGTCCCATGAGATTCCGGATGCGGAACTCCTGTCGGAGTGGCTGAGCCGGGAGAAGGGCAAGAAAGTCAGCGTGCTGCATCCGCAGCGCGGACAGCGCAGACGGCTGTTGGAAATGGCTATGGACAATGCCCGGGAAGAAGCACGGCTTGCCACGGCAAAGGAAGAACGAACCGGACGGGCACTGGCGCTTCTGCAGGAAGCGTTGGGAGAGGATAAACCTCTGCATCGTCTGGAAGCTTATGATATATCCCATACCGGCGGTACCGATTCCGTCGGTGTAATGGTGGTTTTCCAGGACGGAAAACCGCTCAAGAGCGCTTACCGCAAGTTTAAGCTCAATCAGGCCCAGCCGGACGATTACGCCGGTATCACCGAGACCCTCACGCGGCGTATCCGCCATGCGCAGGAGGGCGATGAGAAGTTTCTTCCGCTGCCGGATGTGTTTTTGATCGACGGAGGCAGCCAGCATGTGGCCACGGCCATGCGGGTGCTGGAAGAAATGGGCGTGTCAGCCCCGGTACTTGGCATCGTCAAGGATGACAGCCATCGTACCCGCGGCCTGGTGACGGAGGACGGCTCGGAGATCGGTCTGCGTACGCAGCCGGCGCTGTTTGCCATGATGGGCAATATCGGCGAAGAGGTTCACCGCTTTGCCATCGGCTATCACCGGGAGCTGCGGGGCAAAAACGTCACCCGCAGTACGCTGGATGAACTGCCCGGCATCGGCGCTGTACGCAAGAAGGCGCTGCTCAAGCGCTTCGGCGGTATCCGCGCCATCCGCGCGGCGAGCGTCGATGAGCTTGCCGATGTCCTGCCGGAGTCCGTTGCACAGCAGGTCTGGGACAAGCTCCATGAAGAAGATCAGGATGTAAATGCAGATAAGGAAAATTGAAATATGCTGAGAGTTATCACCGGAATTGCGCGCGGGCGCAAGCTGGAGACTGTGGAAGGGCTTCATACCCGTCCCACCTCCGATCAGACGAAGGAATCCCTGTTTAACGCCATTGCCTTTGACATTGAAGGCCGCCGGGTACTGGATCTGTTTGCCGGTACCGGTCAGCTGGGCATCGAGGCGCTCAGCCGCGGTGCCAAGGATGCGGTGTTTATCGACGCGAGTGCAGCACCCATCAAGGTCATCCGCCGCAATGTGGAAAAGACCGGCTTTGCCGATGTGTCCGAAGTGATTCAGTCCGACTGGCAGGCGGGACTGGCGCGGTTCCGCGCCGACCGTTTCGGCCTGATTTTCATCGATCCGCCTTATGAAAGCGGCCTGCTTCATCAGTCGCTGCGCTATATCATGGAGAAGAATCTCCTGCAGCGGGGCGGACTCATCGTGTGCGAGGGTCTGCGGGAGGATAAGCCTCTGCCCGAGTGCCCGAAGGAATATCGCATCTACCGCGAATATAACTACGGCAAGACCAAACTCACCATCGTTGTGCGCGAGGCTGCGTCCGAGCCGCAGGATCAGGAGGCGTAAACAATGAAAATTGCCGTCTATCCCGGCAGCTTTGATCCGGTGACGATGGGTCATATGGATATCATCCGGCGCGGCGCGCAGATGTTTGATAAGCTCGTGGTGTCCGTGCTGATCAACACCAATAAAAAGAGTCTCTTTACGATGGAAGAGCGTGTGGAACTGCTCAAAAAGAGCGTGGAAGGCGCGGGTCTTACCAACGTGGAAGTTTCCAGCTTTTCAGGCCTCCTGGCCGATTACACCGAGCAGATCGGCGCCTGTACCATCGTGCGCGGCCTGCGCGCGGTGACTGACTTTGAAAATGAATTTCAGCTTGCACTCATTAACCGCAAGCTCAATCCCAATGCCGATACCGTTTTCCTCGTAACCAGTGCGGAAAATATGTATCTGAGTTCCAGCCTTGTGCGGGAAGTGGGCAGCTTCGGCGGCGATATCAGCGAATTTGTGCCGCCGGAAGTGATCGGGCAGGTAACGGCCCGGTTGGTGAATAAAGCCGAATAAGCAAAAATATCCGAAATCGACTGCGTTTTTTGAAATATTGAAAGGAGATATGGGGCAATGGCCGGAGGAATTGACGAACTGATTGATGTGCTGTATGGTATGGTGGAGGACGCATGGAGCGTTCCGCTTGGTAAGGATAAATGTGTGATCGAGCGTGAAAAGGTGCTCGATATTCTGGATGAGCTGCGCGGCAACCTGCCCGGTGAGATCAAGGCTGCCCGTGAAATCGTGGAAAAGCGCAATGAACTCATTGCTGCCGGTAAGAAGGATGCCGACGCCATTCGCAAGGCTGCCGAGGATAAGGCCCGCCAGGTGGTCAGCTCCAGCGAACTGACTCAGCTTGCCAAGAAGCGTGCCCAGGAGATCGTGTCCGCTGCCGAGAAGCAGTCCCGCGAACTCAAGGCTGCGGCCAACGCCTACTGCAGCGATATGCTCAAGAAGACCGAGGAGAGCGTCAGCGCTTCGCTCAGCGATCTGCGCAAACTGCGTGCGGAGTTTAACGCCGTGGCCGGTAAGAACACCGTTTCTGCTCCGGAAACGGCGCCCGAAGAGAAGGAAGACTGATGACGTTTCGGGACATATTGTCGCAGAAACGTTGAATATCTGTAATGAACCCCCAAAAATTGCCGGAATAGGCAGGAATTTTTTTCTTGCAATCCCAGAATCCTTTCTGTATAATGGATTCGTCCGAAAAAGGTCGGGGACACTGTCGCTGCCGGCGGCAAAGTGCCAAGAGGAGTCGTCATGTTAAAACATATACCCGTTTTGCGGGATGCCTGTATCGAGGCACTTAATATTCGCCCCGACGGCGTTTACGCCGATGCAACGCTGGGCGGCGCCGGTCATTCCATCTGTATCGCCGAGAAGCTTACCGAAGGCGGACGACTGGTTGGCATCGACCGCGATGATACCGCACTGGTGCGCGCGGGGGCAAGACTTGAACCGTATCGGGAGCGGGTAACGCTGGTACATTCGGACTTCGGACGGCTGGATGCCTGCCTGGAAGAGGCGGGAGTGGACAAGCTTGACGGTATTCTGTTTGACCTGGGCTGTTCGTCGTTCCAGCTGGATGAAGCTGAGCGCGGATTCTCCTATATGCAGGATGCCCCTCTTGATATGCGTATGGATCGGGATCAGGCAATGACCGCCTATGATCTGGTCAATACGGCGGATGAAGCCGAACTCAAGCGAATCCTGTATACCTACGGTGAAGAAAAGTTTGCCCCGGCGATTGCTGCGGCAATCGTGCGTGCGCGTGCCGTGCAGCCGATTGAGACCACCGGGGAGCTGTCGGAGCTGATCCGCTCGGCGATTCCCGCCGCTGCTGCCCGCAAAGAAAAGCAGCATCCGGCCAAGCGCAGCTTTCAGGCGATTCGTATCGCCGTCAATCATGAACTGACCTCCATCGAGGACGGTCTTTCCGCCGCTATCCAGAGACTGGCGCCCGGCGGACGTATTGCCGTAATTTCCTTCCACTCGCTGGAAGATCGGATTGTCAAGCAGACCTTTGCGGAAGCCGCCCGCGGCTGTACCTGCCCCAGAGAGTTTCCGGTCTGTGTCTGCGGTAAAAAGCCCAAAATCCGTGTGCTGGGCAAGCCTGTGGTTCCCGATGCACGTGAATGTGAAGAAAACCCCCGTGCGCGCAGCGCAAAGCTGCGCATCGCCGAGAAACTCGGCGATTAACCCTGCGATATCCGGAGGATGTCTATGAGCAGCGTTCAGAGCTCAGCGGTCAGCCGCGACGAAGAACTCAATAACGAAGTTAATGTTACCGGCGAAAAGATCGGATACGATCTGTCGCGCTTTGATAACAGTGAAACGGTACGCGATCTGCGTTCGGAAGAGGCAGGCGCGGTTCCGGGCAGCAAGAAGCGTGTAAAACCGAAGATGCATCTGACATTTCTGACAGCCGTCTGCTGCGCGGCCGCCACTGCGGTTGCGGGACTGCTGCTGATGTCCTATCTGAATCTGACGGTGATCAACGATGAGATTGCCAAGCTTGAGAATAAGTACACGGAACTTCGCAACGAAAATGTGCTGCTGCAGACGGAATATGAGTCACGGTATGACCTCAATGAAGTCGAGGAATATGCCGTGAAGAACCTCGGCATGATCAAACTGGAACGTTCGCAGGTGGAATACGTGGAAATCACGAGTCCTGACAGCATCCGGGCTGTGAGCCCCGAGGAAAACAAGACTTCATCCTACATAAGCGCCAATTTTGTCAAAAGCTTCAATGCGGTTCTCGATTTTTTCCAGAATCGCGGAGAGTGATCGCATCCTTCCCGTCATAATCCCGTATCTGCCCCACTATACTAACAGCATAACGCAGTCAAAAGGAGTGAGAAATGAGACGGGAAAGCGCAGGCTTTCCACATTTTTCGCTCCCTTTTTCTTGATTACCCACTGAAAGTACATTTCCCGCCCTGCATGCCAAAAAGGAGTCTGTCAAGTGGACAATAACAATAGCAGGAAAAGAAAAACCGATCGGAAAAAAGAAAGCGCCCGGACATTCCGCCTGTTCCGGTCGTCTGCAAAGCCTGCCCGTGCCAGTACATCCTCCGTCTTCGGACGGACGGTATTCCTGACCGTCGTGGTGGGCTTCCTGGCATTTGGAGCGCTTGTCGGCAAGCTGTTTCAGGTGCAGCTGGTGGACTATGAAATCTACCAGCAGAAGGCCGTGGTTCAGCAGACGCGCAACGATATCATCACGCCTTCCCGCGGTACGATCTATGACCGCAACGGCAAGCAGCTTGCCGTCAGCGCCACCGTCGAGACGGTCATCCTCAATCCCGCAGCCGTGCGGGAGGCAGATGATCCAGAGCTTGCGCCGCTCATCGCGCAGAATCTGTCCGATATCCTCGGCGTGGACTATGATACGGTCTATGAAAAGACCCAGAAAACCTCCAGCCAGTATGAATACGTCATCCGCAAGATTGAAGTGGAACTGGCGGATGAGGTGCGCAAGTTTATCACCGAAAATAAGGATAAACTCAACAACGCCGTCTATCTGGTGGACGATACCAAGCGTTATTATCCCTACGGCAACTTCCTGAGCCATGTTCTGGGCTTCTGCGGTACGGATAATGACGGACGATATGGTATTGAATATCAGTTCGAAGAATATCTTGCCGGTACGCCGGGGCATATCGTCTCGGCAAAGAACGGACGCAATGTAAATCTCGACTCCGATTACGAGCTGTATTACGACGCTCAGGACGGCGACAGCCTGATGCTGACCATCGACGAGGTCATCCAGCATTATCTGGAAAAGCATGTTCAGGCAGCCCTTGAATCCACGCAGGCAGCCGGTGTTATCGGCCTTGTCATGGACGTTGACAACGCCAATATTCTGGGCATGTGCGTCAAGCCTGACTATGACCTCAACGATCCTTTCACCATCAGTGAAGAGACCCAGGAAAAGATCATCCAGGCGCTGATTGATCAGTCTGCCGAAGAAAAGCAGAAAACGGCCCTCAAGACGACCAATATGAATCTGGACGATATCCTGGCGATTCCCGGCGATTATCCCACGGAGGAAGAAATCACCGCGGCCAAGTCCAGCTATCGTCAGAATCTCTGGGTCAACCGCGCGGTCAACGATACCTATGAGCCCGGTTCGGTCTTTAAGATCATCACCGGAGCCATGGCGCTGGAAGAAAACCTCATCAGCGATACCGACTCCTTCTACTGTGCCGGTACCATCAAGCTTTCCGGTGAGGATGTTGACTGCTGGCAGACCCGCGGTCACGGTGCGCAGACCTTCACCGAAAGCGTTATGCATTCCTGTAACATGGCTTTCGTGGAACTGGGTCAGCGTCTGGGTCCGAATACGTTCTTCAAGTATTTCAAAGCCTTTGGCATGACACAGAAGACCGGCATCGAGCTGCCCGGTGAAGCCGGCGGTTCCACGGCGCTGTATCATGACGAAAAAGCCCTGCAGGTGGATGTCCAGCTTGGTAACTCCGCCTTCGGTCAGACCTTCAAGGTCAATCCCGTGCAGGTAATCACGGCGGTCAGCGCCGTGGCTAACGGCGGTACGCTTTATAAGCCCCAGATTGTGGAAGAAATTGTGGCCGCCGACGGTTCGGTGCGCCGCAGCGCGGCTTCCGAAGTGGTGCGTCAGGTCGTGACACCCGAAACCTCCAACAAGATGAATCTGGCGCTTGAGCAGGTTGTTGCAGGCGAGGGCGGTACCGGACGTAATGCCTACGTCAAGGGCTACCGTGTGGCTGGTAAGACCGGTACCTCTCAGAAGATGGATAAGCTGGTTGACGGTGAGGCCATTCTGCGCATGGTTTCATTCCTGGGCTTTGCACCTGCCAATGATCCCAAGGTCGCGGTACTCATCATCGTCGACGAGCCGCAGAACGGTACGGTCTCCGGCAGTGCGCTGGCGGCGCCTGTTGTGGCGGATGTCATCGGCGATACGCTGGCCTATCTGGGCGTTGAGCCTCAGTATACGGAAGAAGAACTGGAAACCCTGGATATCTATACGCCCGATTTCATGGGCATGACCCGTGAAGAAGTGGAAAAGCGTGCTGCCACCGACGGTCTGACAGTGACCTTTGTCGGCGAAGGCAACGAAGTGACCGACCAGATGCCTGCGGCTTCCGCAGTTGTGCCGCGCAACGTGGAGATGGTGGTCTATATGGGCGGCGAGAAGTCCTCGTACTCCCAGCCTGCGCCTACCCTGGTCGGCATGACCTGGAACGGCATTAAGAAGAATATGAGAACAGCCCCGGTCAAGTTCTATCTGCGCCCGGTGGGTGTTACCGATTACGACAGTAAGGTTCTCTGCGTTACCCAGACGCCGGCCCCGGGTGAAATCATCTACGCCGGCGACGTGATTACACTCGACTTCCGTGATACTGCGGCAGTCGAATAAGCGCGGCGGATGCCGTGAAGTTTTGAGGAGGTTATACCATGAAGCTGTCAGCTTTGCTGCAGGATGTACCATATATCCGCATCGAGGGATGCTCCGAAATGGAGATCAGCGGACTGGATTTTGACTCCCGCCGCTGCCATGCCGGTACCGCCTTTGGCGCAATTGCGCGCGAAAGTGTGGACGGTCACAGCTATATCGACGCAGCCGTGGCAAACGGCGCGTCTGTCATCGTTGCAAAATACCCCGTGGAAGGCGTCTGCACCGTGGTTTGCGCGAATCCCAACGAAACATTTTCCCGCATGGTGGCCAATTTCCACGGCAATCCCCAGTCCGGCATGAAGCTCATCGGCATTACCGGTACCAAGGGTAAGACCTCGACGGCGTTCTATGTCAAGGCGATTCTGGATGCCCAGAATGGTACGAAGTGCGGCCTGATGGGCACCGTGCAGAACATGGCGGGGGATGAGAAGCTGGGCGATGCCCATAACTCCACTCCTGAAGTGACGGAGCTCTATGAGCTGCTTTCCGCCATGCGGCAGCGCGGCTGTACACACGCTGTCATGGAGGTCAGCTCCCACGCCATGGCGCTGGGCAGAGTTGCCGGTCTGCAGTATGCCTGCAGCGTGTTCACCAATCTCTCGCAGGATCATCTCAACTTCCATAAGACCATGGAAAACTACCTCGCGGCAAAGGCAATGCTCTTTGCGCAGAGCGATACAGCCGTCATCAACGTGGATGACCCGGCCTCCGCCGTGGTTCTGGATGCCGCGACCGGCAAGGTCAGAACTCTGTCCACCAAATGCGGTGATGCAAGCCTGTTTGCCCGAGATATCGAGCTCAAATCCGACTGCGTGACCTTTACCGCCGTGGCTGACGGCGCGGGGGCCTCCGTGACTATGCCGACGCCGGGACTCTTCTCGGTTTACAATGCGCTTTGCGCGCTGGGTGTGGCCGTGTCGCTGGGAATTCCGCTTACGAATGCCGCCCGTGCCATTGAAACGGCAGGAGGTGTCCCCGGACGGGCCGAAGTCGTGCAGATTCCTGCCGATTTCCGCGTGGTTGTGGACTACGCCCATTCGCCCGACAGCGTGGAAAAGATCGTGGAGGCTACCTCTGAGTATACCAAAGGCCGCCTGATTTCCATCGTCGGCTGCGGCGGCAACCGCGACCGTACCAAGCGCCCGAAGATGGCGGCAGCCGCGGCACGCGGCAGCGATGTGGTGATCCTCACCACCGACAATCCCCGTGATGAGGTGCCGGAGGATATCATCGCCGAGATGGTGCCGGGTCTTGAGGGCACAAAGGCTGAGTCGAAGATCATCGTGGATCGCCGGGAGGCCATTCACCATGCACTGCGGATTGCCAAGCCCGGTGACACGGTGCTGATCATGGGCAAGGGCCATGAAACCTATCAGGAAGTGCGCGGTGTGCGCTCGCACTTTGACGACCGGGAAGAGGTCAGAAACTACTTCAAGGCGTAACGGAGGTTTTTTCGGTGGAGCCGATTACGATACAGGAAATTCTGGACTGGACCGGGGCAGTACCCGATCGTCCGGTGGACGCCGGGCAGATTGTCACTGAGATTTCCAAAAACACCAAAACCCTGAAACCCGGTGCGGTTTTTGTACCGCTCAAGGGTGAAAAATTCGACGGTCATGATTTCATCGACGCTGCTGTGTCGGCAGGAGCTGCCGCAGTTTTCTGCAGCCGACGGGAACAGAATGTGTCCGTTCCCCGTCTGATGGTTGATAATACTTTGTTGGCTGCCCAGCGGCTTGCCGCCGGTTACCGGCGCAAGCTGGCCCCCAGGGTTGTGGGCGTCACCGGCAGCGTCGGCAAAACCACCACATCCTCGATGATTGCGGCGGTTCTGGCAAAGCGCTGGGAGCTTGCCCGCACGCAGCCCGATATGAACGGCCAGATTGGCCTGACCTTTGATATGTTCAATCTCAAACCCTCGCAGCGCGTGGCGGTCTGGGAGATGGGCATGTCTCTGCCGGGAGAGCTGACCAGACTTTCCAACATGGCGCAGCCCGATATCGCTCTGATCAACAGCATCGGTACCGCGCATATCGAGTTCTTCGGAACCCGGGAGCGAATCCGCGAGGCAAAGCTTGAGATTCTTGCCGGTATGCCCGAGGACGGCGTGCTGATCCTCAACGGCGATGAGCCGCTGCTGTGGGAACTGCGCGGAACGCTGGGAAAGAAAACCTGCTATTACGCGCTGCACAATCCCGAAGCCGACCTGTGCGGCGAGATTTTGCAGAGTGATTCCGCAGGCCAGCGTCTGCAGGTGCGCGGCTGCGGCCGTGAGCTGGAGGTGTATCTGCCCGCGATCGGCGAGCATAACGTCCAGAATGCGCTGGGAGCTCTGCTGTGCGGCATTCTTATGGAGCTGACCGACGAAGAGCTCAGAACCGGCATCGCAGACTTTGAGACGCCGGAAGGCCGTCAGCATATCGTAGAGCATCATGGCGTGGTCGTCATGGAGGACTGCTACAACGCAAGCCCCGACGCCGTGAAGGCATCGATGAAGGTGCTCTCAAACCTTGGTACCGGCCGGCGCTATGCCGCCCTTGGCGGTATGCGCGAGCTGGGAGCGTATGCGCCCGAGGCGCATCGCGCCTGCGGCGCCGCTGCTGCCGCAGTG
Organism: Oscillospiraceae bacterium; assembly: GCA_015067675.1. Classification (GTDB taxonomy): domain Bacteria; phylum Bacillota; class Clostridia; order Oscillospirales; family QAMX01; genus SIG502. Next base: position 17,700 of record SVMB01000066.1, read on the forward strand.
GTGTCGGAGCTCTGGCTCTACGGCGAAGGCGCGGAGGATTATCGCCGCGGCGCGATGGAGGCCGGTATGCGGGAAGAAAACGTGCATATCTGTACTGAGCATGAGCAGATCGCCCGGGAAATGGCGAACGTGGTCAAATCAGGAGATGCCGTGATCTTCAAGGGCAGCCGACTGATGAACATGGAACGCGCGATGAAGCGTTTTTACGAGTTGACATAATTATTTTACATACGAAAGGCTGGAACAGCTTGCCATGAACCTGTACGTACTTGCCGGTTTTCTGCTTGCATTCGGTATCACCGCCGCCATCGGACCTTTTGTGATCAAATGGCTGCGTACGATGAAAATCGGACAGAAAATTCTTGAAATCGGCCCTAAGTGGCACATGAATAAGCAGAATATCCCCACGATGGGTGGTATTATGTTCATCACGGGCATTCTGCTGGCGACGGTGATTGCTGCGGCGCTCACCGGTATGTGGAGTGAAATGGCTCCCGCGGCGTCGGTCATGGGACTGGCGCTTGCCAACGGTCTCATCGGTGTCTTTGACGACTGGAAAAAAATCAAGAAAAAGCAGAATGCGGGTCTTACGGCAAAGCAGAAGATGCTTCTGCAGATTGCCGTGGCGGCACTGTTCATCACGCTCATGCGTGTGGGTGGCTTTATCACGCCCAGCCTGACCATTCCCTTTGTCAACATCACCATCACGATTCCCTGGGTGCTCTACATCCTGTTCATGACCTTTGTTATCGTCGGCACCGTCAACGCCGTCAATCTGACCGACGGTCTGGACGGTCTGGCGGCGGGGGTGACGCTGCCGGTGGCGGTGTTTTTCTGCGCGGCGGCGCTGTTTCTCAAGGATGCGATGCGTGCAGACAGTATGCTCATCGTCTCGATTCTGTCAGCGGCTCTTGCCGGCGGCCTGATCGGATTCCTGATTTTCAACTTCAACCCTGCCAAGGTCTTTATGGGAGACACCGGTTCCCTGTATCTTGGCGGTATGATCTGCGGCCTGGCTTTTGCCATTGATCTGCCGCTGATTTTGATTCCCGTGGGACTCATTTACATCTGTGAGACCCTTTCCGTTATCCTGCAGGTGGGCTATTTCAAGCTTACCCACGGCAAACGCATTTTCAAGATGACGCCTATTCATCACCATTTCGAGATGTGCGGCTACACCGAGAAGCAGATTGTGATCACGGCATTCCTGATCACAGCCCTGCTCTGTGCCCTGTCCTACTGGGGTGTGCTGCATCTGTATCTGTAATTTTGGAGCCCGCAATTAACTCATTGAAGGAGGAAGGACATGACCAGTAAAACCCGCAGGCCGACGACCGGCGCAAAGCGTCCGGCAAGGCATGAATCAAACAGTGAAAAGCCCTACGTGTCCTCCTTTGACGAGCAGCTGCGCGCCGGAAATGAATGGGAAGTGCCGCAGGTGGATGAACGCGAGGCCAGAGCTGCGGCGGAGAGAGAACGCCGGAGAGAAAAAGCCGAGCGCGCTGAGGCAATTGACGTCCCGGCTCCCGACCGTGTGAAACGACAGCGT
>SVMB01000067.1 GCA_015067675.1 Oscillospiraceae bacterium
CGACACCCTCAATCGCATCGTCAACCGCGACGCCTTCCTCTCCGGTGCCGGACAGCTCCTGCGCTACCCGGAATATCAGGACGTGAACAAGGCCCGCGCCGTGCTTGACTGTCTCAATGACCGCGAGGCTCTCTCCCGGCTTCCCACCCCGGAACCCGGCAAGATGGTGCACATCTCCATCGGTTCCGAGAACGGCATGGAACCACTTGACGATGCAAGCATTATTCTGACCTCCTACGAAGCCGGTCACGGCGCCCGCGGACTCATCGGCGTCGTCGGCCCCACCCGTATGGATTACGCAAAGATCTGCGCCCGGCTGACCAAGTTTTCCGAAGGCTTCAGCCGCCTGCTCAACAACGAACAAGGGATGGATACAGAACCATGAGTGAAGACATCAAAAACAACCCCGCGGCTGATCCCGTCGAGGAAACCGTCGAAACCCCTGCAGAGGAAACCGCAGCCGCCGAGCCTACGGCTGAGGAAAAGCTCGCCGCCGAGCTTGCCGATATGCAGGACCGCTACAAGCGCATGCTTGCCGAGTACGATAACTTCCGCAAGCGCAGTCAGAAGGAAAAGGAAAGCGTCTACGACGATGCCACCATCGCCACCGCCGCCATTTTCCTGCAGGTGCTGGACAATCTCGACCGCGCTCTTGCCCAGCCCACCACCGACGAGGCCTACAAGAAGGGCGTGGAGATGATCCACCGTCAGTTCTGCGAATGCCTCTCAAAGCTCAAGATCACCGAAGCCCCCGGCGCCGGTGAGCAGTTTGATCCCAACATCCACAACGCCGTCATGCACGTCGAAGACGAGTCCTGCGATGACAACACCATCATTGAGGTTTTCCAGAAGGGCTTCCTGATGGGTGACCGCGTTGTCCGCCATTCCATGGTCAAAGTCGCAAACTAAGCAGCATACCACGGTTTCTGCTTAATTTCATATATTTGTATTTAACAGAAAGGAAGTTTTCATATGTCTAAGATTATCGGTATCGATCTGGGTACTACCAATTCCTGCGTTGCCGTTATGGAAGGCGGCGAGCCCGCTATCATCGCCAATGCCGAAGGCATGCGCACCACTCCCTCCGTCGTCGCGTTCTCCAAGACCGGCGAGCGTATGGTCGGCCAGGTCGCCAAGCGCCAGGCTATCACCAACCCCGACCGCACCATCTCTTCCATCAAGCGTGAGATGGGTACTGCCCACAAGGTCACCATCGACTCCAAGAGCTACTCTCCTCAGGAAATCTCCGCCATGATTCTGCAGAAGCTCAAGGCTGACGCCGAAGCTTATCTGGGCGAAACCGTGACTCAGGCCGTCATCACCGTCCCCGCTTACTTCACCGACAGCCAGCGTCAGGCCACCAAGGATGCCGGTAAGATCGCGGGTCTGGAAGTCCTGCGTATCATCAACGAGCCCACCGCTGCAGCTCTCGCTTACGGCGTTGACAAGGAACACGATCAGAAGATCATGGTCTACGACCTGGGCGGCGGTACCTTCGACGTCTCCATCCTGGAGATCGGCGACGGCGTTCTGGAAGTTCTGGCCACTGCCGGTAACAACCGTCTGGGCGGCGACGACTTCGACGAGCGCGTCATGAACTGGATGGCTACCGAGTTCAAGAACGAGAACAATGTTGACCTGCGTTCCGACCGTATGGCCATGCAGCGCCTCAAGGAAGCTGCAGAGAAGGCCAAGATCGAGCTCTCCGGCATGACCTCCACCTCCATCAACCTCCCCTATATCACTGCCGACGCCACCGGCCCCAAGCATCTGGAGCTGACCCTGACCCGCGCCAAGTTCAACGAGCTCACCGCCGATCTCGTCGAGAACACCATGGGTCCCGTGCGCCGCGCCATGAGCGATGCCGGCCTCAAGCCCGCTGACCTTGAGAAGGTTCTGCTCGTCGGCGGTTCCAGCCGTATCCCCGCTGTTCAGGAAGCCGTGCGCAACTTCACCGGCAAGGAGCCCTTCAAGGGCATCAACCCCGATGAATGTGTTGCCGCCGGTGCTGCCATCCAGGGCGGCGTTCTGGCCGGTGATGTCAAGGACGTTCTGCTGCTGGACGTCACTCCCCTGTCTCTGGGCCTTGAGACCCTGGGCGGCGTGTTCACCAAGCTCATCGAGCGCAACACCACCATCCCCACCAAGAAGAGCCAGGTCTTCTCCACCGCTGCCGACGGTCAGACCACCGTTGAGATCCACGTCCTGCAGGGCGAGCGCGAGATGGCCGCTTACAATAAGACCCTGGGCAAGTTCACCCTCGACGGCATCCCCGCCGCTCCCCGCGGTGTCCCGCAGATCGAAGTCACCTTCGACATCGACGCCAACGGCATCGTAAACGTCTCCGCCAAGGATCTGGGTACCGGCAAGGAGCAGAAGATCACCATCACCGCTTCCACCAACCTCAGCCAGGACGAGATCGACAACGCCGTCAAGGAAGCCGAGCGCTTCGCTGCCGAGGATAAGAAGCATCGCGAAGAGATCGACATCAAGAATCACGCTGACCAGCTGGTCTATCAGACCGAGAAGCTCATCAATGAAAACGGCGACAAGTTCTCCGACGAAGACAAGGCTGCCATCCAGGCCGAGATCGACGCTCTGAAGAACATCTCCGGCGGCACCGACTTCGAGGCCATCAAGGCTCAGACCGAGGCTCTGGAGAAGAAGATGTATGAGCTGTCCGCCAAGATGTATCAGGCTGCCGGCGGTCAGGGCGCTCCCAATCCCGACGATTTCGCCGGTTATCAGCAGGATGCCGGCAATGCCGGTAACCCCGGCGGCGCTGCCGGCGGTCAGTACTACGATGCCGACTACACCGTCGTGGACGACGACAAGGATCAGAAATAAGTTTAGACTGTAACAGTTCTTTTGGGGTGGCGGCATGAGCCCGCCATCCCAAAAGTTCCATACAGCCAGGAGGAACTATGGCTGACAAACGAGATTATTACGAGGTACTGGGCGTATCCAAGTCCGCTACCGACGATGAAATAAAAAAAGCATACCGCAAACTCGCCAAGCAGTACCATCCCGACCTCAATCCCGACAACAAGGAAGCCGAAGCCAAGTTCAAGGAAGTCAGCGAGGCCTATGAAGTCCTCTCCGACTCCGAGAAGAAGCAGAAGTACGACCGTTTCGGTCACGCAGGCGTCGATCCCAACTACGGCGCGGGCGCCGGATACGGTGCAGGCGGCTTCGGCGGCTTTGACGGCGTGGATCTGGGTGATATTTTCGACAGCTTCTTCGGCGGAGGCGGCGGCTTTGGCGGCGGCGCTTCCCGCCGCAATGCGCCCCAGCGCGGCGACAGCATCAAGGCGTCTGCTATCCTCAGCTTTGAAGAGGCCGCTTTCGGCTGCACCAAGCAGATCGAGGTCGATCGCATCGAAAAGTGCGAGGACTGCGGCGGTACGGGCGCTGAGAAGGGTTCCACGGCCGAAACCTGCTCCGTCTGTCACGGTACCGGTTCTGTCAAGACGGCCCAGCGCACGCCTCTGGGTATGTTCTCCAGCACTTCTCCCTGCCAGAACTGTCACGGCACCGGCAAGGTCATCAAGAACCCCTGTAAGACCTGCCGCGGTCAGGGTCTGGTGCGCCGTCACCGCAAGATCGAGGTCAAGATCCCCGAGGGCATCGACGACGGTCAGCCGCTGTCTCTGCGCGGACAGGGCAACGCCGGCCTCAACGGCGGTCCCAACGGTGATCTGTACGTGATCATCAGCATCCGTCCCCATCCCATCTTCAAGCGTCAGGGACCCGACGTCATCTGCGACATCCCGATCAGCTACGTTGACGCAGTCCTCGGCGCCGAGATCGAGGTCATGACCATCGACGGCAAGGTCAAGTACACAATCCCCGAGGGTACCCAGAACGGTACGGTATTCCGTCTGCGCGGCAAGGGTATCAAGCGCAGCGACGGACGCGGACGCGGCGATCACTACGTCACGGTGAACATCGAAGTGCCCAAGAACCTCTCCAACAAGCAAAAGGAGCTGCTGCGTGCCTACGATGCTGCCCTGTCTCCCGAGAATCACACCGAGGAGACCAAGAGTTTCATGGATAAGGTGCGCGACCTGTTCAACTAAAGCATAAAAAAGGTGCTGCAGAGCTAACATCTGCAGCACCTTTTTTGAGAATATCAGAGGCAGCAGTTTAAGCACTGCTGCCTCTGTTCATTGGTTATTGACTTTTCAGCGTCAGCACCGTAATCTCCGGTACCGTCATAAAGCGTATCGGCAGCAGAGACTGCCCGGTACCCCGGTTCACATACAGCACCGCATCGCGCTTACCGCCAAGTTCATACCGGCCTTCCTCATACACGCGGCCCAGCGGCGGCGTGTAGACGATTCCAAGCACCGGAAGCTTGATCTGCCCGCCATGGGTATGCCCGGAGAGCATCAGGTCAAAGCTTTCCTTATCCAGCCGATCCGCCACATCCGGCTCATGGCACAAAAGCAGCGTAAATGCATCGGCATCAGCCTGATCCAGGCAGGTTGTTTCGCAGCTTCCAAACAGCCAGTCGTCCATGCCAACGATACACAGTCCCTGTTCCGTCAGATTCACCCGATCGTCCTGCAGCAGCTCAAAGCCGCTGTCTGACCAGATTTCCCGCACCTTCGGCAGCGCCGAGACTTCATAATCGTGGTTTCCCAGCACAGCATACTTGCCGTATCTGGCCTTAATCTGCGAAAAAGCCGCCGGAATTGACTCGATGGTTCCTTCATACGCCGGGAAGTTGTCAAACAGATCCCCGGTGAACACCACGATATCCGGTTTCTGTGCGTTGATGGCGGATACGATGCGCATGAGTTTTCCGGAATCGTCATCGTCACAGATATGGATATCGGAAAACTGCACGATTTTCAGTCCGTCCGAAGCGTCTGTGACACGCGGAGAACAGATTGTTTCCTGCGTCACCGCCAGCCTGCGCGGTTCAATCCAGCGTGCGTAGGCAAATACGCCTGCGCCTGCCAGCATCAGCACCAGCACAAGCGTCACTATCATCTGCATAAGCTTTCCAAACAGCCGCAGCATCCCTTAGTTGCCCAGGGTACCCGCCGCCATAGCGCTGAGGTAAGCGTTGATGAAGCCATCCAGATCGCCGTCCATGACAGCACCGATGTTGCCGTTTTCAAAGCCGGTGCGGTGATCCTTGACCAGCGTGTAGGGCATAAAGACATAGGAGCGGATCTGGGAACCCCATTCGATCTTTTTCTGGTCGCCCTTGATATCCTCGATCTTCTCGTAGTGCTCGCGCTCCTTGATCTCCAGGAGCTTGGACTGCAGCATACGCATAGCCACGGCGCGGTTCTGCACCTGGCTGCGCTCATTCTGACAGGCAACCACGATACCGGTGGGGATATGGGTGATACGAATAGCGGACTCGGTCTTGTTAACGTGCTGACCGCCGGCGCCGGAGGAACGATAGGTATCAACCTTGAGGTCCTCATCGCGGATATCTACGTGCATATCCTCGCCCATTTCGGGAGTGACTTCAACTGCGGCGAAGGAGGTATGACGACGGCCGGAGGAATCAAAGGGAGACACGCGCACCAGACGATGCACGCCCATCTCAGACTTGAGGAAACCGAAGGCATTCTCACCCTCAACAAGAATGTCGGCGGACTTCATGCCGGCTTCATCGCCGTCCAGGTATTCCAGAATCTTATAGGTGTAGCCGTGACCCTCGATCCAGTGGATATACATACGGTAGAGCATCTCGGCCCAGTCCTGCGCCTCGGTGCCGCCGGCACCGGCGTGGAAGGACATGATGGCATTGTTATGGTCATACTCGCCTGAGAGCAGGGTCTGCATACGGGTGGACTCCAGCTTCTCGGTAAACTCGGCAAGGCCGGAGGCGACTTCGTCGGTCAGGCTCTCATCGTTTTCTTCAACCGCCATCTCCACCAGGGTCATCAGATCTTCCCACTGGTTCATCAGGCTGTCGTAGGAGGCCTGCTTATCCTTGAGGCGCTTGATGCGCTGGAGAATCTTCTGGGAGTTTTCCAGGTCATCCCAGAAACCGGGCTCGGTGCTCTTGGCTTCCAGTTCCTTGATCTCTTCGGCACCGGCATCCAGGTCAAAAGCCTGATGAAGCTGCTCGAAAACGGGTTTTGCAGCCAGAAGCTGCTGCTTAAAGGTATCAAACTGAATCATGTTGAAATGTTACCCTTTCCAAAAGTCAGAATCTATGTCAGAATGGCGCCATCGGCAGTCCACAATAACCTAACTTATATTGTACCATATATATAGCCCGCTTGCAAGAATATTGTTGCGTCGAAATGACACAAATTCCCTTGCAATTCACGCTCTTTCGGGTTATACTAGTCATATATTTCCCCGAAAGGAGCATTTTTCATGCGATTGCGTCCGCGCATTCTGATTCCTGCGGGACTGCTTGTGCTCATCTGCGCCGGTCTCATAGCATTCCGAACCCTATCCGCGCCAAAGCTTCCGGAAACACTCCGGCCATTCCCCTACCCATACACCGCAATGCTTGCCCTGCAGTCGCACATTGACGGTACCACGCCGGAGGAATACGAGGCCGTACATGCCTATCTCAACGGTCGTGAAAACACGGTCTACGGCGACGGATTATCCATGGATGTAGGTGATTCCCTCTGGCTTTACGCCGACAATAACGGCGTATCCTATCGTACAGGCGATACCCGGGACATTTCAGAATACATGACATGGTATAATGGCCTCTCGGACGAAGAGAATGACGCCGATCTTATCCGTGAAGGAGTCCAAAAAGGCTGGATTGACTCCATGCATACCTACGGCGACTTTTCCCGCGTGGATACGGAGGATGTGACGTTCACCCGGGAACTTGCCGAGCGTGCGATCAGGACGCTTCAGGACAACGACATCTACATGAAGATCTGGATCAACCACGGCAATGAGGCAAACCGCCAGAACTTCGGCGGATGGCTCCCCTTCCTTGCCACCTCCTATCAGGCAGGTTCCGACCCGGATTCCGCCTGGTATCACACCGATTTGCTGCTGGATTACGGCATACGCTATCTTTGGAACTCCCACAATTCCGGCCGGTTCGGCCAGACTGATCCGCTCTTTATCATCACCCTGCGCGACGGGCAGAAGCTCTGGGGCTTCAACGCCTACACCGGTTACCGGAAGGGTCTGCAGTGGCACTACACCTGGAATCCTACCCAGCTTGCCGCTGTCCTGACTGATGAAAACCTCGACGCACTGGCCGACAACTATCAGTTCTCCATCATCGCCACGCATTTCGGTTCTGACGGTATCTGGGAAGTGCTGGGCGAACACAACACCGCAGCATTCCGCAGACTCAAGTCCTACTGGACTTCCGGACGCATTCTGGTCGCACGATCTGAGCGATTGCTCGATTACGCAGCCCTGAGACGCTCTGTAGCATTCGAGAACGACGGTACTCATGTTGACATTACCGAAGTGAACGATCCCATCAGCGGCTCCTACGTGCCCACAGCGGCGATACTTGACGGCCTGACATTCTACGTGGATGACGCCGAAACCGCAGTTGTAACAGTTGGAGGCGAGCCTGTGGATGAAATCTATCTCCAGCGCAATCCTGCCGACGAGACCGGACGTGAAAGCATAGGCTTCCGGTGGCATAAGGATTAGGGCTTCCCACACCCGTTCCAATACAATCATGCAGCGGACCACGAAAAACCCAGACGGAATATCCCGTCTGGGTTTTCTTATCCACATCATCTCAGGACAGTAAAAAGCGGAATGCCCAGAGCAAAGGCATTCCGCTTTTGTTGTAAGTTCGATTGGTTTCTGCCAGACGATTAACCCTTAACAGAACCGATGGTCAGGCCCTGAACGAAGTAACGCTGGAAGAAGGGATAGGCGAACAGGATAGGAGCAACAGTGATGACGGTGATGGCCATACGGCAGGACTCAGTGGGCATGTCGTTCAGAATGGCAGCAACCTGGTCATCAGAGAGCTTATCGGCGTTGGCCTTGATGAAGTTGATGTTATCCATGATTCGGGTAAGCATGGTGTTCAGAGGAGTGAGCTTCGGGTTCTCGATATAGAGCATACCGGTGAACCAGTCATTCCAGTTACCAACAACCTTGAACAGACCGATAGTAGCAAGACCGGCCTTGAACAGCGGCATAACGATCTGGGCGTAGATACGGAAGTGACCGGCGCCGTCGATCTTGGCCGCCTCGAACAGAGACTCAGGAATGGTTGTCTGAACGAAGGTACGCAGGATGATACAGTTGTAAGCAGACATCAGGCCGGGTAAGACGAAGATCCAGAAAGTATCATAGAGGCCCAGATACTTAACGTTGATGATGTAGGAAGGAACCAGACCACCACCGAAAAGCATGGTGAAGAACGCAAAGAAGGTGATGAAGGTACGACCTCTGAACTGCTTCTGAGCCATGACGTAAGCGTACATGGACATAACCAGCAGGGACAGGATGGTGTTGACGATGGTGTAGGCGATGGTGACCTTATAACCATTGACAATCTGAGTACCGGTCTTCATCAGCTGGCTGTAAGCCACGGTGCTCCACTCGGAGGGCCAGAAGGCATAGCCGTTGTAGGCGATAGAATCGGCGCTGGTGAAGGAGATGACGATCAGCAGGATCAGGGGAGCGAGACATACGACAGCGATAATCGCGAGGAAAACGGTGATGACTGCATTCCAGCCGGGAGATATAGAGTTAAAGCGGTTTGCCTGTTTCATATTCGTTATTCTTCCTTTCTTTCAAACTTTCTTAAGGTTTAGAACAGAGCATTTTCGGGCTCGATCTTGTTAACAACCCAGTTGGAGAACATAACGAGAATGAAACCAACCACCGACTGCAACAGACCCGCGGCAGTGGACATACCGTAGTTGGAGAGCTCGGTCATACAACGGTAAACGTAAGTGGAAACAACGTTGGTGACGGAGTACAGGGAACCGGAATCCTTAGGAACGGTGTAGAACAGACCGAAGTCGCCGTTGAAGATACCACCGATGGACATGATCAGCAGGATGGTCATCATGGTCTTCAGGTGGGGAACGGTGATGTAGCGGGCCTGCTGAACCTTGGAAGCACCGTCGAGCATGGCAGCCTCGTAGTACTCCTGGGAGATACCGGAGATAGCGGCCAGGTAAACGATGGAGCTGTAACCGACACCCTTCCAGATGTTAACAACAGTCAGGATGTAAGGCCAGGGCTTGGTGATCATGTACCAGTTGGTACGCTCGGGGCCGCCCAGAGCCGCAACGACCTTATTGAGGTAACCGTTGGTGGGGCTCAGGAAAGCGAAAACGATGATGGCGACGACAGGCCAGGACAGGAAGTGAGGCATGATGTAGATGGTCTGAACGACCTTGGCGAACTTGCGGCTGATGACCTCAGACAGCAGCAGAGCCATGAAAACGGCCAGGAACAGGTTGATGACGATGAAGCAAATGTTGTAGGCCAGGGTGTTGCGGATAACGATGGCGGTATCGGTGGAGGCGAACAGGAACTTGAAGTTGTCAAAACCGCAGAAGGGAGAGGAGAAAATACCCTTCTGCAGGTTCAGACGCTGGAACGCCATAACCAGACCGACCATGGGCAGGTAGTTGAAGATGAGCAGGCTCAGCAGACCAGGCAGAGCCATGACCCACAGCGGGAACTCTTCAGCCCATTTTCTGCTGTGCATTTTCGAGATTTTAGGTGTACTCATGTAACATCCTCCTTCGCCCGTAAGCCTCCCGGTGTGCTCTTCACCGACAGCTTCAGGCAAATTTCTTCATGATGGAAATATAATAACACACTATTGTTAAAATTGCAATAACCATCCGCATAATTTAAAATATCTTTATTTTGCTTTTCTTCCCCTTCAGTCAAAGTTTGTTTTGCTATTTTCAGGACTATTTTCCCAAAATCGTCCCCATTTTACTGTTATTTTTCCATAAGCTCCCCCTCTTTTACCCTTTGTCATTCATGATTTTTTCTTTATGACAACATTTCCCCGTCCGTGCAAACTGCACAACATCACCCCCTATTGCATTTCATTTTGTTTTATGGTATGATGACTTCGCGGGTGCAGACCCGCTTTGCACCCGTATATTTATAAAAAGGAGTATCAAGCCATGGCTGCAGTATCCTGCCGGGAGCTTTTTCATCTCCCTGCCGACAGCCCGCTGCGTGTGCGTCAGCTCACGCCCGACACGGCTGCCCACTCAAACATCTATCCCGAAACCCCCGTTTTCCTCTCCGACGGAAACCGTTTCCTTATAACTGCCGGCGGGCGGTATCACCTTTGCACGCTCGACGGCTCTTCCCCTCCCCGTCCGCTTTTCCCCGATGACGGCATACACCGCACAGGCGTTGTGGTCAGTCCCTCGGGCAAAGCCATCTATTATTTTGAACTGCAGGGTGAAGGTCTGGCCGTTCAGTCGGTTCTCTGCCGCATCGACGCCGATACGCTGCGCATCGAGCGTCTGATTGCCACCCCGGACAAAATAGACGGCTGTCATCCTTCCCACTATTATAGTATCGGCACCGTTTCCTCCGACGACAAGCGTTACGCAACCTCGGCGTTCCTCGGAGACGGCCATACGGCGGATGCCCCTACCGGACTTCTGGTCTATAACCTTGAAAACGGCGAAGTCACGATGCCCGCATACGACCGTGACTTCTTCAATGCCCATCTGCAGTACTGTAAGTCCACAGAGCCCGGCTTCAACCGCGATCTGCTCATCCAACACAATCACGGCGGTCAGATGGCTCCCGACGGACGCTGTACCCGCCACCTCGAGCCCCCTCCGGAGGGTCTGGGCGTGGATCTGCACGTCATCCGCGATGACGGTACGCTCTGGCGCGACGTTCCCTTCGGCCGTGACGGTCGTGAATCCTGTATCGGCCATCAGGCATGGCGCGGACGGGGCACTTCCGTCATCTCCGTCATGCTGCAGGCGGATGATCCCAGCTACGGTCTGGAGCCCCACACCCGTCAGGCAGTGCTGGACGGTGAACCCATTGCCACAGACCGCACAGCCCCCCATCTGGGTGCGCTGATTCCGGGCGCTGTGCGCCGCCGGCTGGATGAAGGCTTTGAAGATCCCCGCTTCTGCCATTTCTTCTGTTCGGAAGATACCCGCCACTTTGCCTTTGATACCTTTATCTGTGAGGGTGAAGGTGATCCCAAGGGACGCGAGGGCATGGGACAGCGTATCTACTGCGGCTATGACGACGGTTCCGGCAAGCTGCGCATCAAGTACCTGCTCAACACCTACGGTCTGTTCCTCGGTGAAGGTTCCAACCACGCTCATCCCATCCTGACCCCGGACAACACAGGCCTGCTTTTCAATTCTACGGTGACCGGTCAGAGCCAGATTTACATCATCGAGGGATTTGAATACTGATTAAGATAGAGGTTTTCCTGCCGTCTGCAGAGTGAAGATTCGGCAGTTCTCCGCCGGGAGCGCAAAATATTTATACTCTCTACAATATTTTATCATTGCCATCCAGCTTCAAATGCAATATAATGATACCAAAGTACTCTATAGGAGGATTATTCAATGAAAAAAGCTGACGACGTCCTGACCAACATCGAAGCTCCCGTCGAGGAGAAGAAGTGCTGCTGCAGCCAGAAGAAGCTGCGCATCGGTATCATCGGTACCGGTTGGATCGCCGACTCCCACATCATGAGCTACAAGAATCAGCCCGACGCCGAGATCGTTGCCGGTGCTGACCTGATCCCCGGCAAGGCTGATGCTTTCTTCAAGAAGCACGGTATGGAAGGTGTCCGCACCTATCCTGACCATCTGTCCATGCTCCAGAACGAAGAGCTCGACGCCGTTTCCGTGTGCACCTACAATGCCACCCACGCCGTCTGCACCATCGACGCTCTGAACGCCGGCGTCAACGTCATGCTCGAGAAGCCCATGTGCGTCACCCTCGAAGAGGCTGTCGCCATTTGCAAGGCCGAGAAGGCTTCCGGCAAGGTCCTGTCCATCGGCTTCCAGCCCCGCTTTGATGCCAACATGCAGATGATCAAGAAGATCGTCGAGTCCGGCGAGCTGGGCCAGATCTACTACATCCAGACCGGCGGCGGCCGTCGCCGTGGTATCCCCACTCCCTTCGGCACCTCCTTCATCGAGAAGGAAACCGGCGCTCTGGGCGCTCTGGGTGATATCGGCTGCTACTCCCTGGATATGGTCCTCAACGCCATCGGCTATCCCAAGCCTCTGACCGTTACCGGTTATACTTCCGACTTCTTCGGCAAGAACCCTGCCACCTATGCCGACCGTGGTCATCCCGAGTATGCCGAGAAGTTCGGTGTTGACGACTTCGCCGCGGCTTTCGTTCGCCTCGAAGGCGGCATCATCCTCGACTTCCGTATTGCCTGGGCCATGAACATCAACACCCCCGGTGACACCATCATCCTGGGCACCAAGGGCGGCCTGCGCATCCCCTCCACCGACTGCTGGAACGGCACTGTCGGCGGCGCCATGACCATCTACCACGAGGTCGCCGGTGCTCAGACCGAGACCACCGTCCCGATCATCGAGAACAAGGGCCCCGGCCTCTTCGAGAAGAAGATCCGTTCCTTCATGGACGCCTGCTACGCCGGCGGTCCCGCTCCTGTTCCCGCTTCTCAGATCCTGTACAACCAGGCCATCCTCGACGGTATCAACCGTTCCGCCAAGCTCGGCCGCGAGATCGAGATCGAGATCCCCGAGATCTAAGCGAAGCGAAGAACTCGAAGATCTAAGCGAAGCGAAGAACTCGAAGATCTAAGCAAAGCGAAGAACACCAAGATCTGATTGCTTTTGTTTCATCTTATGCAGAGAGGCTCCCGCCAATACCGCGGGAGCCTCTTGTTTTACTTTCAGATTGCTTCACTTTGTCCTGCACACCGTCACCGGGCCCAGCAGACCGCCTGACGGCGCCATCTTCTCCTCCACCTGCATGAAACCGTTGTACGGTCCTACGTAGTAGGCCGGGGTCTCTTCAAAGTAGGGATTGCCGGCGCAGGTATTGGCAATGGTGTTGGCCACGACGATCTTCAGACTGTCTCCCGCCTTCACACCGTCGAGCAGGATGCGGTAAGGCGGCATCGTAAGCTCACCGCGCACTTCTCCATTGACAAACACCCGGGCAAAGTGGCGTACCTGACCCAAATTCAGCAGCACACGGACGGGCTCCGCGCCGATGAACGCCGGAAGCTTCGTCTCATAGGTTGCTTCGCCGGAATAGCCGCGATTCCACTCGCCCAGAGAGACATTTTCGCCCTCTTCGGCATTGAAATACGCATTGTAAGGGCCTTTTTCCACGTCCAGCAGATATCTGCGGGAAATGTAGCCCCGGATATCGGTAAGCTCCGCCGCCTCTCCGTCAGCCACGGGCTTTGCAGGCACCTCCTGCGGTTCTGCAGGCAGCCATACCATCACCGCTTCGCCTCGCATCAGCTCCACCGGGATCACAAGCTTTCCGTTCTCACGGCGATGCGGCAGGGCATACAGATCACCCGTATAGAGGTCAACACCCACAGGGATACGGTCGGAGTCGAGGATAATCTCGTCGGAGATTGTTTCACCGGCGCAGCTGGCAATCAGGCAGCCGCGGCTGCCGTCGGAAAAGTTCAGGGTTCTTACCTGGATCTCCCGGTGCTGCCGTCCGGCGGCAGGCAGGATGTTCTTTCCCGTGGTGCTCAGCTTTTCAAGGATTTCGGGCCGCTCCATACCCGCTTCGGGCACGAACACATTCTTATAGCGCACATGCTCACATACCAGCACGCCGTCATGCACTTCTGCATTCTCCACCAGATCCTCGTCGATCAGGTCAAACTGAACGCCGGCGTCCTCAAGGCTGTGACCAAGAGCGATAAAGGCATTCTCGGCAGCCTTGCCAAGCTCACCGCGGGCACTGATGGAGCGCAGCGGATAGTAAAGCGCCGTGTGAATCTCAGGCTCGGATGCCTGCAGGATCGCACTGAGCCGGGCAGAGTAGGTATTGATCTGGGCAAGCATATCCATGCCGGGATTTCCGGCGTGGAAGTTGGGACGGTACTGCAGGCACATGGCAGTGCTGCGGTCAAAGGATACGCTCATGAAGTTGAACAGGCTGATGCCGCGCACGGCCTGGAAGCTCACGCCGAAGCGCATCTCTTCCGGCGTCAGATGGGAGCCGTAGACGGCGAAGCTCTCGCTGACGCAGGTGGTGTGACCCTGCTGACGGGCAGCCGACGAGGCAATGCGGGGGAAAAACTCAAAGCAGCTCTCCGCTCCGGCCGTACGCGTCATGCAGCACAGGCCGTTTTCGTGCGGATAGGTGATCTGTGACCAGATGACGTCGATACCCGGCACATCAAAAGCGCGCAGAGTCTGCATCAGGTTGCCGTAGCGGTTGCGCACGGTGCCGTTGGTACGGTTGTCGTTGTCGATATGGCCGGTGGACAGCATGCCGTGGGCATTGAGCCAGCGCTTCATGGGCAGGAAATAGTTATCCCGCACCAGATCGCCGCAGAGCATATTGTAATCCGAACAGGCACGGTACTGCTCCATCGTCTCCGGCACGGCATCGCCCGTGATGAAGGGCAGATAATCGGTCAGCTCATAGCCGTACCGCTCCGAAAAGATCCGGTCAAGTCCCTCGGTCCAGGGACCCATATAGGCCTCATCGTCGAACATCATCGTTACGTCCGAGCCCATATGTTCGCCGAAGCGTTTGTACAGCGCCTCATGGGTCAGTTCAAGGAATAACGCAACATTTTCACGCCTTGCAATGTCGGTACGGGTACTTCTCGGCGCGTCGGCATCGGTAATCCGGTATTCGGCGATCACACGCTCACGGTCGGCGACGGAGCCCGGCTGCACGCGGGCAGTTCCCTCAAAGCCTGCAATCACGCCCTCGTCCGGCACATAGGCCTCTCCGGCGGGAACGGTGCGCTCTGCGGCTTCCAGACCCTGTATCATCCATTCCGGATGCTTTTCACGAATCAGACCTCCCGCAAAGCCAGAGGGGAAGCCGCCTTCGTTGTAGAGCCAGGTATACATGCCCTTTTCCTTTGCATATACAAAGGCGTAATAGAGAAGATCAATGTATTCCTCGCTCAGATACGCGGGGCTCAGATGGGTTCTGCGGAGCGTAGGACGGAAGTTTTCGGGCTCTCCCAGCACATAAAACGTGCGGATGCCGGAATCATACATCTCATCGATCTGACGGACAATCTCTTCCCGGGTGATTTTCGTATTCCAAAGCCAGCAATAAGCCGGGTGACAGTTAACGGGGATATTTTTGAAGTCAACCATGATATGATATTATCCTCCACTGTATTTTCAAAAAACGAGCCCGTATCGGGCTCGTTTTTTCGGGTCTTACATATGATCGACCGGTTGAATGGCCAGCGTATCGAGCAGCTTGAGCATCATGCGGCGGGTCAGGCGGCAGAATCCCAGCAGGGTCTCGCGCTTCTCGGGATCAGACTCGCCCAGGACAGAAGAATCATGATAGAAGGAGGAGAAGGCAACGGCGAGCTGATAGGCAGCGTCGCACAGCAGGTTGGGAGAACGCTCCTCCATGGCGCGGCGGAAGGCCTCGCCTACAGAGAGATTGGCGTACAGCAGCGCACGCTGAGCATCGCTCTCGATGCTGTGAATGACGGCATCGGCATCCGGATCGGCACCGGCCTTTTCCAGCACGGCACGGATTCGGGTGAGCATGTACAGCAGATACACGCCGGTCTTGCCCTCGAAGGACATGAACTTGTCCAGATCGAAGGTCACGTCACCGGAGAGATGGTTCATCAGATCGCCGAACTTGATGGCGGCGATGGCGATGCGGCGGGCAGATTCGTCGAGCTGGGAAGCATCCACGTGCTCGGAGCCGCGCAGCTTCTCGGCAGCAGCCTCGGTGGCGGTATCCAGGAGGTTGGACAGGCTCATGACGCCGCCGTCGCGGGTCTTGAAGGGACGGCCGTCGGCGCCGTTCATGGTGCCGTTGCCGAAATGGGACAGAACCGTGCTCTCAGGCACCAGTCCGGCCTTATGGGCACAGCGGAACACCTGGGTGAAGTGCAGGCTCTGGCGCTTGTCAACCACGTACCAGATCTCGTCGGGCGCGAAGTCGCGCTGACGCTGGAGAATGGTAGCAAGATCGGTGACGGGATAGCCGGAGGAACCGTCGGACTTGCGGATGATAACGGGAGGCATGGTGATCTTGTCGTCGTCCTGAGCCACTTCGACGACCATGGCGCCGTCGGACTCCACGAGCAGACCCTGCGCACGCAGGATATCCATCAGCTCGGGGATCCACTTCTCGGCATCGGACTCACCGTACCAGAGGTCAAAGTCAACGTTGAGGCGGGCATAGGACTTCTTCATGTCCTCGACGGAAACGCGCAGAATCTCCTTCCACAGCGCGGTGTAGCCGGGATGGCGGCCGGACTGCAGCGTTGCGGTCACGGAACGCGCATAGTTCTTGAATTCCTCGTTTTCCTTACTCTTGGCGCTGGCAGAGGGATAGACCTCGCCCAGTTCGATCACGTCGATGGTGGGAACGGACTGGGTTTCGGGATCGAAGGTCTCGGAGAAGCAGGCCCATTCGGGATGACGGACAGAGTACTCGGCGATAACCAGACCCATCTGCAGACCCCAGTCACCCAGATGGATATCGCCCATGGGCTTATGGCCGCAGGCGCGGGCAAGGCGCTTGAGGGATTCACCGATGTTGGCGGTGCGCAGATGACCGACGTGCAGCGCCTTGGCGACGTTAGGGCCGCCGTAGTCAAGAATGATGGTCATGGGGTTTTCAGACTGAGGCACGCCGTCAAAGGGATCGGCGATGGTCTGGGCGGCACGCTCAAGAAGGAAAGCGTCGGAGGGGGTCAGATTGAGGAAGCCGGGACGCACGACCTCGACCTTTTCAAAGGCAGGATCGGCGGCAAGCTTTTCGGCCACGGCATCGGCGATCATGAAGGGCGCCTTGCGGTAGGCCTTGGCGCCGGAAAGGGCGCCGTTGCACTGGAAGGGGCACAGGTCAGGGCGGTTGGAGGTCTGAACAGCACCGAGTGCGGGATCGTAACCGGCAGCCTCAAAGGCAGCAGCTACGCGGGAGGTAAGTTCCTGAAGGGTTGTATTCATGTGGAAAGACTCCTTAATAGGTTCATTTAGAGTAGTATAACACAGGATTTGCCATATTGTCAATGCTTTTAGGTCATCCCTCGACATCGCCGCCCATACCATACTGCGAGGTGCCGAAAATGCCGCTGTTCTCTGTGCAGCCGACGCATTTTCCTCTTGACAAATAGCCTTCAAAGTGCTATCCTGCAATCAGAGAAAACGTTTTCTCTAATCCCCTCCGAGGAGGCTCGCCATGGCAACCATTCGCGATATCGCCCAGGCTGCGGGCGTTTCTCCGTCCACCGTCACCAAGGCGCTCTCCGGCGCTGCCGGCGTCTCCGACGCCAAGCGCGCCCTCATCTCCCGGCTTGCCCGGGAACTGGGCTATCGTCCCAACCGCGCGGCGTCCTCTCTTGCCCGCACCCACCTGCGCATCGGTGTACTCATTCCGTCGGAATGGCCGGTTTACCATGAACCCATCCGCCGCGGCATTCTGTATGCACTGGAACGGCTGCGTGACTACCTGATCGAGAGCAGCGTGCGTTACTACCGCACCGATACCCCCTCCCCCGGCAGACCGGAGCTGGAGGCGCTGCTCGGTCAGAATCCCGACGGCATTCTCTTCTGTCCCGGCGGTCTCACCGATTATCGTCCGCTGCTGACCCTTGCCCATGACCGCGGCATTCCGCTGGGCGTTGTGGGTGATCGGACTCCGGACGCTCCGGGTCTGTTCACGCTGGAAGCCGATGCGGCGCGCTGTGCGCGCACGGCGGCGGGATTCCTGAGCCTTTGTATGCCGCAGGGAGCCCATGCGGCGATGCTTGCGGGAACACTTGCCATCGCATCTCACGGTGAAAAGGCTGCTGCCTTCCGTAACGCCTTTCCCGGCCGTCAGATTGCCGTGGTAGAGAGTCATGACCGCGATGAAGAAGCGTATGCAGCTGTAAAGTCGCTTTTACAGAGTAAAAACCGCCCTTCCGGGCTTTATATTGCCAGTTCCGTGGCTGAAGGTGCACTGGAAGCCGTGCGTGAGCATGGCGACGGCCTCTGCGTCGTGGCAACGGATGTGTCCGCGCCCACACGCGCAGGACTGCTGGACGGTACGGTCGGCGCAATTGTGGATCAGACGCCGTTTACCCAGGGTATGCGCGCGGTCTATTATCTGGAACGCTGGCTCAGCGAGCGGCAGGCGCCGCCCAAGGAGATTTTACTGACCCCAAGGCTCTATCTGGCAGGCAATCTGCCGGATTCCGATGAAGAAGTGATCTGACAGACTCCATAGAAAGTGGACTCTATGTTTTTATATCATTCCATATCAAGGAGGTCAAACCATGCAGCTGACAGGTAAAATCGCCGCGATCACCGGCGGCGGCTCCGGTATCGGCGGCTGTGCTTCCCGCATTTTCGCGCAGGAAGGCGCCACCGTCGTCATTCTCGAAAACAATCCTGCCGTCGGACAGGCCACCGCCGACGAAATCAATGCGTCGGGAGGCAAGGCGGTCTTTATCCGAACCGACGTCTCCGATCCCGCGCAGGTAGAGGCTGCCATGGCCGAGATCGACCGTCTCTTCGGCGGACTCGACGTGCTCTACAACAATGCCTCCATCTTCCTGGGCAAGTACGATAACCGCGTCACCGAGCTTTCCCTGGAAACCTGGAACAAAATCCTCTCCATCAACCTCTTCGGCGTGTTTTACTGCTGCAAATACGGCATTCCGCTGATGAAAAAGCGCGGCGGCGGCTCCATCATCAACACCGCCTCCTCCGCCGGCGTCATCGGTATCCCCGACTGCGACGCCTACACCGCCACCAAGGGCGCTACCGTCTCCCTCACCCGCTCACTGGCGGTGGAATACGGCCCCGACGGTATCCGCACCAACTGCATCGCACCTGCAGCCATCCGTACCGAGATGGTCAAGGAGTCCAATCTCAACGACCCCAAGTTCGACGAGCAGGCTTTCCTCACCAAGGGTACTCCCCTGCGCCGCTGGGGACTGCCCGAGGAGATCGCCAATCTCGCAGTA
>SVMB01000068.1 GCA_015067675.1 Oscillospiraceae bacterium
GTTGACCAGCTCCTGACCGCCTCGTGAGAGACCAGGTTGCAGAACATACTGGCAGAATAGCCGCGTCCTTCAAAGCCGCGCTCGGTGCAGAGGTAGGAGCCGCCGTCCAGGCCGGGCTGAGCGCAGAGCTGAATGATGAAAGTCTGGTTGAAGGGGCTGCGGGCCTGGATACGATGCTGGAAGTCCATGTAAAGCTCAAACCGGTTGGTGCAGAAGGCAATATCGCCGATGCGCAGGACATGCAGCTCCATGGGAAGCTTGGGATCGGTCTTCTGATCCTCGTGACGTTTGATGACACGGCGGTTACGGTTGCGGCCGGCTTCCAGAACGGTGTTCTTATACAGGTCGGCGGCATCGTCACCGGTTTTGAACCAGGGCTGCGCCTCGAGATTGGCAAGATCGGCCACGGCTTCCTCGTATTCCGCATCGGTAATCAGGCGGCGGGAGAGATTGACGGTGGAGACGCTATGGCTGACGGGAAGATTATGAAGGATTTCCTTACTCGCCCAGGAATAGACCTCGTCAAAGGACGCGGCGATGCGCTCGGCGATATCGCGGCGGGCAGCGATTTCGATCTTACCCTTGGCGACGGTGTCGATTTCGCCGTACTTGAGCCGGAAACGGCGTTCCTGTGCAGCCTTATAATGGAGGATGCGGGGAGACAGATCACCGGCAGCAGCACACTGGGGCAGGATAAAGATATCACCGTACTTGGCACGGATGGCCACACGCACGTCATGCCAGTAGTCGGCGGACATATAGAACTCGGCTTCGGAATTCTGGGAAGGACAGGGAATGTTGATGATGGCGCCGGTGAGTTTATCCGCACCGTCAAAGGTGAACATGATGTTGACAAAGTGATCGGAACCCGCTTCATAGTGGGAGAAGTTATCGTCGTTTGTATTGCCGTACATACGGGCATGACCGTCAACGCCGTGGGTGGAGTTCTTGACCGCGCCGGGACGCAGGGAGGTATCGTCGAAGTAGACGACGCGGCGGCTGTGGGCAACGACGGCATAGCCGTAGCCGTAGGCGATACCGCCGTCATTGCGCTTACCCCAGGCTTCGATGATGGCGTCACCGGCCTGCGCCACGAGGAAGTGACGGTATTCATCGCTGGACGCAACCTCAAAACCCTCCTTGGGAGTACCGGCCCAGATGCTGGCACCGCCTTCCTTGGGCTTTTCGATGGCAGTATCACCGCCGGTGTGGGCGTGGGTACAGTTGGCGACGATCTTCATGACGGGGACCTCAGAGTTACGCTCGGCAACATAGGCGCGAATAGAGTCCAGGATACCGTTTCGCAGGGCAACAATATCAACGGAGAGGAAAATGACACTGTCATTGCCGTCATCAACGACCAGAGCGGTGGTAGTCACGGGATCGAGCACGCCCTTGGAGGGACGCATATGGAACTGACCGGGAAGGTTAATGGGCTTATCGGTAGAAATGTCACGGGAAGCCCAGCCGATTTTGATATTGGACATAGTAATCCTCCTATTTTCAATAAACACGTTATGTTAACTTTTATGACTTCAGTCCCTGTTTTCTTCGCTGAGTTCCTTGAGGATGCGCACTGTCTCCTCAACAAGCTCCTGGCCGCCTTCGGGACCTACCAGATTGCAGTACATACTTGCAGAATACCCGCGGCCTTCAAAGCCGCGCTGTGTACACAGATAACTGCCGCTGTCAAGTCCCGGCTGACCGCTGAGCTGAATGATGAACGTTTGGGTAAAGGGACTGCGGGCCTGGATGCGATGCTGATAGTCCATATAGAGCTCAAATCGATTTGAGCAGAACGCTACATCGCCGATACGCAGTACGTGCAGCTCCATAGGAAGCTTTGGTTCGGTCTTTTGCTGCTCATAACGGCGGATAATACCCCGCTGACGGCCGCGGCCAGCCTCAAGCACATTATTACTGCGCAGATCTGCGTCCTTATCGCCGGTATTGTACCAGGGCTGTGCCTCAAGAGCCGCCAGGCTGGACACCGCCTCCTTATACTCCTCATCGGTGATGAGCCGACGGGAAAGATTCACGGTAGACACGCTGTGGGCAACCGGCAGCTCATGAAAGATCTCCTTGCCTGCCCAGGAATATACCTCGTCAAACGCGGCGGCAATGCGCTCAGCAATATCACGACGTGCCGCGATCTCATGCTTTGCATTGGCAACGGTGTCGATCTCGCCGTACTTGAGTCGGAAACGGCGGGCCTGTGCGTCCTTATAGTGGAGGATGCGCGGAGACAAATCACCTGCTGCGGCACACTGGGGCAGGATGAAAATGTTGCCGTACTTTGCACGGATGGCTAGGCGCACATCGTGCCAGTAGTCAGCAGACATATAATACTCCTGCTCGGAATTCTGTGAGGGACAGGGCACATTGACAATGGCGCCGGTAAGCCGGTCGTCAGCGTCAAACGTAAAGAGCAGATTCACGAAGTGATCAGAACCCGCTTCGTAGTGGGAAAAGTTATCATCGTTGGTATTGCCGTACATACGTGCATGACCATCGACGCCGTGGGTGGAGTTCTTCACGGCACCCGGACGCAGGGAGATATCGTCAAAATAGACCACCCTGCGGCTGTGCGCTGCCACAGCATAACCATAGCCGTAGGCAATACCGCCGTTTGTACGGGACTGCCAGGCTTCAATCACCGCTTCTCCCGCCTGCGCGATCACAAGACTGCGGTACTCATCACTGGATGCAACACCCATCTTTTCCCGCATGGAACTGCCCCAGACGATGCCTCCGGGACCTTCCGTTGGCTGTTCGATTGAGGGATCTCCGCCGGTATGCGTGTGAGTGGCACTGGAAAGGATTTTCATCACAGGTATTTCCGGCATTCTCTCACTTACATAGCCGCGTACACCGTCAAGGATGCCGTATCTCAGGCCACCCAAATCAAAGGAAAGAAATATCACACAGTCCTTCCCATCGTCCACCACCAATGCCGTGACCATCGTGGGATCCATCACGCCTCGGGAAGGACGCATATGAAACTGTCCTGCAAGATTCACCGGCTTATCGGTGGTAATATCACGGGATGCCCAGCCGATTTTGATATTGGACATGGTAACTCTCCTGTCTTTGATCAAATAGTGCCGTATTCTTACTCACCCAGGATCTCGCGGATCAGTGCGATGCTTTCCTCTACGAGGATATTGCCGCCGTCTGGATCGGTGCTTCCGTTAAAGATGGTGGCGGAGTAGCCGCGGCCGCGCACAGCGCGCCAGGTGGGAAGGTACCCATGGCAGTGACCGGCCAGCTCCACGTCCATGAGCTGAATGCCGCGGAAGGGAGCGCGCATGCGGTCGGCAAATTCGTAATACAGTTCAAAGGGATTGGTGATGAGCACGGTGCCGCCGATACGCACGCAGTGCACATCGATGTTGAAGCTCTTGATGGGAGACTGGTAGCGCTTGATCTCGGCCAGAGCCTTGGAGAACCACCAGCTCTCATTGAAGCCCTTACGCCGCATCTCTTCATAATTGAGGTCTTCGCCGTAGATGGACTTGAGTCTGGCAATATAGACACTGGAAGCTTCATATTCTTCCTTCGTGCTGGGCCAGAAGGGAAGCTCAACCTTTTTCACCTTATGGTTGAAGTCCGCGCCGTCGTACTTCTGCAGGGTGTGCTCCGTCTGACGGATGATCGCCTTGGCAACCCGCTCGCCCAGCTCCTGGCAACCCGCAACACTGCGGGTATTGGCCGCGCACTTGGGTTCGGAGTACATACGATGGGGAGAGCCGTCACCTGCGGAAGCGATAAGGCCCATCACCGGAACGCCCAGCTCTGCCGCCACGTTCTTGCGTACCACGCCCCAGTAGTCGGGGGTGATATACCACTCGCCCTCGATGACCTGCGCGGTGCAGGGCACATTGGCGATGACACCGGTGAGGGCGTTGGTGGCTGCATCATAGGTATAGAGCAGATTGATCGCGCCGCCGTCACGGCTTTCGGCGCCGAGATACCCTTCGAGCTTGACATTGCCGTACATGGCGGCGGTACCGTCGGTGTAGCGGCTGCGGCGGTTGACGCCGGTCTGCACGCGGGACACGGCGTTCTTCACAAAACTCTCGCGGCGGGTCTCCCATGCCGCAACCACCGCCTCCGCGATGCCCTCTGCCACCATGCGGCGACACTCGTCGGCAGAGGTCGTCCAGTCGGGGATCATATGATTGCCGTTGAGATTACTGACGGTATCCAGCAGATAGGGACCGGTATGGATATGGGTCGCGCTGATGATGAGTTCATCGGCGGTGATGCCGGGGATACGGTCTCCGATGGCAGCAACGGCCTCTTCACGGAGGGGATCATAGATCCCGCACAGGTCACAGGCCGCCCAGAATACGCGCTTATCACCGTTCACCATCGCCACGGCGATGGCGCGGATATCTTCCTTGGGCTTTTCCGACACGCGGATGTGGTACTGACCGCAAAGAGATACATAACCGGAGGGGGTAATGATGCCCTCTCCCCAACCAATCTGAAAGCTCATGGTCAAACCTCCTTCTGCGCAAGGGCAGCCATTCTCACAGTCGCCGCCACCAGCTCATCGCCGCCGTCGGGCGCACATTCACCGTTGAAGATCAGTGCAGAGTAACCGCCGCCGCGCACGGCACGACGGGTGGCAAGATAGCCGTAATACTGGTCAGTGAGCTGCACGTCAAAGACATGGACAGGCTTCTCCGCCGCCTTGATGCGGTCGGCGTATTCGATATAACACTCGAAAGGATTGGTCGTGAACAGCACATCGCCCAGACGGATGACATGAACGGGAGTCTGGATGTATTCACGATCCTGCTCGTAACGCTTGACGCAGATTTCCGCCTCGGAATAGGCAATTCCTGGGAATGTGGGCTCTTCAAAGCGGGATTCGCCGCTGACGAAGTTAAATTTTTCGTACAGCTCCTCACAGAAAGCCTTGGCTTTCACATACTGGGCATAGGTGGGGTTCCAGCGGGGCAGCGGAATCTCGCGGAAAACGTGTTCAAACACCTTCGCATCGATTTCATAGTCGGGATAGGTGTTGATGCCGTCCATGATGGCCTCTCCCACGTACTCACCCAGATACTTTGCACCCTCGAGGGACTTCATATCGGGTTCTCCCGGAAGCGTTCCCAGCAGATCGCGGGGAGACAGGTCACCGGCACAGCCGCACAGACCCAGTACCGGGATTCCCAGCTTTTCACGCACATAGGCGCGGGTATAATGCCAGTAGTCGGAATGGATATAGTGCTGATGCTCCACCACCTGCGCCGTACAGGGCACATTGGCAACGACGCCCAGCAGGCGGCGATCCTTGAGCCTGCGCACATACATGAGATTGGTCATGCCGCCGTCGTGATACTCCATATGGGAGAAGTCTGGATCGTCCACCTTGCCGTACATGCGCGCCTCGCCGGTCTTATAGACCACGCGGCGGCAGTAGCCGGTCTGGATGGGGCTCTCCGTCACAGCAACAACCGCCTCTTCACGGGCAGCATAAGCCTTCATGATGGCCTCGGCTACGCCGTCGGCAACGGCTGCACAGCAGTCCGCCGGATCGGTAAGGTCGGCATCGGTGGAATGATAGGCCAGAAGTGTCGCGTCGCCGCCGCGCTTGAGGTAAGGACCGGTATGAATATGGGTGGCGCTGAGCAGAAGCTGAGAGCGCTCAAAGTCCGGAATGCATTTTGCCAGACGCTCACAAACCGCTGCAACAAGCGTGTCGGTGATATAGAGCAGGTCACAGGCTGCCCAGTAAACAGGCGTCTTGCCATCGGCAGTGATCACCATGGCAACGGCGCAAAGCGGTGCTTTCACCTCGTCGGTGAGACGCTCGCCAAACTGCCCGATCAGCGCAATTCTGCCTTTCGGCGTGATATCTGCCTCGGCAAAGCCGATACGCAAAGCTTCCATATGTTTTTACCTCCTCACAGTAAGGATGAATGGTGTAGTAAACCAGTTCTTTCAACTAAAGTAATGAAAACTCAATATCCCAAACGTGCGCTGTAGTCCTGATACAGCGCATACTTTTCCGCATAATTGCGCTGAGGCACGAAGGAAGCGTCATACTGCACGAGTCCCCGGATCTCACTCATGCCCAGCTCCCCTGCCGCAATCGCCGCGCCAAAGGCAGCGCCGCGGGCGGTCGCCTCATCATCCAGCAGCGTACGCACTTCAAGGCCCAGAATATCCGCCTTGAGCTGGCACCAGAAGCGGCTTTTTGCACCGCCTCCCAGGCTGACGATAAACGGCGGTTTCTCGCCGCCCAGGCTCTCCAGATTCTCCCGCAGCAGGAATCCCACGCCTTCCATCACCGCACGGGCAAGCTGTGCGCGGCTTGTGGTCAGCGTCATACCAAGAAACGCCGCTCTTGCGTCAGAGCGGGGTCTGGGGCTGACCATACCGCTGAAATGCGGCAGGCAGATGAGTCCCTCATCCTCAGGCTCCGCCATGACCTGCCGGTCAAGCTCCGCAAATCCGGTACCGGGTGCGAAGTTATCCCGGAACCAGCGCAGCGCCATGCCCGCAGTCGGGCAATACGGCAGCCGCAGGAACTGATCGTTGATGCCGTGGCGCAGGGTCAGCACCGAACCTTCACCGGTGAACACAGGCGAAGGGCTGGCCAGCGCCATGACGGTACCGGTGGTCTCGGTAATCAGGTCGCCGCCGCCGGCACCCAGATGGGCTGAACACTGGTCGAGCATACCGTTATGTACCGGGATGCCCGCCGGAAGCCCAAACGCCTCAGCGGCAGCCTTTGTCAGCCCCCCTACTTCGATTGCGGAGGGCATCGGCTTGCAAAGCAGGCTTTCATCGATCTCACCCAAGCGCAGATACTCTGCGTCATAGGCGTTTTTATTGATGTCAAAGTAACCCGAGCAGGACTGGGTGCTGTATTCACTGACCTTTTCGCCGGTGAAACGGTAGATCATCCAGTCGCGCAGGAGAAAAATCGTGCGGGCACGCTTCATCTGCTCCGGGCGCGTACGGTACAGCCACTTGATCTTGCACAGCGGCATGACGATATCCGGCGCGGGATTGCCGGTTCTGCGGTAAAACTCGGGAATATCGAGTTTTTCGCACATTTCCCGGTATTCCTCCGCCGCACGGTTGTCAAGCCAGACCACCGCCGGGTCAAGGGCATGACCCTCGGCGTCAGCCGGGATCAGAGTTTCTGCCTGACCGGTCACGACAATACGCGCAGGTACCCGTCCGGCACAGGCACGGCGTACCGCCGCTGCGGTACGCTCCATATAGCCCTCTGCCGGGTATTCCATCGCGCCGTTTTCGGGAGTGTTGTAGATAAACTCCTCCGACGCACTGCCCACCACGGCAAAATTTTCATCAAACAGCACGGCTTTGAGCGCCGTGGTTCCGTAATCCAGACTCAGGATCATCTTACAGCACCCGGATGCCCAGCAGCTTGCACAGGTGACGCATACGCTCGGTGCAGTCACCGTAGCAGATCACGGTATGCTGGCTGCCCACATTGTCGGCGAAGGCACGCACGCCGCCCTCGGGACGAATCTCCACGCTGGGCAGCTGAGGAGCCGGTTCCTCCCAGCCGCACTCGGACCAGGCTCTGGGCTGGGTAGCGGTACCGCGCACGAGCTGCATGGTGTACTCGCCGTCCAGATACAGCAGACGCACCATCGTCACCTCGCCGTCACGCACCTTGGAGACGTTGAGCAGAGAGGTGGAGAGCAGGCCGAAGGCATTGGGGTCGATGACCGGCTGACCGTCGGTAAGCTCGGACGGAATGAAGTCCGGGACACCGGCAAGCAGAGTATCCTCGAAGAATTCATAGAATTCCAGATAGCCGCCGATCTGACCGGTGGCATAGCGCACCATCAGCTGAGTGACGCTGCCGAGGATGTCGTTCTCGGGAATGGTGCAAACGCCGCAGAAGCGATCCAGCAGCATGAAGATCATTGCCGGAGGCAGACCCAACAGCTTCTTAAAGCCGTCCACGTCCACGAGGGTGATGGCGTCGTAATTGCGCTCGCGGATCTTACGGGCAATGGCCAGCGCGTAGCGGGCGCACTTGGCGATGGTTTCGTCGTCGCATTCCTTCTTGAATGCATAGACCTCGCGCACAAAACGCACGGCATCGGCCACGGCATTCTCGGGGATCTCCTGGGCGCGCTGCTCGATCTCCAGCATTTCAAAGGGCTCGACCTCGGCGCCGACAACACGGCGCAGGCTCATGCCGTCAAACATGGTACCGTAGAGCAGCATGTCACGGTAACCGGCGGAGCCGATGCGGCAGTCGCGCAGCTTGAAGGCAGCGTGGCAGGCCTCGACGTAATCGACGATCTGATCCATGGGCAGGGGCTGACCGGCCACGGAGTAGATATAATGATAGCGGTAGTGCATGCCGCGCATGGCGTAGGACAGCGCGGTGGCGCCGGCCTGATCGGCGGTGGAGATGAGTTTGGCACCTTCCTGCCAGCCGCACAGGCTCCACAGAAGCATCGGCAGATGACGGAAGTGGTCGATGACGCGGATCACCGCATGGGTGGGAATCCAGCCGGCGACGCAGACGACGAGCATATCAAAACGCTTGGCGGACAGCTCCTCAATGGCGCGGTCGGCATCGACGTACTGCGGGTCATCCGTGACGGGTGCGGTATCCACGATGGGATAACCGAGCATACGCAGTTCGGCAAGAGCGGCCTGGCTGCGGCTCAGAATGGCTTCCGCAGGGGTATTGATTTCTCCGAAGGGCACAAAGCCGATAGTAAATTCGTGCATAAGCTTCTCCTTTTGTTTCGAAACTTTTTATTTGTTGTTTTTGGGCATACCGGGGCACACTTCCCCGTCCCGTTATGGTCAGTATAACAGTGAAAAACACGTCCGTCAAGAAAAAAGAGACGTCCAAATGCGTTTTTCGACCATTTGGACGTCAAATTTCAATTAAGTTTCGAAACAATTGTCCGTACTCTCCCGTACAACCAGCGAAGGACGCAGGAAGATGCGCTGCACAACCCGATACGTGGGGTCATCCATCTTGCGCAGCAACGTCTCGACCGTCACCTGACACAAAGCGTCACCGTGACTGTCAACGCTGGTCAGCCCCACCGGCAGGTAAGGGCAGTAATCGGCATTGTCAAAGCCTGCAAGGCTGATATCTCTGGGGATCGAGAGACCCGCCTCGGACAGTCTGCGGTAAGCGCCCAGCGCCACATCGTCATATTCCGCCACGATCGCCGTCGGACGGGGCGCCATGGAGAGAACCTTTGCACAGCCCTCATAGCCGCAGGCAGCGTGCCGCAGATCAGACAGCGCCACATACGGCTCCGGGATCGAGTCGTCCAGCTCCCGCAGCGCCTGACGCAGATACTCAAGCCGGTTATCCGAATACCGATCTCCGACGAAAGCCAGATACCGATGTCCCAGATCATAGAGATGCCGCACCAGACTGCGGATTCCCTCCCGCTCGTCGATGCAGATGATGTCGTGATTTTCCGCCGGGTAGTTTGCTGCCAGCACCACCACCGGGATGTCGCAGATTTTCTTAAAAGCCGTCACAGCCTCGCCCACATCCTGCTCGGTGATGCAGATAACGCCGGAAAGCCGGTAGTCGGCAAAGCTCAGCAGCAGCGTCTCCTCCTGCTCGGGGCGAAAGTCTGACACCGCCAGCAGCACTTCCAGTCCGCGGGAGCGCAGTGTATCGGACAGGCGCGTGGCAATACGGGCATAATAACCGCCCATGAGCTCGGGGCAGATGATGCCCACCGTGCGCCGGGCGCTGACAACGCCGCCCCGGCGCTGCCTGGGATGATAGCCCAGCCGCGCCGCCGTCTCACGGATGCGGCGTACCGTTTCCTGATTGAGATCTCCGCCGTCGCGCAGCGCTTTGGATGCTGTAGGCGTATTGACGCCGGCGGCTTCCGCCACCTGTCTGAGTGTTACCATGAGCGGATTTCTCCTTTCCGGTCAGAAGTTTCGAAACTTTTATGTTATCGTTGGGCAGTTTCCTTGGATTCAGTATACCAGTATCCCCCGATAACGTCAAGAAAAAACAGGAGCAGCCATCAAAAAGCTGCTCCTGCCACAGGAAAAGTTTCGAAACTTTTTCAGAACATTCGCTCAGTTGCCGTCACTGCCGGTATCCAGATACTGCCGGGTTTCCTCTTCCGAGAGTTCCGTGACGCTCTTGAGCTTTGCGCGGATGACGCGGGTACGCACGCCCACGAGCTTATCAAGCTCGCCGCTTGCCTGCTCAAGCCGCTTTTGCGCGGCTTCCAGCACGTCGCCGAACTTGTCAAATTCCGTGCGCACAGCGCCCAGCACCTTCCAGACCTCGCCGGAGCGTTTCTGAATGGCCAGGGTTCTAAATCCCATCTGCAGGCTGTTGAGCAGCGCCGCCATCGTAGTGGGACCTGCCAGCGTCACGCGGAATTCACGCTGCAGCTCCTCCACCAGTCCCATACGTACGCACTCGGCGTACATACCTTCAACCGGCAGGAAGAGAATACCAAACTCCGTCGTATCCGGCGGGGAAACGTATTTATCCCGGATATCCCTTGCAAAGCCGCGCATACTCTGGCGAAGGTGGGACTGCGCCTCCTTTACAAGGATGGGATCCGCGGAATCATACGCTTCCAGCAGCCGCGCATAACCGTCGGCCGGGAATTTCGCGTCGATAGGCAGCCATACGCTTTCGCCGTCCTGCTGTCCGGGCAGGCGGATGGCATATTCGACCGGAAGGCCGGAATTTTTGCGTGTCACCACGTTTGTGGCATACTGCTCGGGAGACAGAATCTCATCAAGAATCGCGCCGAGTTGGATTTCACCCAGAATACCGCGGGTTTTTACGCCGGAAAGTACCTTTTTCAGATCACCGACGCCGCTGGCCAGCGTCTGCATCTCACCCAGGCCCTTATAGACCTGCTCCAGACGCTCATTGACCAGCTTGAAGCTCTGGCTGATGCGTTCATCCAGCGTTTTCTGCAGTTTTTCATCCACCGTCAGGCGCATGGCGTCAAGCTGCTTGCCCGTATCGGTACGCAAATCGCCCAGCTGCTTCTCCACGCTTCCCCGCAGAGATTCGCTGGAGCGAAGCTGCAGCTCGTTCATGCTCTTGAGCCGTTCATCCACGTTCGTGCGCAGCGTCTCAATCTGCCGTCCGGTATCCTGACGAATGGCCGTCATCGCAGTCTCCACACCGGTACGCAGTGCCTCGTTGGAGGCAAGGCTTGTTTCGCTCATGTTCTTGAGACGCTCATCCACATTCGTGCGCAGCGTCTCAATCTGCCGTCCGGTATCCTGACGGATGGCCGTCATGGCAGTCTCCACACCGGTACGCAGTGCCTCGTTGGAGGCAAGGCTTGTTTCATTCATGGTCTTGAGACGCTCATCCATGTTTGTGCGCAGCGTCTCGTTTTGCCGCAGCGTCTCGGCTCTGAGCGTACCCATCTGGGTTTCAACGCTCTGGCGTACACTCTCGCTGGCGGTGAGCTGGGTCTGACCCAGCTGTGCAAGTCTCTCATCCAGCATCCGGGCCGTCTGGGCTTCACGCTCGCGCTGCAGGGTCTGATTGGTTTCGATCTGGGCTGCAAGCTCAGCGCGCACATTTTCAAGCTGCGCCTGCCGCTCGCTCTGGCTTTGATAGAGGGACGCCAGCTCCCGGCTCTGCTTCTTCATGCCGACAAGCAGCACCACGCAGAAAACGAGCACTGCTGCCGTCAGTGCAATGATGATCCATTCCATCAATATTCCCCTCCAATCGCAGCTTCCAGCGTCTCACCCAGAGATGCATGCAGACACAGATCCGCCCGGTCATCATACGGCGTGGGCTGGAGGTTGACCAGCACCAGACGATTTCCCCGGTAATACCGGATCAGCCCCGCCGCCGGATAGACCGCCAGCGACGTACCGCCCACGATGAGCATATCCGCACCGGCGATGGCCGTTACCGCGCAGTCAAGCGTATCCTGATCCAGACCTTCCTCATACAGCACCACATCCGGGCGGATGATACCGCCGCAGCTGCAGCGCGGGATGCCGGTACTGCCGGTGATGGCATCCAGGCCATAGGTTTTACCGCATTCCATGCAGTAGTTGCGGTGCACGCTGCCGTGCAGCTCATAAACATTTCGGCTTCCCGCTGCCTGATGCAGTCCGTCGATGTTCTGGGTCACAACCGCCGTAAGCTTTCCCGCCTGTTCCAGAGCTGTCAGCACGTAATGGGCACGGTTGGGCTTTGCATCGGGATAGATCATCACGTTGCGGTAGAAATCGTAGAACTCCTCCGGATGTTTTTCAAAAAAACTGTGGCTGAGCATGGTCTCTGCGGGATAGGGATACTTCTGTTTATAGAGACCGGTGTCGCTGCGAAAGTCCGGGATTTTACTTTCGGTACTCACACCGGCTCCGCCGAAGAAAACAATGCGCTTTGACTGCTCAATCCAGGCTTTCAGGGTATCAATTTCAGGCTTCATCATGGGCATTCTCTTCCAGATAACGAAGCGCCACGGCAGCCAGCATCGCGCTGCCCTCCCAGAGGCGCGCTTCTTCGATATCGAACTTACAGTTATGATGGGACGCGCACGCACCGGGCGTAGAGAAGAACCAGAAGCATCCGGGCACACGTGCCAGATATTCCGACACATCCTCGCTGACCATGCTGGGTACCGCCAGCGACTCCACCCGCTCCTCGCCGAAGAGCTCTCTGGCCACATCCATGGCAAGAGCCGTACAGCCGGCATCGTTGACGGTGGGGCGATAGCCGTCCAGGAAGCTCACCTCGGCCTTTGCACCAAGAGTCGCGGCAACGCCGGTGCAGATCTCCACGAAGCGCTTTTTAAGTTTTTCACGGGTCTCGGGCGTACAGGCACGCATGGAACCCATGAGCTTGACGGTATCGGGGATGATGTTGTAGGTGCTGCCGCCGTGGATGCTGCCCACGGTGACAACAGCCGGATCGGTGGCCGCACATTCGCGGCTGACGATGGTCTGCAGCGCGGAGATGATCTGGGCGCTGACTACGATCGGATCCACGCCGTCCTCGGGACGGGCGCCGTGGCAGCCACGACCGGTGACGGTGACTTCAAAGCAGTCAAAGCTCGCCATCAGGGTACCTTCCCGGAAGGAGAGCATACCGGACGGTGCGTTGCCGAGATTGCCCGCGTGCATGCCAAACAGCGCATCCACGTCAGGATACTTCAGCACGCCTTCGGATACCATATTGCGGGCGCCGCCGAGGTTTTCCTCGCCGGGCTGGAAGATCAGCTTGACCCGGCCGTGCATGGTCTCGCGGTACTCCGAGAGAATGGCCGCAGCACCCAGCAGCATCGCCGCATGGGCATCATGGCCGCAGGCGTGCATATTGCCGTTGGTGGATGCAAAGGGAAGGCCGGTTTCTTCCCGCACAGGCAGTGCGTCGGTATCGGCGCGCAGCGCTACGGTGGGACCGTCCTCATCGCCTTCGATGACGGCGGTCACGCCGGAACCGTTGACATAGTTCATGGGAATCAGGCGCAGCTTCCCCAACGCTTCCTTGATATATCCGGCGGTCTGAGGCAGATCCAGACCCACTTCGGGAATCCGGTGCAGGTCACGCCGCCAGGTGATAATCTGCTCCTGCAGAGAATTTGCTTTTTCCAGTACGTTCATGACAGTCAATCCTTTGATTTCTGAGATAGTTTTCAATCGGATGTGAAGAAAGAAGGGAGAACTCCGCAGAGTCTCCCCTTCTTCCGCAAATGTTTTACTTCGCCAGACGCTCGGCCAGGAGCTCGGTCTTATTGGAGATGATGCCGTGGCAGCCGACGGCGATGTAGGAATCCATGATGTCGGGATCATCCACGGTCCAGACGTTGACGCCGATGCCGTCGCGCTGGGCGGCGATGACGTCGGCGCAGGTCATGCCGGTGTGATGGGGATGCAGGAAGTCGGCATTGCAGAAGCGGGCATAATCGGCGAAGGACATGGCTTCGTCGGGCTTCTTGAGTTCCTTACCGAAGAGGAGGCCGGTCTTGATTTCGGGGTTGAGGTGCTTGCACAGCGCCATGGAAAAGTGGTTGAAGCTGGAGAAGATGATCTGATCCTGCAGGTTATAGCGCACGATCATGTCAATGGCATCCTGCTCGAGCTTGCCGAAGTTTGCATAGTCAGACTTGATCTCGATGTTGGTGACAACCTTCGTGGTGCGGATGTAATCAAAATACTCTTCCAGGGTGCAGATCGGCACAAAGCCGCACTCGGTATGATGACCGGCGAAGTTGATGGCCTTGAGCTCAGCCAGGGTCAGATCGCGCACATTGCCCTCGCCTGCGCCCATGCGGCCCAGAGATCCGTCGTGGGAAATGACAATGACGCCGTCCTTGGACAGGCGGATATCGTTTTCGATGCCGTGGCAGCCGGCTTCAACAGCCTTCTGGAAGGCAAGCAGGGTATTTTCGGGATAAGCTGCGGAATAACCACGGTGAGCAAAATTCATAGACATGGTACATTTCTCCTTTTACATATAAATAGATACAGATTGCAAACGTTTACTTATCAAGCCGCGCCGTGACTTCATCGGGCGTGGGAACACTGGAAATACCGCCGAACTTTTCGGTGGAGATGCTGGCTGTGGCGCAGGCACAGCGGGCAATCGCAGCGATGGTATCGCCGGGGATACTCTCGGGAGCGGCTCCAAGCCTGAGCAGCTGCGCCACCGCAGTACCGCCAAAGATGTCACCTGCACCGGTGGTATCCACGGTTTTGACGTCGGCGAAGTTTTCCACATAGCCGCAGCCCTGGGCATTGGCCCAGTAGCAGCCGTCCTTGCCGAGGGTTACAAACACGAGCTTCACGCCGCAGTCCCCCAGCAGTCGCTCCGCGCCCTGCTTTTCGTCGCAGCCAAAGAGGAACTCCACCTCTTCAAGGCTGATCTTGACCACGTCGGCATGACGAACGCCCCATTCAATCTGATCACGGGCATCGTCCAGACTTTTCCACAGCGGCACGCGGAGGTTGGGATCAAAGGTCACGAGCTTTCCCTTTTCCCGGGCAATTTCCACCACACGCTTTGTGGTGCCGCGGGCAGGCTCATCGGTCATGGAAACCGTGCCGAAGTGCACACAGCGTGCATCATCGATCAGGCTCAGGTCCAGTTCCTCCGGAACCAGCTGCGTATCGGCGCCGGGCTTGCGTGCAAAGGAAAAGCTGCGGTCGCCCTTATCATCCAGCGTGACAAAAGCAAGCGTCGTAAAGGTATCCGGGGTGATGACCACACCGCGGGTATCGATTCCGGCGCTTTTCAGGGTCTCTACCAGCGTCTTTCCGAAATAATCATCGCCGACCTTGGTATAAAAGGCCGCTTTCATGCCGTATGCGGCGGCAGCAGCCAGGAAATTGGCAGGTGCGCCGCCCGGATGGGCTGTCATCGTGGGATAACCGGCGGAATCGGTACGGTCTGTGGTAAAATCAATCAAAGTTTCACCTACGGCAAGAATATCAAGCATATGATGTTTCCTTTCCCGCAAATTGCAAAGCTATAAAAAGCAAAAGATCACGGTATGACAGGCAAAGCTATCATACCATGATCATTTTACACCATTATGCCGCGAGAATCAAGAGGGGATTGGCGCAATCCCGCGATTCCTTCCAAACTCAGCCCTTTACGGCTCCCGCCGTGATGCCGCTCACAATCCAGCGCTGCAAAAACACAAACACCGCCACGATCGGCAGGATACTCACCGCCACTGCCGGGAAAATCAGCTCCCAGGGATTGCCGTACTGTCCCGCGGTCAGCCGGGCAAAATACAGTTCCAGCGTCAGCGTGCGTCTCCCCGCCCGGTTGCCGATCACCAGAAACGGCAGAAGATAGTCGTTCCAGATCCAGACCGCATTGAGCATCACCACCGTGGCTGTCGTCCCCGAGAGCAGCGGGAAAATCACCTGAAAGAACAGTCTCCCCGGACCTGCGCCGTCGATCACCGCCGCCTCTTCAATCTCCAGCGGGATACTTCCCAGAAAGCCATGGTACAAAAACACGCTCATGCTCAGTCCAAATCCGCCGTACATGATCACCAGTCCCGGCAGGTTTTTCAGCCCCAACCGGTCAAACAGGCTTAACAGCGGATACATCAGCGACTGAAACGGAATGAGCATCGCCGCCGTAAAGGCATAAAACAGTATCTTCGCTGCCCGCACCTTTGCGCGCACCATCATCCATGCGCACAGGCTCGACGTCAGCACAATCAGTCCGATGGACACCGCCGTGAGCATGAGCGTCGTCCCGGCAGACGCCGCGAAGGAAATGGCGCGGGCAGCGTCCCGGATATAGGCGAGTGTGAACGGCTGCGGCAGTGCGATGGGGTTTTGCAGGATGTGGCTCTGGGGCTTAAAGGCATTGATGAAGAGCAGCGCCAGCGGCAGCAATGTATAGATCACAGCCGCTGTCAGGACAATATGCGCAGCTCTGCTGCCGTTTTCGGCGGCTTTGTGGCTCTCCGCTTTCTTCACAGCGCCACTTCCCTTCTCTTGGTCAGACTGACCTGCAAAAGGGTCACACCGGCAATGAGGACAAAGAAGATGACCGCCTGTGCCTGCGCCTGCCCGTAATCAGGCGGTGAGAAGTCCCGGGTGACACGCAGAATCTGATAGGCCAGAAGCCGGGTATTGAAGCTGCCCTCGGTAAGCGCCACATTGACATCGAGCATCTTAAAGCAATTGGCAAGGGTTAAAAAGAGCACAATCGTAAACGACGGCAGCAGCAGCGGGGCTGTGATGTGCCGGAATCGCTGCATCGCCGTGCAGCCGTCGATATCGGCAGCTTCATACAGCGAGCCCGGGATATTGTTAAGCCCCGTGATGAAGATCATCATCATATACCCCGCCATCTGCCAGGTTGTGACGATGGCCATAGCCGTCAGCGCCTGCCAACGGCTCTGGAGCATATTGGCGAAAAACGGCACATTCAGCAGTGCCCCTTCTCCCCCGAAGAGATAACGGGTATACACAATCTCAAAGAGAAAGCTCCAGATATATCCCAGCGCCAGACCTCCCAGGAGATTGGGCAGAAACAGTACCGCCCGGTAAAAGCCTGCCGCCTTTCTCACCATCCCGATGAGCAGTGCAAATCCCAGGGAGCTCACAAGCACTGCCGCCAGTGAAATGCCGGTAAAGAACAGCGAATTTGTAAACGCCGCCCGAAAATCAACGCTTTCAAGGGTTGCACGATAGTTTTCCAGTCCCACGAAGGACTCAAATACGCTTTTTCCGCCTGCGAAATACGTGCCTCTCCAGGCTGTGAACGAGTAAAGGACGCCTGTCAGGAACGGCAGCGCAATCACCAGCACAAACAGCAAAACCGCAGGCGCTGTCAGAAACCAGAAATAGCGTCGGTAATACTGCTGCAAGTCCTTACCCCCTCCGTGCCAGCCATTCCTCCACGCCATAGCGTGCGATATCGGCGTACACGTCCTCATCCCACTCCGCCCGGGTCAGATACGTCTCCATGACGTACTGCCCAAGTCCTGTATTTGACCAGCCGGAGGGCGCACCCGCATAGGGATTGGACAGTACCTCGCCGCGCTGGATATAGCCGACGATGGAGCGAGCCAGGCTTGACTCGGTTTCAAGGGTTCCGGGTTCTGCGTTATAGGGAATGAAGCGCATCTCCCGGGTTACAAACCGCTGCCCGGTCTCAGAGGTATTGAGCCAGACCAGAAACCGCTCCGCCCACTCCTGCTGCTGTTCATCCACTTTGGCGTTGATGACGTAATAGTTGGGCACATACACCGGGATGGAACGGTTGATGCTCTCCACCGTACGGCCGGAAGCTTTCACATCCGCATCGGTGAGCGGAAGCTTCACAGGGATGAGCGTGAGAGAATTGACGATACCCGGATTGGATGAGGATGCAAAGTTGCCTTCTACCCAGTTGCCCTGCTTGAGAAAAATCGCCCGCCCGGAGGCCAGATCCTCAACAGAGGCGTCATACCCGCCGGTGGTGGAGTTGATAAACGCAGGACCTCTGGGCGTCACCGCATTGGCGGTTTTCAGATCAAGCGCTCTGGCGTAGGCTGTAAGTGCCCCGGTAAGGGATCGAATGGTCTGCTCATCGGCACGCAGTGCATCGGCAGGCCCTTCAAAGACCGCGTTGAGCGCGATGTTGGCCATATGATCGCCGTAGGTCCAGGGCTGGCTGCCCGCCGTGGCAAATACGCCTTCCAGCAGCCCGGCTCTGCCGGATTTCCCGGGATTCATGGTAAACGTCTCCCCTGCCAGCGTCACCGTGGACGGCAAATCACTCTCGATATACGCCGTCAGCGCCGACACCAGCGCTTCCCACTCTTCCCAGCTTGCCTCCCGCATGGCGGCGGCTACGGCGTCCCCGTCGCCGAAGATATCGGAAAGCATCTGCGTATCCGTCACATAGCCGTAGCCTTCCACGTTGAAGGGAATACCGTAGCTGTTGATGCCGTCGGTCAGTGCAAATGCGGCGGGGATTTCAGCGGCGAGTGTGCGAAACTCCTCGGAAATTGCCTCACTCAGCGGCCTTGCAAAGCCGCCTTCCACCCATTCCCCCAGCTCCGCCGGGCTCATGATGCAAAAGATTGCAGGCTTTTGCCGGGCGTTCATCTCGGTGCGCATGAGTTCCAGACTGTCGGTACCGGAACCCAGTGAGAA
>SVMB01000069.1 GCA_015067675.1 Oscillospiraceae bacterium
ATCCCGAAACAGGCAAGCATCCCTTTATCGCAGCGCAGACAACAGCCTACACCGGCTTCGGCAAGCGTTCCAATGTGCTGGACACCACCGGTAAGATCGGCCCCAACAGTACCTTTGAAGAAGCTGTTTTGACGACCTCCGTTATGTGGTGGGGCGAGGATATGACCGGAAGTGACCCCATACTGCAGCTTACAACGCAAAGTGGTGCGGCTGTGGCAACGGCTGCTGCACAGCACAGTATTGAACACCAATCCTATCCCTTTACGTCAACACTTGTCACAAAATATTCCGTAAACCTGAATAAGACTACATTGGATGAAATCGCTCTGGCAATGGGCAAATCCGTAGGTCTGCATCTGGATTATTACAAAAACGGCGAGACGCTCTCACGCCGCGAAGCGCTGCCCTTTGCCCTTGTAAATCTGATCGGAGTCGGAAAGGTTGAAAACGCACCGGCTATACCAGAGTTGCTGGAAACCATGGGTATGGCCACCGACACCAACGATAAACACACCAAGGACTTCGGAGATGAGTTTGTCAACATAGCGATGAATCTGGTTGCCGGTGACAGCTACAGCACCGGTGACAAGAAGGCGTTCAGCATTCAGCTTGCGCCTACCAGCGACCCCACGAAGTTCCTGGGCTTTATTGAGGTCAACATCGGCAATATGCGGGATAAAGATCAGGTGACAGGCGTTTACGCACCAAGCTCGGAAAGCGGAGACTCGGATCTTGACTATATGCCGGGCGCCGGTGAGATGATGCTTCTGGCCGGTAAGCGCAGCCTGAAAAGCTATCTGTATGACGATTACAAGAACGTCCTTAATGGTGAAAAGGTTCGCAATCTCAAGATGCAGCTCGGCGGCTATTCCGAGTGCTTGATCTTCTTCAACGAAAACTCCGGTAATTGGGAAATGATGATGCTGAGCGGCGGCTTTAACCTGGGCGGCGGCGTTGCATATTCCAAACACTGGAACACGATGGTCGGCCCGGTGCCTTTCACCACATCGCTTGAGCTGGGCGGCACTCTGGAACTCAGCGTGGACGCTCTCGGCGTTGCCTTCTATAACGCA
Source organism: Oscillospiraceae bacterium (assembly GCA_015067675.1). GTDB lineage: Bacteria > Bacillota > Clostridia > Oscillospirales > QAMX01 > SIG502. The sequence continues at coordinate 1,074 of SVMB01000069.1, forward strand.
ACCAAGCATGAAAGCGGCATCGGCAACGATATTTTAACCCAGCTGCGTGTTTTCATCTATCTGAAATTCTTTGCAGGCGTCGGTATCGACTATGCCATTATCGCCTTCAAGCTGGGCATCTTCGGTCAGATCAGCGTGGATATGCAGTTTGCGTGGCTCAACCGTCCGTATATGCTCAACTCCGATGGAGACGTGATCTATAATGTGGCCGACAGGATGAGCCGTGAAAGCCGTGAAGACGGTGAAGTCCATCTGGACGGTCAGAGCTTCAAAATCGACGGCCAGATCGGTCTGGAGTTCATCGTGCGCTTCCTGTTCTTCAGCTATGAAAAGATTCTCTACTCCTTCAGCTTCAATCTGCTGAATGAGACCACCCGCGATTGGGAGACCATTCAGAGCAGCTGGGACAAAAACCAGAAAGCCCAGATGTCGGCCATCAGCTCCCTGCTGGGCAACAATTCTCTGTCGGTTGCCAACGTGGGCGGCCAGCGGATGATGACCCTGAATCTGGCGCCTACCCTGGAGAGCCGAGATTATCTGGAAAACGGCAGCTTCTGGAACGACGGCAGCATGGGCTTCTTTGCGTTGGATGCGACCAGCGCTTTGAAGAACCTGGAATACAATTCCTATCCCTACGCAAACCCCGTCGTCACCGATGACGGCGCCATCGTGGCCTATCTGTCTGATATGGACAGTACGGAGGTGGAAGACACCCGTGCCTCCTTCGCGGTACGCAATGACCTCGGCATGTACAATGAGGGGGATCCCATTGATAACGGCGTGAGCTATGGTGACAGCCAGATCTCGATCTCTGGAAGCGGGACTTTTGCTGCCGCTGCCTGGACCCGCCAGATGGAAAGCATCAACAAGGACGCAGGAGCCGTTCTGACCGATGAAGATCAGATGATCATGATGAACAGTGCCGAGATTTATGCCGCTGTTTATAATGACTCCGCATGGGAAAGCACCCGTCTGACGGACAACGGCTCCGCCGACCTCGCTCCCGTTGTTGCCGCCAACGGCAGCCGGGCCATCGTCGCATGGCGTGCGGTCACCCCCTCGAACGAAAAGAACGCCGATGGATTTGCCGACGTGACCAACTTCGACGAAAAGGACACCATTCTCTATCGGATCTATGATGGTACAGGGTGGAGTGATACCTTTACCATGTATAACGGCACCTCCGGCGCGGTCAAGGGCATTACCGCTGCCATGATGACGGACGGCACAGCCGCCGTGGCTTATACTCTGGACGTGGACGGTGATGAGACCACCGTCACCGACCGTGAGATCTACTATGCCGTGGTGGATAAGACCAACAACGAAGTGGTGCGTAATGTCCGTGCCACCAAAGATGCTTATCTGGACGAGAATCCCCAGCTTACAGCCGTGAAATTCCCCGGTGCAGGAAATCAGGAACGCTTCGTTCTGGGCTGGTATGCCGAGCAGGCTGTCACCAGCGATGCAGCCGTCACGCTGGACGGCGGTGCTGCTGCGGCGACTGACAATGAGACCATGGCGGATATCCGCCTGCTGGACTTCAACGAAGATGGCATCTATACCCAGCTTCTGCCCGATTCCATCAGTCAGGCGGCTTCTGCCTACGACGTATCCATCACGCCCAGCTTCCGTTTCACCAAAAATGCGGACAGTATCACCGACCTTTCCATCCTTTGGGTGGAGCGTGACGGTGGTGGTACTGCAGAGGCTGCCGGTATACAGCCGGAAAACAGCGTTTCCACTGAGGTCGTGCAGAATATGACTGCCGAAAAAGACGTTCTCAAGGGAATCAAGTTCTACACCTACGGCGAAAACAGCGAATTGATCACTTTTACCGGAGCGGTGGATGTGGCGGAAATGGGTGATGGAACCCTGATCGACCACTTTGATGCCTATGTGAGCAATTCCGCAGCCAATGAGATCAAGGCGGTCATTCTGGGCTCCACCTATGGCGCGGAAGGCACCGTGACCCGGATCGGGACTACAGTGGGCGGCGATACGGTCCAGTATACGGTGCCTTCGAGAACCACTTCCATGTATACCGCCACGGAAACCTATCAAGACAAGATCGAAGTCCCCGCCGTGCTGGCCGATTATGAGACCGTCCGTAAGGGGGCCGACACCGAGATTCTGTTCACCGTGGACAACAACGGTATTCATGCCATCAATAAGCTGGTATTTACCCTCAGCGACGGCGAAGAAACCCGAATGACCACCTATGAAGAGCTGAATCTCCTTCCCGGCGACAGCATCCAGCTCTATGCGGATTATAAGGTACCTGGCACCAAAGTGGTCGACGTCGACTATACCGTTCAGGCCACCTTTGACGAGGATGCCGGAGCCTCCGGCGGCGCGCAAACGTATGCCAACGTGCGGATAGGCCGTCAGACCACGCAGCAGGATCTGACTCAGGCCACCGGCAAGGTCTATCTGGATCTGCCCGATCTGGAAATCACCGAGGCTTCCATTGTCAGCGAGGAGGACGGCAAGAGAACCATCCTGGTCAAGCTGAACAACGCCTCGGACGCTGACCTGACCGGCTCCGGCCGCAGGATAAAGATCGGATTCTACAGCGACTCTACCTGTGAGGAGCCGATCACCGGGCTCGATCCCATCACAGTCGACGACACGGCTGACCTGACTATGATCGATGAGGGCGGCTACAGCGTCTCCGCGGTGTTTGATGTCAAGGAATATCTTGAAAAGGCCTCGGAAGGACAGGAGCCGATTACGGAGATCCCCGAAGGCGGCATTCAGCTTTTTATCGAGGCAGATATTCTTGAAACAGTCACCGTGGATGGAGTCGGGCAGGAGCAGGTTTCTCCCGAAGTGATTCTGTCCAACAATATAAGCAGCGTTGTCTGCGAAAACCTGCAGACCCGCACCGGCGTCGATGCCATCATTACCAGCACATTGGCAAACACCGACGCAGGAAGCACTGTGACCGTCAGTGTTCAGAACACCAGGTTGAGCCAGACTTCCTCCGGCAATATCATCGTGACACTGCTTGACAAGGACGGCAACGTCCTCGGTCATCAGCAGAGCTATACAAGCACAGACGGACTGCTTACTTTGAACGGGGAACAACGCACAACCACTACATTTACCTTTGAAGGAAACGAGTTCAAAGAAGCTGCTTCTGCACAGGCTGTGTATTCTGATCTGATCCTTGATACAGACAATGCAGATTTGACCAACCTGAGCTTCAGCAATATCCCCGGCATTACGCTGGACAGCTTCGTTGAAGAGACCGAAAACTGTTATCGCGCAATCGTATCCACGAGGGATCTCACCTCCACAGCAGTTATGGCTGTTGCGGCAAGCGGTGCTGCATCGATTGTTCTGTCCGACAAGACGGATGGCACTAACGTCCTCAGCGAAAACGTCAGGCTGATTCCCGGTACAGTACAGGATATTACAATTACCGTGACCAGCGGAACGGTTACAAAGACTTATATCCTGACGATTTACAATAACAGCAGCACATCCCATGGTTCGATCTATATTCCTGTGTCTTACCGCATAACGGTGGATGCATCTGAAAACGGTTCTGTTACAGCTGTGCCGACCTCTGCCGCTTACGGAACCACCGTGACTCTGACGGTTACTCCTGACGTTGGCTATATTCTGGAAACCCTGACAGTCACGACCAACGATGGTAAGGAACTCAAGTTGATCAGCAAAGGCAACGGCAAGTTTACTTTCAAGATGCCTTCCGGTAATGTCACTGTAAAGGCAACCTTTACGGATAACAACACCATACCGTACTTCTTTGCGGATGTTCCTGCCGATGCCTATTACTTTGATGCGGTGGCATGGGCTGTGGAAAACGGTATTACTTCCGGTACTTCAGCTTTCACATTCAGCCCGGAAACTGCCTGTACCCGCGCACAGGCGGTAACCTTCCTGTGGCGTGCAGCCGGATCTCCGGAACCCGAAAGTACCCAGATGCCGTTTAAGGATGTTTCCGCCAGCGCATACTATTTCAAAGCAGTTCTCTGGGCCGTGGAGAATGGCATTACCAACGGAACTTCCGCCACAACCTTCAGTCCCGATGCGGAGTGTACCCGCGCACAGATTGTCACGTTCCTGTGGCGTTCTCAAAAGTCTCCCGTGGTTTCTGCAGTCAATCCGTTCGGGGATGTAAAGAGCGGTGCATACTATTATGATGCGGTGCTGTGGGCCGTGAGCAACGGCATAACCTCTGGTACTACTGTCACTGCTTTCAGCCCCACTGCTAACTGTACAAGGGCACAGATTGTGACCTTCCTTTATCGCTGCCTGAACGATGAGGGATAAGTAACGCCTTTGCGTAATGAGGCTGTCTTGAAAATGAGAGGGTAAAGCTCACAAAAAAGATCTGCCCCGATTTGCCAAGGAAACTTGAAAGTTATTGAACGCTCGTCACAATCTCAAAACCCATAGCTTTGTTTTCGCAAAGCGCAATTGCAAGTTCAGCAATCCAATCTCAAGCGGACAAGCAGGAAGCTGCAGCTCGCGCCGTGAAATGCGGTCGGGCTGCAGCTTCAAAAGTTTCCTGGGGGATTCGTATCCCAGAATCCGCCGCAGAATCCGGTTGCGGCACTCATTGGTTCCTTTTTCGCAGGGAGAATACGGATGTGTAAAGGACTCCTTCGGTTCCATGTCATCCAGCAGACTAAGTTCAGCAGACTCCGGGCCGTTATCTCCTGTGATGTTCTTGAACACCTGGCGATACCGGCTTGCGATGTGTGTCATGATTGCTTCAGAGGTTCCTGGATTGCTTCCACCGTGCGGTTTCTCTCCTTGATTCAGATACACATCATGTGTTTTACAAGTGTCAGTACGTATCGGTTATGAATCTGAGCAACTTCCTTTCAATCATGGATTCATCACTAAGGATTATTCTTTTGCATCTTCATTTTATAATTCCCGTGTTGACGGCTCTTTCTTACTTCACTCTGACCGCAGCGCTTCGCCGAAACGCTGGAAATGCACGACCTCGCGGGCACGCAGGAAGCGGATCACATCACGCACGTCGGGATCGTCGGCGAGTTTGAGGATGTTGTCATAGGTGGTGCGGGCCTTCTGCTCTGCTGCCAGATCCTCGGTCAGATCCGTGATCGGATCGCCCTTGGAGGCAAATGCCAGCGCGTCAAAGGGCACGCCGGAAGCTGCGATGGGGTAAAGCCCGGTGGTGTGATCGACGAAGTAGGTGTCAAAGCCGCTGGCTTTGATCTCCTCCATGCTCAGATTCCGGGTAAGCTGGTACACAAGGGCTGATACCATCTCAGCATGACCGAGTTCTTCCGTACCGACGTCGGTCAGGATGCCCCGGACTTCGCCGTAGGGCATGGAGTAGCGCTGGCTGAGATAGCGGTTGGCGGCGCCCAGCTCACCGTCAGGGCCGCCGAACTGCGTGATCACGCAGCGGGCAAGCGCGGGGTTGGGATTCTTGATCTTTACCGGGTACTGGAGCTTCTTTTCATACTGCCACATTCTTTGATTCCCCCCTTATGCGTTGGCTTCATATTCCCACGGCCAGGGGTTATTTACCCAGTCCCAGCAGGATTCGGCAGAGGACGCCTTGAGCGGACCGAATCTGGCCTCGTATGCCGCGGCGGCCTCGGAAGCAGTGTCGCGCCAGCGCTTGAAATAGGCCAGCGCCTCTTCGTCATGCGGATGGGTATCCAGAAACAGCATGGCCTCGTGGGCTGCAAAGTGGGCGGCCTGCACGCGGCGCAGCATTTTGGCACGGTTGTCAGTCATGGCAGCAGCCCTCCTCGTCGTCCAGCGGTACGCCCAAATAGGGCAGGTCGAGTGCGCGGAAAACGGTGCCGCGGTCAAAGCCGACCTCGGGATTGTAGAGCTCCTCGAACTTCTGCATGGGTACGTAGGCCATGGCAAGAACCATGCAGTCGGGACGCTCGGCGCAGGGATGATCTGCGTCAGTCTCGGGAAGAAGCTCCGGACGGTTTTCAGCGTAGGGGGTCATGCGGCCGCCGGGGCAAGTATCCATGCGCATGCCGGAGCGCATGGGCGGTTTTCTCCTGTTATCCACAGTGCTCCTCCTTTCATGGGGACGTAAGGTCCCCATGACCATGGTATGCAGAAGAAAAGAAATGGGTGAGAGGGGAGAATCTGGTTTATTGGGTACATCGTTGTGCGTATTCCCATGCAGAAGTAAAGTGTTTTTGAAAGAATCTGGCGCGTGGTGAATCGGATTTAGTCAAGTTTCCTTTGATAATAGAGGCTTCTGCAATAAGTCTGATCAGTTCGTTCTGACGTTGGGGGGTGGCATCATTGTAGCGAAGAATATGGATATATCCTTCCCGCTCGTATCGCAGTAATTCCTGGTAAACATCCTGAATATGAATTTCCTGAACGACGGGAATCTTTTGGGTACTGTAGAACATCAGTTCATGTGTATCCAGCTCATGAAATTGTTCGGTATCGGCGGCCAAATACAGAGATCCGCTGACATTGCCGTAAAAGGACTGAAGCTGATTGGGAAATTGTTCTTCATAATAGGTTATTCCGTTTTTGATCCAGCCGGTAACGTACTTGCGGTCATACTCGTTGTGAAAACTGTCCCAGATATACAGAAGGGCATAGGGAATGTTTGCAGTGAGATAGATAACTCGTAAATCAGAGTCGTGCAGTCTGGAGCGGGGTTCCAGAGTCGAAATGCTGGGCGTATGAGAGCCGTGATACAGAAAATGATCCATACAGAACCTCCATGTAGTTGATTTAGGGTATGGATATTGTAGCAGATGAGCCAGAATAGTACAAGTCTTGAAATCTGCGCAGAAAAATGGTATAATATATATGGAAAAAGAGCACGGCAGTATATTGAACTGCAGTGCTCTTTGTGTCTGGAAAATATCCTTCATGGGGACGTAAGGTCCCCATGACCATGGTATGCAGGAGGCGGGGAAGGGGTGCGGAGGAAGACTACCTGCTTTCGTATCCGGAAGCCTGCATGCTGTACAGCTCGCGGTATTTTCCCTCCCGGGCCATCAGTTCCCGATGCGTTCCGGCCTGCACAAGCCGTCCGTGATCCATGACAAGGATTAGATCGGCATCAACGGTGCCGGAAAGCCTGTGGGTGATGTAGAAGGTAAGCTTGTCATGGGAATAGGTACGGATGCGTTGGTAGAAATTGAACTCAGCCTTGGGGTCAAGATCGGCGCTGGCCTCGTCAAATACCAGCATATCCGCATTGGAACACAGGGCACGAGCCAATGACAGCTTCTGCCACTGTCCGTCGGATACCTCAACACCGCCGGAAAACTGCTTGCCCAGTATGCTGTTGTAGCCGTCGGGCATCTTTTCCACCGGTTCTGCGGCATCCGCAACTTCACAGGCGGCGCGGATTTCTTCATCTGTGATAGCGCGGGTAACGTCTGCAATGCGGATGTTTTCGGCAATGGTGAAGGAAAAGCGCGCAGGACTCTGAAAAACTGCAGACAGGCGCGCGTGATAGCTTTTCAGGTCAAACTCGCATATGTCGCAGCCGTTGACAAGGATGTTACCGCTTTCAGCAGTAAACAGACTGAGCAGCAGCTTTACAAGGGTGCTCTTGCCGGAACCGTTTTCGCCGACGATGGCGATGAGCCCCGGGGAGGCAGCATGAAACGACACGTCCCGGAGTGCATACTGCCCGGAATGGGGATAGCGAAAGGAGACGCCTTCAAAGCAGATGCTGCGTATGGGTTCGGAAAGGGTGTGGGTGGGAATGGGCCTCGGTGAGGGCTCACACTCGAGAAAATCGACGAAGTTGCGTACGTAGTAGCTGTTGTTTTTCAGCTGTACAACGCCGTTGATGACGGCGCGCACGCCGTTGACAAACTGCGGCAGCAGGGAGATGTAGAGCACGACGCTGCCGGCATCGGCTGTATGGGTAACGGCACGATAGATATAGAGAAAGAGGGCTGCGCCGCCGAGAAGGCCGCTGACAAATGTACAAACGATACCGATGACCGACTGATGGGTGCGGATACGGTTGATGCGGCGAAACTCCGTATTAAAAAGGGTTCGATACTTGTCCAGCACGAAGCTTCCCAGACGCAGAACTCGCATTTCACGGGCATAGGCAGGATCTGTGAACAGCGCGCCATAGTGCTTCAGCTTACGAGAGGACTCAGACTGGGAGCGGTAGAGATCCTGACGATGGTAGGCTGCCCAGAAGTTGTAGATGGTGCCGGGGAGAAGTGCCGTAAGCGCGATGACGGCGATGAACCACTGGATCTGTATCAGATAGCAGGCGGACAGCGTAATAGTGATGAGGCCGGAAAGAATTGCGCAGAACATATCGATGACGGAGAGAAAGCGCATGCCGCCGCCGTCTCTGGCACGTACAAGACGATTGTGGAAGACGGCATCTTCAAAGCACTCGATACCGGGAAATGAGGCGATTTTTTCATAGAGAAGCGTATCGCATGCGGCGCCGATGCGGTCCAGATAACGCTGATGAACGTATTCCTGAACCGGGGAGAGTACTTGCGTGAGCAGATGGAGCCCAACATACAGCGAGAGCGTGCGGAAGATGAGGGCAGCGTCCGGTGCACCGCCGGAAAAGAGGGATACGATCGCGGCGATGAGCCGGGAGCATACCAACGGCAGGACGCAGGCCGCGATGTTTGCTGTCAGAAGTACGCAAAGAGACCACCTGTCTGCTTCCCAGAGGATTCGGAGAACGTACGGGAGCACACGCAGTTTACGCATAGAAACACGACTCCTTTCAAAATTCGGTTTGCCCTGCAGAGCGTATGTGTATTATAAGGGCTTTTTCTGTGCATTACAAGTCTTGAAAAAAGTTGGAAAATATGCTATAATATAAGTGGAAAAAGGGAGCTGTCAGCAGTCTGACAGCTCCCTTTGGTATTTGTCTGGATTTGTGATGAAAAACGAGCGTCTGTGGGGAAAATCCCCCTTTTTACTCTTCGATTACCCGATTATCCGCCAATACCTCGGGCTTGTATTTCATGCTGTCCTGCTCGGTCAGCTCACGGATGACCCGGCAGGGGTTGCCTGCGGCAAACACGCCGGAGGGGATGTCACGGGTGACAACGGCGCCGGCGCCGATGACGCAGTTGTCGCCGATGGTCACGCCGGGGCATACCACGACGTTGGCGCCAAACCAGCAGTCGGAACCGATCTTCACCGGCTTTGCATAGCAGAAACGCTTCACGTTGCCCTCAGCATCCAGCATCCGTTTGCGTTCGTCGGGGAGCATCGGGTGAACCGGCGTGACGATGGTCACATTGGGGCCGAAGTTGCAGTCAGAACCGATGGTAACCTCGGCATCGTCCTGGACGGTGAAGTTGAAGTTGATGAAAACCCGGTCGCCGATGGTCGTGTGACGTCCGTAATGGAAGGTGATCGGTCCCTGCAGGAAGGTCCCCTCACCGATTCCGCCCAGAATCTCGCGGAGGATGCGGTTTCGCTCATCAACCTCGTCCTCGTAGAGACGGTTATAATCCTGGTTGAGCTTGTGGGTGCGCAGCTTGATGGCCTTGAGCTCGGGATCACCGGGGTTGAACAGAATGCCTGCCTTGATTTTTTCTTCTTCGCGCATATGAACACCTCTTCTTTATTTTGTGCTGAAAGATTTGAAATCTGTGCGGAAAATTCCAAATTGTCCGGAGCCTTTGTTGACAAAGGTCTACCGGTTCCCTATAATTATAACGGATACAATGTCGGCTTACAACTGCCGCACCGCATTTTTTTCGCGCAAACTGTCATAATGCGGCGTCATTGAAATAACAGGAGGAGAACGGTATGGAAAATTATGTATATTCTCGACAGCTTCCCGTGCGCTATGATGTGGACGTGTGTGTCGTGGGCGGAGGTCCTGCCGGTGTTGCGGCCGGTGTCACTGCCGCACGAGCGGGCGCTAAGGTGATGATTCTGGAATCTCAGGGCTTTTTTGGCGGCGGAGGTACCGCGGCGCTGGTGCCCGCGTTCATGAACTTCTCAAACGGCGTGGACTTTATGGCAGGCGGCATCGGCTACGAGGTTTTCCGTCGTGTCTGCATCCCGGAGCTTGCGCTGAGCATCCGTCCCGAGGTGCTCAAGCGTGCTTATGACGAGATGGTGACCGAGGCGGGCATTGACTTCCTGTTTCATGCCACCGTGGCCGATGTGATTACCCGCGACGGCGGCATTGACGCAGTTGTGGTTGCTGCCAAGAGCGGCGTGTATGCCGTAAAGGCGAAGGTATTTGTGGACGGCACCGGTGACGGCGATATCTGCGCCTGGGGCGGTGCGCCGTTTGAGCTGGGTGATGCCAATGGTCATGTGATGCCCTCGACGCTGTGCTCCATGTGGGCCGACATCGACTGGGAACATGCTGTGCATTCGCATCCGAAGAAGTTTGAGCTGATCTGCGACGCCTGGGAGAAGGGCGTTTTCACGCAGGAGGACTACCACCTGCCCGGCATGTGGCGCACCGGCGAGCACATGGGCGGCGGCAACATCGGTCACTGCTACAACGTCAACGCCACCGACGAGCGTTCCCTCACCGATGCCATGGTGCTGGGACGCCGGATTCTGCCCGAATATGAGCGCTTCTACCATGAGTATATGGGCTCCGGTTATGAGAATGCCGTGGTAGTGTCCTCAGCGTCCTACCTCGGTGTGCGCGAGAGCCGCCGCATCATGGGCGACTACGTGCTGGGTGTCGGCGACTTCAGAGCCGACTCTTACTTCGACGACGAGATCGGCCGTTACTCCTATCCCATTGATATCCACGCCGACCCCGGTCGTGCGGGCTACGAAAAGTTCCTCAAGGAACATACCTCAATGCATCTGAATCGCGGCGAGAGCTATTCGATTCCGTATCGCTGCCTCTGCCCGCAGAAGCTGTCCAACGTGCTGGTTGCAGGACGCTGCGTGTCCACCGACCAGAAGATGCAGAGCTCTATCCGTGTGATGCCGGGCTGCTACATCACCGGCATGGCGGCGGGTATGGCAGCGGCTATGGCGGCGGAGGGCGAACAGGATATCCGCCGTGTGGACATTGCCTCTCTGCAGGATAAGCTGGCAGCCGCCGGTGCATGGCTTCCCAACCATCAGTAAGCGTAAAGCTGTACGAACGCTCAAGGAGGTAACGATATGGAAAGCTATGTCTACGCAAAACAGATGCCCGTGCGTTATGATGTGGATGTGTGCGTGGTTGGCGGCGGCCCGGCAGGCGTTGCTGCGGGTATCACAGCAGCACGCGCCGGTGCAAAGGTGATGATTCTGGAATCTCAGGGATTTTTCGGCGGCGGCGGTACCGCTGCGCTGGTGCCGGCGTTCATGCAGTTTGGCAACGGTGTGGATTTCATGGCCGGCGGGATTGGTCGGGAAGTGTTTCGCCGTGTCTGCATACCGGAGCTTGCCATGGGCATTCGTCCCGAGGTGCTCAAGCGTGCCTATGATGAAATGGTCACCGAATCGGGTGCGGACTTCCTGTTCCACGCAACCGTGGCCGATGTGATCACCCGTGACGGCGGTATTGACGCCGTTATCGTGGCTGCCAAGAGCGGCATGTACGCGGTGAAGGCGAAGGTGTTCGTGGACGGCACCGGTGACGGTGATATCTGTGCCTGGGGCGGTGCGCCGGTGGAGCTGGGCGATGCGACCGGCCACATGATGCCCTCCACGGTCTGCTCCATGTGGGCTGATATCGACTGGGATACGATTCCGCATCCTACCCGCGAGGAAAAGTTTGAGACCGTCGTTCGGGCAATGAATGACGGCGTGTTCACCCAGGAGGACTATCACCTTTCCGGTATCTGGCGTACCGGCGAGCACATGGGCGGCGGCAACATCGGCCACTGCTTCGGTGTCGACGCCACCGACGAGCGTTCCCTGACCGAAGCCATGGTGCTGGGACGCAAGATCATGCCCGAATTTGAGAAATTCTACCGGGAATACATGGGCGGCGGCTACGAAAACGCCACCATCGTTTCCTCCGGTTCCTACCTTGGCGTACGTGAGAGCCGCCGTGTCATGGGCGACTATGTGCTGGGCGTCAACGACTTCCGCGCAGACTCGTATTTCGACGACGAGATCGGCCGCTACTCCTATCCCATCGATATTCATCCCGATCCGGGCCGTGAGAACTACAGAAAGTTCCTGGCGGAACACACGTCGATGCATCTGAAGCGCGGCGAGAGCTATTCAATTCCCTACCGCTGCCTCTGCCCGCAGAAGCTGTCCAACGTTCTGGTTGCAGGACGCTGCGTGTCCACCGACCAGAAGATGCAGAGCTCCATCCGCGTAATGCCGGGCTGCTACATCACCGGTATGGCGGCGGGTATGGCCGCAGCCATCGCAGCCGAAGGCGAGCAGGATATCCGCCGTGTGGATATTCACTGCCTGCAGGATAAGCTGGCAGCCGCCGGTGCATGGCTGCCCAATCACAAGTGAGGATATTGCCCTGACCGGCTGAAAACGCCGGTCAGGGCAGTCACAATCTCTCATACAGGATAAAAACGGGCTGTGTGAGGCGTAATATATGAGAAAAAGCGTGTTTTGCAACAGAAAGGTTGCCAAAACACGCTTTTTTTACTTGATGAGTAAAACAGAAAACACTGATATCACCAGGGACAAAGCAGTTGAAAAACAATGCAGATCCTGCACCTGCATTAGTTCACATGCCTGCAAACAAATCGCTGACAAAACCTATATTATAATCCCGGTCCTATCATTTGTTCTGACCAACCGCATTTTTCATATTCACCGTGTGCCGGCATTGCTTTTCTTGCCACATCTGCACAATAAAATCTGTATACATCGTCAAGGTTTTCCTTGTTTGTGCCATAGGATGCCACTCCGGCATAAATCAGCTTCGGTATAATTCCCGACAGTAATGCAGTTACCTTTTGCATTATATGAAATATTCCATTTTCTTCCGTAGGTGTAATTGGACAAAAATTCTTCTGTTACGGGATGTTCGGCACACAGTGGCATATTAAATGTCTGTGTGGAGTCTAAAATATAACTTATTTATGTTCATCACCTTTCTTTGTTTTCTTTAACCTATTCCGAACAGCGCCAGAACCATGGGGATTGTGGCGCAGGCGAGGATGTTGGAGACGGTTGCCCAGCTTGCACCCAGTTCGCAGCGCTCACCGACGAGCTTGGGGAAGACGATGGTGTTCAGGCCGCAGGGCATGGCGTAGAGCAGCACCGCGATCTGCACAACCTCAAGCGGGCAGAAAGGCTTGAGGGCAAAGCCCACGAGAATCGGGATCACCACCAGACGCAGGATGGAGGTGATGTAGACCTTCTTGTCGTTGACAAGCTTGATCAGGTCAAACTCAGAGATCGTGATACCCATGAGCAGCATGCTCACAGGACCCATGCAGGATGAGGACTTCTCGGCAATGTTCATGACAAGCTCCGGCATCCGGATACCGGACAGGCCAATCACCGCGCCGATGAGCATGGCGATGATATTGGCGTTGAACAGCTTTTTCAGGGACATTCCGCTCTTGGTGAGCATCGGATAGCCCTTCATGTACACGTATGCGGTCAGCGGCAGGGCGAAGATGACCATGTCCAGCAGCGCGGCCAGACCCAGCAGGCTCTCGCACAGTGCGTAGCCAACGTAGCCGTAATTGGGGACGACGAGGGTGTACTCATAGCTCTGACGTACGTATTTTTCTTTGGCGAAGAGGGTCGAGCCGAAGCGGGCGGCGACGGCCAGGATCACCAGAACGATCGCGGAGACCAGAATGAGATACCAGCGCTGGCTAATATACTCGACGGTGAAGTTGGCAACGAAGGTCTTGAAAACGTTGCAGGTGGAGAACACGTAGACCAGAATGCCGGAGAGAATCTGGGTATGATCGGATTTGACGATGCGAAACTTGCTCAGGGCATAACCTGCAAGAGCAAAGGCGAAAAGCGTGAATACCTGTTCAAAAATGATGAGCATGGGGCTTCCTCCGATGGTGTCCGATATGTATTGGCCGGAAAACCGACAACTACCATTATATACCCGGAAGATGGAAAGGTAAAGAGGGAAAGTGATTTTTGTCATCGGCGATCTGCCAAAATATTCTCATTTTTACAGCCCGACAAATGGCAAGGATACGAGGGTGCTGTATGTTTTCTGGCGTCTGATCAGAGGTTCTTTCGGATGATACCAAAAGCAATCCCCGGGAGCTTATATCTCTCCCGGGGATAGTGGGTTGCACGGTTCGGATTGGCGGGATATCCGGTTATTGCTCACGGAAGGTGATGGATCCGGTATCGGAATCCATCGCATCGATGATGGCCAGGGACTCAAGCTGGATACCCAGATTGCGGATCACCTGTCCGCCGATCTGGAAACCTTTTTCGATCACGATACCAATACCTTCGACGCTGGCTCCGGCAGCCTTGGAAATGGCAATGAGACCCTGCAGGGCGCAGCCGTTGGCCAGGAAGTCATCGATGATGAGAATGTGGTCGTCCTGATTCAGGAACTTCCTGGAAACGATGATGTTGTTCTTGTTCTTGTGGGTGAAAGATTCAACCTCAGCCGTGTAGACCTCACTGTCGATGTTGATCGAATGAGACTTCTTGGCAAACACCATCGGGACGCCAAATTCCCGGGCTACGAAGCAGGCAATGCCGATGCCGGAGGCTTCGATCGTCAGAACCTTGGTGATGTTCTTGTCGCCGAAACGGCGGTGAAATTCCCGCCCGATTTCTTCCATCAGAGAAATATCCATCTGATGATTGAGAAAGCTGTCAACCTTCAGGACGTTGTTGGGCTTGACAATACCGTCTTTCAGAATGCGTTCTTCCAGAAAATTCATTACGTATCCCTCCGATACTTGTGTGTAGGTAGACTGTTCTTTACGGTTCTGCGCAGGATACAGCCGTTATCGGTCTTCTCTGAAGTAGGGCAGACCAAGAGATTGAGGCGGCTGCTTGTCTCTCTGGTTTCGCAGAGAGGAGATGATCAGAACGATGATGGTAACCACATAGGGCAGCATCTTGTACAGTTCCTTGACGGCGAGGTTCATGCCGGAGGGGATGTACATATGGAGAATGTAGAGGCCGCCGAAGAGGAAGGAGGCCAGAACACCCACGTTGGGACGCCAGATGGTGAAGATGACGAGGGCGATGGCAAGCCAGCCGCGGTCGCCGAAGGCGTTGTTGGCCCAGATACCGCCTGCATAGTCCATGACGTAGTAAAGACCGCCGAGACCCGCGATCATACAGCCGATGCAGGTGGCCAGATATTTGTAGAGATTGACGTTGATACCGGCTGCATCCGCGGTGTTGGGATTTTCGCCGACCGCTCTGAGGTGGAGACCGGTGCGGGTGCGGTTGATGAGGAAGGACGCGATGAGGGCGATGGCAATGGCGAGATACACAAGGAAGCTGTAACCAAACACCAGATCGCCGAAAACGCCCAGCTTGTCTGCGAAGGGCAGCGTCACCTTAAAACAGTTGGAGGTGGCAGAGAGCGCGAGGAAGGGCATATCAGCACCGGAGAGCTTGACCAGAGAACCGCCGAAGAAGTTACCGAAGCCGACGCCGAAGGTGGTCATGGCAAGACCGGTAACGTTCTGATTGGCGCGGAGAGTGACGGTGAGGAAGCAGAAGAGAAGTCCCATCAGAAGAGAGCCCAGCAGGCAGAAGAGCGTCGGAATCAGCACTGCCAGGAAGGAATTGATGGCATCGGGAGAGGGGAGGCTCTGCTCGTACAGAAAAGCACCGATAACGCCGCAGATACCGCCGACGTACATGACGCCGGGAATACCCAGGTTCATGTTGCCCGACTTCTGGGTGACGATTTCACCGGTGGAACCGTAGAGAAGCGGGATACCCTGAGCGATGGCACGGGGGAGGAAAGAAAGAATGGCTTCAAACATGGTTACTTTTCCTCCTTTTTAGATGACTTGGTCAGGCTGAGCTTGTAGGTGATGAAAAACTCGCCGCCGATGATGAAGAAGAGGATGACACCGGTGAGAATATCGCCGAAGGAGGCGTTGAGGCCGAAGTCGGTGGCGATTTCTCCGGCGCCTCGCTGGAGAAATACCAGGAGGAAGCTGGTGAGAACCATCCAGATGGGATTGAATTTGGCAAGCCAGGAGACCATGACGGCGGTGAAGCCTCTGCCGTCAACGATGGCGGAGTTGAGGGTGTGGTTGGTGCCGCCAACCAGCAGAAGACCGGCAAGACCGCAGATGGCACCGGAGATCAGCATGGTGCGGATCACGATTTTCTCAACCTTGATGCCGATGTATCTTGCGGTGCGTTCACTCTCACCGACAACCGAGATTTCATAGCCGTGCTTGGTGTAGTTGAGGTAGATGAACATACCGACGGTCACGAGAACGACGATGATGATGTTCAGCGCGTATTTGGAACCGAAAAGATCGGGGAACCAACCGATTTTGGAAATCGGGTTAATAACACCGATGCTGCCGGAACCCTTGGGGTTTTCCCACACGACGGAGAAGTAGGCGACGATCTGGGTCGCTACATAGTTCATCATGAGGGTGAAGAGGGTCTCGTTGGTGCCGAACTTTGCCTTGAATAAGGCGGGGACGGCACCCCAGACGGCGCCGGCGAGAAGGCTTGTGACGACCATGCAGGGGATGACCACCAGGTTGGGCAGATCCTTCATCAGGATCATGCAGGCGGCAGCGGCAAGAGCGCCGGCAAGCGCCTGGCCCTCGCCGCCGATGTTCCAGAAGCGCATCTTGAACGCGGGCGTCAGCGCAAGCGCGATGCACAGCAGCATCGCGGTGTTCTGAAGAAGAACCATGAACTTGCGGCTGGAACCAAAGGAGCCGTCGATGACGGTGGCGAAGAACTGAAAGGGATTTTCACCGGTGACAAGGGTGGTGATCAGGCCGCAGCAGAGAAGAGCAAGCACGATGGAGATTGCTCTGACTCCCCAGCCGAAATACCACGGTGTCTCACCGCGTTTGACAATATGGAAAAGAGGCTGTCTGGTCTTATTCATTGGCGTTTCCTCCAAGACGGGTCATCATCATACCAACATCACGCTTCTTTGCGCCTCTGCCGGGGACGATGCCGCTCACCTTGCCTGCACAGAGCACCAGGATACGGTCGCAAAGCTCCAGAAGAACGTCCAGGTCCTCGCCGACATAGATAACGGCGACGCCCTTCTGCTTCTGCTGATTGATCAGGTCGTAAATCGTGTGGGAAGAGTTGATATCAAGGCCGCGCACGGCATAGGCGGTAAGCAGAACCTTGGGAGCCGAGGCGATCTCGCGGCCGACCAGAACCTTCTGGACGTTGCCGCCGGAGAGTTTTCTGACAGGCGTCTCGATGCCGGGG
>SVMB01000070.1 GCA_015067675.1 Oscillospiraceae bacterium
GGCCACCGTATCGGGCCCGAAGTGGTAGGGGATGCCTGCTTTCTTCGCCGTCTGTCCCACGAGAACGCCGTATCCTTCCAGCGACGGAAAAAGCTTCTCCGGAAACCGGCAGGGCTCGGTCGGGTAGGTGCACATCCCGCAGCGGATGCAGCCTTCATTGCCCAGCATCAGATACGGCGGTTCCAGATGCTCCCATATCCGGTCGCAGAGCGCCTTGAAATCCCCGTGAGCCTGTACCATGCCCTCATAGTCGAAGGAATCCTCCAGCTCATAGCGCGCAGCAAAGATCAGAGCCGTGTCATAGGATAAAATCCGGTTCCGGCAGTCATCGAAGCTGCCCACGGCGGGGGGACAGGCCCAGGTGGTGCCATATCTGCGGCAGGAGCCGCCGGCGCAGATGTCGCGGACTTCCGATGAAAAGACAACCTCCCGCGTGGAGATCGCTGCGCAGGCGGTCACGCCGAGGGAGAGCATTTTTTCTTCGGTTATGAGGGTGGGAAACACTGTGGGCTGCATTGGCTGTTCCTCCGTCTCTTTTGATACTTGCAGTTTCATTTTAACACAGAAGGCAAAAACAGTTCAATATAAATCTCTTCACAGGAGGTTACGATGATGGATTATTCCAAGCTTCGCAACGGTTCTGATATTCGCGGCGTGGCCCTTGAGGGTGTGCCCGGTCAGTCCGTCAATCTCACCGAGAAAGCGACCCGGGATATCGCCCGCGGCTTTGCACTCTGGCTCATGAAAAAGACCGGCAAGTCCGCCGGTATCCGGGTGGCGGTCGGCCGTGACTCCCGCCTGTCCGGTCCGCAGCTTTCATCCTGGCTTTGTGATGCGCTTGCGGCGTCCGGTCTTGCCGTTACCGATTTCGGCATGGCGTCCACCCCTGCCATGTTCATGGCCTGCGTGACCGAAGGGTATGCATTTGACGGCACGGTGATGATCACCGCGTCCCATCTGCCCTTCAACCGCAACGGCTTTAAGTTCTTCACCCCTGACGGCGGTCTGGAATCCTCTGATATCAAGGAAATCCTTACGCTTGCCGGTTCCGACGACGCCACCGGTATGCCCGCAGCTTCCATTGTCACCGGTGAGTTCATGGATACCTATTCTGCCATTCTGGCAGACAAAATCCGCAGGGCCACCGGCGAGGAAAAGCCTCTTTCCGGTATGCGCATCGTCGTGGATGCCGGTAACGGCGCCGGCGGCTTCTACGTGGATAAGGTGCTCGAGCCTCTGGGCGCCTGCACCTGCGGCAGCCGCTTCCTGGAGCCTGACGGCAGCTTCCCCAACCATATCCCGAACCCGGAAGATGCAGACGCGATGAAGAGCATCACCGAAGCCGTCCGTGAGACCGGTGCCGACCTGGGCATCATCTTCGATACCGACGTTGACCGCGCGGGTGCCGTACTCTCCGACGGCTCCGAGCTCAACCGCAACCGGATCATCGCCATGCTTGCGGCCATTCTCCTGCGTGAGCATCCCGGCACCACCATCGTCACCGACTCCATCACCTCCACGGGTCTGGCCAAGTTCATCGCGGCAAAGGGCGGCGTGCATCATCGCTTCAAACGCGGCTACCGCAATGTGATCAACGAGTCCATTCGTCTGAACGGTCTCGGTCAGGACAGCCAGCTGGCCATCGAGACCTCCGGTCACGGTGCGCTGAAAGAAAATTACTTCCTCGACGACGGCGCATACCTCGTTACCAAGCTGCTCATCGAGCTTGCCCGGGGCCGTAAGATGGGTTACACGTTGGAGAGCCTGATTGCCGACCTGGAAGAGCCTGCCGAGGGCAAGGAATTTCGCATGAACATCCTCGAGGAGGATTTCAAGACCTACGGTCAGAGCGTGATCGATGCGCTGGAAGCCTATGCGGCGGCGCAGGATGGCTGGAGTCTTGCCGATTCCAATTACGAGGGCGTGCGCGTGAACCTCGATGCCGCCCACGGCGACGGCTGGTTCCTGCTGCGTCTGAGCCTGCACGATCCGCTGCTGCCGCTCAACATTGAGTCCAACTCCGTCGGCGGCGTGAAGGTGATCGCGGCGGCGCTGGCGGCTTTCCTGAAAGACTGGGATAAGCTCGATACCGCGGCGCTGGATGCGTTCTGCCGGTAAGTTTGTATGAAAAGGGCCTGTTGTAAGTTTTTTACAACAGGCCCTTTCTGTATGCCCGGGATGTGACGCATGCGACATTGGAACATTTATGTTCCAATGACACCCCCCGGAAATTCATCCGCAGAATTTTGCGGGGTGGGGGATGGCGAAATCCCGGGGCGGGTGGCGGTCATCCGGGGTAGCGGGCGGGCATTTTCGTGAACGCTTTGCGTTCACGGACCGCTCCGCTACCTATGAGATAGCGCCGCCCCGGATAATCACCCCTCCATGTGACGCCTGTGACATGTGACACCCCCCGGAAATTCATCCGCAGAATTTTTGCGGGGGGATGCCCTCTCAGTCATGTGAACGCTTCGCATTCCCATGCCAGCTCCCCCGGAGGGGGAGCCAAGGTATGAACCAAGCGTCCTCTATCAGTTTGTGTCTTGCCTCTCCCTCTGGGAGAGGTGTCATTGGAACACAAGTGTTCCAATGACGGAGAGGGCTCGCGGGGTGGGATTTCGCGGCGAAATACCCCGGTCTTACTTCTTATCGCGCTCGATCGCGGCTGTGGGTTAAATCGGACATATATGGCGAACAATAACGGAAAGCCTCCGTATGTTGGTCATACGAAGGCTTTCCGTGTCAGATATGGCAGTAGCAGCGGTTATCCTGTGGGTTAACGTAGATCTCATGCCGCTCAATACCATCAAATTCAGGCAGGGTGGCAAGGGCATTTCGGATGATATGCTTGTACATCACGTTGAAGGTATCGGCCTCTGACAGTTTGCCGTTTGAGAGCGTGCCGGTGATCCAGCCGCGGCGCAGAAGGTTGAGCAGCCAGTTCTTTTGCGTGTTAAGAAGCCAACCGGTGTATTCATTGTTGATATCCTTGAAGGCCATGAGCAGGTAAAAGACGGGAATGCCTTGCTGTACGGCGGCCTGACCGGGGCCAAAGGATAAAAACAGCTCACCCAGAGGCACAAGTAGGCGGTTTAACCAATCGGTATAATCGGGTCGTGCAGCAGCCAGCAGCCGCAGCACGCAGATTCCGACGGCCATCTCCTCGTTTTGCGTGCGTGAAGTACCAAATCCCGCATCCTGCAGCCTGTTCAGAGTGGCATTCAGCATTTCTTTTGCCGACGGATGATCCGGCGCATAGCAAGACAGCAGGCGGAGGATTTCAAGCTCGTAGTGGTTTGCATACAGAAGGGTGGTTTTGGGCAGATAGCCCTGGATGAGCCGCCGCTTCTTTCCGGAATCGAAGGGAGGAAGAAAAAAGTAGGGATACAGCCGGTCGGAAGTCGGATTTATATGCATTCTCTGCCTGAAAGCACGGACTTCATCGGCAGAAAGCCTACAGCCAAGAAAAGCAGAGATTGCGGAGCTCTTTTCGGCATCAGATATTTCTTCACCGAAGACTTCCTTTCGATTTAACTCCATCAGCAGATCATACTCTGGCATTGCAGTCCTCCTGATGCGTGAATAATGAAAAGATTACTTTTTCGCCTTGTCCCGCTCGATCGCGGCGATTCGGTTTTCACCGGCGCCGAATCGGGTGATGTAGATCAGATCATCCTTGATGGAGAACACGTCAAAGGCGGTTTCGGTTATGGTGCCGGGTTCACGGCGGGGAACGGAAGCGGTCCATTCCTGGGCACAGGAGCAAAGAGAGGTGATGGCAAGGAGACTGTCATCCTGATAGACAATGTTATCGTAGTGAACATGACCGGAGATGTTGGCAATTACTTTGGGATTGGTTTTCATGAAGTGGTAGAGCATGGGGCCGCGCAGCATATCATCGTAGGGCTTGATGAGGGGGCGGCCTTCGGTGCCGAGGATGCCTGCATTGTGAACAGGGTTGTGGGAGAACACGATGATGCGGGAATCGGTGGCCGTGGCCTCTTCGCGGAACCACTTGATCTGGGCATCGCCGACTTCAAGCTGCCACTGGAAGGGATAATTGCCCTTTTCATCCCGAAGATAGACTTTATCCGAGGTATCGAGGAACACGAAGCGATAACCGGGGAAGTCGATATAGAAATAGTTCACATCCCGGTCGATATTGCGCTGGAACATCCGGTGAAAATCTCTGGGAAGGAGAACATGCTCCCCGGGATCAAGGTTTTTCATAACGGTAACGCCGATACCATCGTCATGGTTGCCGGTGATGCAGTAGGCGGGAACGGAGAGACTGTGGAGGGCATCGGCCACTTCCTGCAGGGAGAAGAGGTACTTTTCCGTGCTCTCATCATAGTCATTGCCCATATCGCCGCCGGAGATCACGCACTGAATGCCCGGGCAGCGGTCGATGATATACTGCATGGAGTTGATATGATCGACTGCAAGCTCCCACTTGGGGCCGGGGACGATCTTTTCGGCCACGGCATACTCGATCATCCGGTTGTGGGCATCGGTGATGAAGAGAAAGTTGATGGGAGCGCCGATTGAATTGATGCGCTCGATGCCTTTGTCATAGCTGCCGGTCAGAAAGCTGAGGTCTTTCATGATATGTTCTCCTTTGATGGGATATTGATAAATGAACAGGATGCTGTTCTTCCGGAAAAAATTCTGCGGATGAATTTCCGGGGGGTGTCACATGTAGCAGGCGTCACATGGGAGGGGTGCGATTATCAGGGACGGCGCTATCTCATAGGCGGTGCCATCTCATAGGCGGCGATTATCCGGGGCGGCGCCATCTCATAGGCAGCGGCGATTATCCGAGGCAGCGCTATCTCATAGGTAGCGGGCGGTCATAAATGCCCGCCCGTACAATGGTGCAGATCGCATCACACGTCCGCCGCAAAGGCTCTTTGAGATATTTTTTCCTCAAAGCCTATGTCACGGGATAAATAATTCATTATTGAAAGAGAATTATGCCGATATTCCCTGGATTAAATGAGATAAATCCAATCCTTGGGCAATATTTGGATATTTTCTTCCATAATAGATTGCATTATCCGGTGATGGATGCCTGAAAGAATGCTCCAATCAGGGGATTCTCTGCGGCGCAGCTTTATCATTCTCGGCACCATTGTACGGGCGGGCATTTATGACCGCCCGCAGAAGAATGCAGCCTTGGTGAATGCATTGCGCCCGCAGAAATGGCAGCCTCGGTGAATGGATTGCGCCCGCAGAGATGGCGCCGCCATCCCCCTCAAAATTCTGCGGATGAATTTCCGGGGGGTGTCACATGTCGCAGGCGTCACACCTGCGCAGGGTAAAGGTGACGCTGCAGGTATCGCTTCCCGGTGTAAAGACGAAATCCATCAGGTATGCGGTTTCCACAGGCTTCATGTTCTGTTTGACAACGCTCAGACGGGGTTCAAAGGTGTCGGAGCTGACTTCGACGGTGCAGGGCGTATCACAGGTGAGCGTCCAGTCTTTGATGCTGACGCAGTTGCTCTCCCGAACCGGCTCAAAGCGTGTGACAAAACGTTCCCGGAGCTCTTTTCCACAGCAGCCGGTGAAGGTGTCGGTGATGCGAAGCTGCCCGCCGTCAAAGTCGAAGGCGCGAATGACGCCGACGCCGGGAAGTTCATACGTGCCGGTGAGATCAAGCTCAAAGTGTTCGGGCGTCATGGAGATACACTTGCCCGCATGAACGCGTCCTCTCAGCTGCGCATGATTTTCAACGGTGGGTATGCTGTGGCCGTGAGCGCCTGCGCAGAGGTGAGCGTCACGGGTGGAACCAAAGTAGGTCTTGGTGTATTCCGGCCAGCCCAGATCGTCAAGGATGAAGCTGCCGTTATCAAAGAGGATGAAGCTGCCCACGTCGATGTGATTGTGCGGTTCGCCGTTGTGTCCGCCCTTGGCGACGAAGCACAGCCCGTTATGCTTGCGGATAAACCACTGCGCATCGGGCAGATCGTAGGCGGCGTCGCTTGCCTGAGAATCCGGGGTGAGGGTCTCATCGTACCAGTAGAAGTCCCGCAGCAGGTCAAAGAAACGGTGCCGGGGATCATCGTCGAAGCACAGCTCAAAACGCTCATCGGGAACGCGAACCGTCTCATATTCCTGGGCGAGAAAATGCGCAAGGCCGGTGTGATGCGTCAGCTCATGGGAAGAGTCGGCGAAGGGGATGACGTACTGATCCTTGAGATAGAATTTGTTGCGGAATTCCGCGATGGTGCGCACCTTGGGATTGGTAAACCAGTTGACGGCACCGTTGGTGTAATCCCGTGCCATGTCGGCGTAGAAGCAGAAGTAGCCAAAGCCGTAGCTCCAGTAAAGGGGACCTTCCAGACAGCAGCCGTCGTCGTTGTAGCTTTCCAGAAACAGCTCCATGATCTCGTCGGCATGAGCGATGGCATCCATCGCCTCGTCGTGCGTACCCAGACGCATGACAACGGTCGCGGCATTGCCTGCACAGACGGCAGCCCAGTTGCTTTTCCCGTACTGTCGATGCTCACGGGTGAGAAAGGGCGTGATGATGCGGCGGCGCAGCTCGTATTCAACGCGGTTGAAAACCTCGGGGGACAGCCGGTCGCCGAGAAGCTCCAATACCTCGGCCAGTGCGCCGCCGGTCTCTGTGGCAAAGAGGTCCAGTTCACGGATCGCGTTGTAAGCCGACGCATTCTGAGCCACATGAGCAGGCAGTGCCCAGGTGTACTCGTCACAGACAGCCCAGAGAATATCCTCCAGCTCACCGAGCCAGCGGGAATCGTCCTCATAGAGCGTCATGACGGTGAACAGATTGAGCCGACGGCGGTGAGCCATGTAGACGGCTTCGTATTCCACGCGGGAACCGGTGGTATGGTAGAGCTTGTAGAGAGAATAGGGGAGCGCCTGTATGGTAGTTCCTGCCAGCTCCTGCGCTGCCGTCCGTGCAGGGGTGAGCAGTTTATCGGTATGGGCATTGTGCGGGAACGGTTTTTTGAAGTAACGATACATATGCACGATCCTTTCGGCGGTTTTCATTATTATACATCACCATAGCCTGATTGTAAAGTATTGACAGTTCAGCTGCGCTGCAGATACTCCCGCGGCCGCATCCCGGTTTCACTGTGAAAAGCCTTGTAAAAGCCGGAGGCAGACCTGAATCCGCAGGCGAACGCAGCGTCGAGGATACCGCAGCCGTCCTGCTCAAGCATACGGAGCACGGCCTGTACCCGCACACGCCGGATGTAGTCGGAAAGCCGCATCCCGCTGAGCCGGTGGAAGGTGCGGGAAAGGTGCTCGGGAGAACAGTAGAGCGCAGCGGCAATGGATGATACGCTCAGATCACCCGTGTAGTTTGCAGCAACGTGGCGATAACAGTCCAGGAGCATGGTATAATGGCTTTGATCGGGAATGGATTGTCCGGATTCCATGAGATAACGGAGATGGACGAGCATCAGCGAAAAGATGGCGCTTGCACAGGCTTCGTCCAGTTCCGATAAATCGCTTTTGAAGAGAAGTGTGCTCAGCTCAAGCATCAGATTCCGGGCGGAGACGGTGTGGGGATTATCGGGATCAAGCAGGTTTGAAAAAACCTTCGGCCGCAGATAGAAAAGGGTACAGTCCTGGGAGAATGCACGGGGCGGGAGAACCTGCAGAAGCAGCAGCGTGAGCGTCACACCGGGTTTGAGCGGATCAAACTGCCGGTAATCAACTTCGGAGAGAATGAGCAGATCCCCCTCACGGATGTGGTAGAGCTCTTCGCCGATCCGCCAGTTGGCATAGCCTTTCTCGACATAGGCGATCTGAGCCCGGGGATAGGCCTGATAAGGTGCAAAAATCCGCCCGGATTGAAAGGATCTTCTGCTGATACGCAGAAACGGATGCATGCCGCCCATGTTTGTATTCACTCCTCTGTCCGACTGTTGTATGCTCTATTATACGCTTTGAAAACGGCTGTGTAAAGTGGGCTGATCAAAATCGGAGAGTAAAAGATCAGAATGCGCAACGACAGTGGGCGGCATACATGGTACACTGTAGAAAAGAACATGGAAAGGATCGATTATATGGATAAAAAGACTCTTCCGGCAGTGGATATACTCATCATCGGCGCTTCCGTCGCCGGTACTGCCGCCGCCTGTGGGTTTTCTGCCCGTGGACTTCGCACGGCGATTGTTGAGCGTGCGCAGATGTGCGCGTCGGAGTTTGCGGATGCGCTGCATACCGTGGGCAATACGATGGCATACAGACCCTCCACGCAGGAGGGACAGGCCTTTGCCGACGAGCTCCGGCAGCGGGATATCCTCTCCGATGACGGCATCAGCCTCCCGGCGGTGGCTCCTGTGATCAGCGCACGTCTGACGGCTTCCGGTACGACGCTGTACGCGCCTGCCTGCATCACGGCAATCTCTTCTTCCGGGAATGGGTATGAGGTGACGTTTGCCTCGATGGGCGGCATTTTCACGATCAGCGCCTGTGCGATTGTGGATACAACGGCTTCTTTCATCACCGCTCCCTGGTTTAACCTTGCAAAGCCTGAAACCACCAGAGAATACCATGCCAATGCCGTCGGAACGCTGCCTGCATCCCCTGATGTGATTCGCGGCGCCCGGGATGACGAGTATTTCGTGTCCGTACCGGTCGTGAGCGGAGACTTTGACGCAGCAAGAGAAGCACTTCTTGAAAGACTGACCGGTACCGGGGCGAAGATGGTGATTGCCCCGATGTGTGCAGCCGTTTACGGCGCATCAAC
This sequence comes from Oscillospiraceae bacterium, assembly GCA_015067675.1. Lineage (GTDB taxonomy): Bacteria > Bacillota > Clostridia > Oscillospirales > QAMX01 > SIG502. The sequence continues at coordinate 8,729 of SVMB01000070.1, forward strand.
CGGCGGACAGATTGCGGATACGCTCTATCATCTGCCCTCTGCTTCATTTGGTACCGTGACGGCGGCCTATGACGCCGGTGCGGCACTGGGTAACACATGGAACGGCTGCGGTAAAACGCTTGCCTGCGCCCAACTGCCGGTGCAGGACGGCGGAAGCTGGGATGTGATCGTCTGCGGTGCGGGTACTGCAGGCGCCCTGGCGGCGCTGAGCGCGGCACGTGAGGGTGGACGTGTACTGCTGATTGAAGACGGCGCCACGCTTGGCGGTATGGGTACTGCCGGTGGTGTGCTGGGCTATTATTTCGGGGTTCCCGGCGGGTTGTACGCCGAAGCGGATGCAATGTCCCGTGAAATGCAGGATACGCTGGCAATTGAGCACATGGGCGGCAACGGCAATCTCTCCAAGCAGATGGCCCTGGGCAGGCTTCTGCGCAAGGCCGGTGTTACCATCCGGTATGAAGCGACGGCAATCGGCGTTTTGCAGAGTGAAAACCGCGTGAACGGCGTGCGTTACCAGACGGAGGACGGCGCGTTTGAGGCAAAAGCTTTGTTCATCATCGACGCGACGGCGGAAGGATGCCTGCTGCGTCAGGCCGGAGCGCCCCGGATGGCGGGACGTGCCGTGGACGGCAGCTATCAGCCCTATTCAAACGTTTACGGTGTCTACAACTACGAGCGCCGCCTTGCCTATTTCCAGTACGGCGATAACGGAATTGTGAATCCTTATGATCCGGCGGCTCTGGGACAGGCCATCATGTCCAGCGGCTGCAGTGTGTCCCATCTGTGGGAGTCGTTTGGTGATCCGCAGTTTCGCTATCTGTGTACCTGTTCCCGTATTGGTCTGCGTGAGGGTGAGCGCATCATCGGTGAGGAGACCGTATGTTTTGAGGATCTCCTGCACGACCGTGTCAGCGATCAGCCGCTGTTCTGGGGATTTTCAAACTTTGACAATCACGGCAAGGATAATGCACTGGAAAACGATCTCTGCCGCCAGTGGAACACGGTTGCCTCCATGTGGGGCTATAACATGACCATTCCGATTCCGGCGGGTGCTCTGATCCCGAAGGGGATGGACGGTATTCTCGCGGCCGGACGGTGTATTGCAGTCGACCATACCGTTGCATCGGCTGTGCGTATGCGCTACGATATGCAAAAATCCGGTGAGGCCGCAGGCGTGCTTGCGATGGAAGCCATACGCCGCCATTGTCCGGCAGTGGACGTTCCCTATGAGGTCATGCGTGAGAAGATGCTTGCCACCGGCTGTCTTGATGAGGATACAAAGCCTGCCGTCATTCGGATCGGGCAGAAGAAAGAACGCTTTGTCATGTCTGAGGGACGTTATTGGGTGGATGATGCTGCCTCTCTGCGTGAGATGCTGGCCGGAACCCAGCCGGGTTACGCCATCTGGTCTGCGTTTGTCCATGCGGAAAACTGTCATGCTATGCTTCTTGAAGCTGTGAAGTCACCGGAGTATGAGCTGCGTGCCCATGCGGCATTTGCGCTGGGTCTTGCGGGTACAGCAGGGTATGATGCCGCGGCTGCGATTCCGGTGCTTCTGGAGATCGCTGCCGACAAGTCCGGGTATGTTGTTGACAGCGGCCGCAAGTATAACTACCCCCACGCGATTTCTGCGGCGGTTGTGCTGGAGATGCTGGGTGTGCGTGAGGTAATTGATATCCTTCTGCCCTGGATCACCGATCCGGTTTATGCCGATGGGATTCCCTTTACGGCCTGCGAGCTCACCGAAGACCTTGAGGATCACCGCTTCCAGCATTTCCTGCAGGCATTCGGTGCGCTGTGCGGCCTGTATAAGCGCTTCCCCGGGGAGCGTGGGCGCATTGCCGCAGCCATCGACGGGCGCATCGACCGTGAGGATTTCAATCTGACCGTAACCGGCAAGATGACCCGCGTGGTGCGCATCGACTATACCGAAAAAGTACGCACGATCTGGAAACAGTGCAAAGAAAGCGTGTAAAAAGGCAAAAAGAGCCTGTTGCAAAGTAGAAATCCGAAAAAACTCCAGGTTTTTCGCCCTCTCCGTCTCACGAACTCTCGCGGAGTTCATGAGCCACCTCTCCCAGAGGGAGAGGCAAGCCCCAGAATCCATAGCTTGGCTCCCCCTTTGGGGGAGCTGGCATGGAGCCGCGAAGCGGTTACATGACTGAGAGGGCAAAAAGCCAAAAGAGGTTTCGCAGATTTCCTGTTTTGCAACAGGCTATTTTTGTATGCACTTTACGCCTTCCAGCGCAGAAGACAGGCGTTGCGGTCAAAGCCTGCACCGAACCGGGTCATGTAGAGATACTGATCCTTGATGGAGATCACGTCAAAGGCAGTTTCAGTAACCGTACCCACGACACGCTTGGGACAAAGCGGAGACCACTCCTGCACGAAGGAGCAAAGCGTCGTAATGGAGGGCAGATCGCCGTCGTAGTGGATGTTGTCGAAGTGGACGTGTCCGGCGATGAGCGCCATGACGTTGGGACAGGAGCGCACGGCACGCAGTACCCGCTGGCCGTTCCAGAGATCGTCGTAGTGCTTGACATGACCCTCACGGGCGCTCTCCGAGCCGATCATACCGGCGTTGCTGATGGGAGAGTGGGAGAATACGATGATGCGCAGATCGGTAGCCAAGGCCTCCCGTTCCAGCCAGTCGGCCTGTTTGGAGGATACTTCAAGCCTGCGGCAGAGCACGTGCTGACCGTTTTCGTCCTGAAAATAGCAGCGGTCGGAGGTGTTGAGGAACACGAAACGATAACCCAGCTCCGGGAAATCGGTGTAGTAGTAATTTTCGGGCGTGGGATTATACTTCATGCAGAGCTCATGCATCTCATCGGGCAGATAGATGACCTTGCGTGTGTCACGGCCTTTACCCAGCGCAATGCCCGCCGCGTCATCGTGATTGCCCACGCAGCAGTGAACGGGTACCGAGAGACGATACAGCGCGTCCATGATCTCCTGGGATGCCTCGCGCATGGGATCGTGATCGGTGTGGTAGTCGTTGCCGATATCGCCGCCGTTGACGACGCACTGAATGCCGGGGCAGCGGTCGAGGACATACTGGAGGGAGTCGATGTGGTTGACGCCCAGTTCATACTCAGTCAGATCGACCATGTTGTTGGCGATGGCGTACTGGTTGAGGCGGTTGTGCATATCGGTGATGAAGATGAAGTTGAGGGGCGCTGCGATGGCGTTGACCCGGGCAATGGCTTCATCGTAGTGGTCGGTTAAGTAGGAAAGATCACGCATTTCTTTGACCTCCTGAGTGATATGGATTCATGATAGCATCAACCTATATAAAAGTCAAGATAACAGGAGGGTTTATAAAGAGGCGTGGGCATTATGCCCGCCAGTCGATCCGGCCACGGAAAGCTACCTTGCGGCCCAGCTCACGAATGGAGCCGATTTCATAGCAGGCTTTGCCGAGTGCGCGCATGATACGGGCTTTTTCTCCGGATGACACCACCAGGATGAGTCCTGCGCCGCAGTTGAAGGTTGAAAGCATCTCATCGTCGCCGATCAAACCGGCCTGGCGGATGAAGGAGAAGATCGGCAGTGTGCGCAGCTTTGCCAGATCAATGTCAGCGCCTATGCCGTCGGGAATGATTCTTCTGAGATTGCCCTCAATGCCGCCGCCGGTGATGTGCGCCATGCCGTGGATGGCAGGATCGCCCAGCAGGGATTTTACCATGGGATAATAGGCTGTGTGCGGCTTCATGATCTGCTCGATGAAGGGCAGCCCATCCACACGTTCCAGCTTGATCTGCGGCATCCGATCCATCAAAAGCCGGACAAGGGAGTAGCCGTTGGTATGCAGTCCGTTGGATGCAAGGGCCAGAACGGCGTCTCCGGGCCTGATCTTTGAACCGTCCACGATCCGGGAGCGGGAGGCAATACCGGCAACGGTGGAGGTCAGGATATACAGCCCACGGTCGATGACGGACGGCTGAATGGAGGTTTCACCGCCGACCAGGGTACACTCGTTTTCACGGCAGGCGTCGCTGATGCCCTTGACAAAGGTGACAATCGTATCCTTTTCTGCCGCCCCGCAGACGATGGTATCCAGAACCGCCAGGGGACGGGCGCCCATGACGGCGATATCGTTGACCAGATGGTTAATCATGTCATGACACACGGATTCGGCGTAACCGTATTCCATCGCAAGCTTCTGCTTGGAACCGGGTTCCTCGGCTTTGAGCACGAGTACCGGATCGGCGATCCCGGGGAAGCTGATATCGTAGAGCGATGCAAACGGCCCGACACCGTTGAGCACACGGGGATCGCTTGACTGCAGACAGGTACGCATTTCTCGCTTGATCGCATCCGTGTAGGAGATGTTCACCCCTGCCTTGCTGTATGAAAAGTGTTCATCATCCTTCTCACGGCCTGCAAGGATTTCATCAACCGTCAGGTCAAACAGTGATGCCAGCGCAATCAGGTATTCTACGTTCGGGAGGGTGCCGTTCTCCCATTTGGAGACGGACTGGAAGCTTACCCCCAGCCGTTCGGCCATGTCGGTTTGTGTAAGCCCGAGGGAGCGTCTCTTTGCCGCAATAAACGCGGCGATGCGGGAAGTGTCGAGCATAACGGTCATCCTTTCGTTTGAGGCTGATTATAGAATATCATAAAAACGCGGTTTAATCGATAACCGTTTGCTTGAAATCAGGAGATATCATTCTACTGCCGGTTGAATAGAAAAGCGGCATACAGGATTCTGTATGCCGCCGTGATCAATAAAACCTAGGGACGCAGACCCAGACCGCCCTCGAGGGTAAGGGTCTCGCCGGTGAGATACTTGAAGTCGGGATGGGCAAGCTGGACGCAGACGCGGCCGATGTGCTCTTCCGGATCGCCGAAGAAACCCATGGGCGGGGTGTGAACATTCTTCTCGAAAGCGTCGGGATAGGCCTTCTGGAACTTTTCAAGCTGCGCGGTCCAGGCGAGGGGACAGATAATGTTGACGTTGATGCCGTCCTTACTCCACTCGGTGGCGGCGACACGGGTCAGACCGCGAATACCTTCCTTGGCGGCGGCGTAGGCACACTGACCGTAATTTCCAAAGAGTCCGGCGCCGGAGGCAAAGTTGATGACGCTGCCCTTGGACTTGACGAGGTAGGGGTAACAGGCCTGCATGTAGTAGAAGGTCGCATAGAGACCGGAATAGATGGCAAGATCAAACTGCTCAGTCGTGTGATCGGCAAGCGGAACACCGGAAGCGGACGCCTGCGCGTTGTTGATGAGCACGTCGATGCTGCCGAAGGTATCGTAAGCCTGCTTGGCAACGGATGCAGCGATGGCCGCATTGTCGGCACCGGCGGAAATGTCGGCCTGAACAGCCAGAACTTTAACGCCGTACAGACGCTCAAGCTCCTCCCTGGCATCCTCCAGCTTCTGGACATTACGGCCGGTGATGACGATATTCGCACCTTCCTTGGCGTAAGCGATGGCAATGCCATAGCCGATGGAACCGGCTTTTCCGTTTTCCAGAACGGCTCTGCCGCCGCCGGTGACGATCACGGTCTTTCCCTTTAAATAGCTCATGAGATACCCTCCATGTTTTATAGTATATCTTTTTTGCATGACAGCCATATTGATCTGGCATAATCAGTATACCACAATCGATAACGGCTGGCAAGAAGAAAATGACCCGGACACCTTTTGCGGTATCCGGGTCATGCAGAATCAGAAATGATCGCTATCAACTTTTTCTGAACGTGTCACATCCTCGGGGATCAGTGCGTCATCGAAGTGGATGATCACGTCCTCGGAGGCAAGACGTGCCTGCAGGGTGGGTACGTCAATGTCCGTGACGGCTCGCTGGGTGTCGATGGCCTGACTGGCCGCAGCACCGGCGGCCTGACCGGTCAGAATTGCAGGCGGAATCACGCGCAGCACATCCCAGGCGTATCCGTCGGCGGCGGCACAGCGTCCGGCAGCGCAGATGTTATCCCAGCCGCTGCGGATCATGGTACCGTAGGAGACTTCAAAGAGGAAGTCGCGGCGGTCAAAGTCACAGATGGCGCAGACGGAATCCTCAAAATGACGGTAGGCGTCGGATTCCTGCAGGGTATAGTTGCCGTCGATGTGCCGTGTAGTGCGGAATTGGGGCATGATCGGCAGTTCAAGGATTTCACGGAACCTGCGATCCTCGGGCTTGATCTTTTCAAGCATCTCGAGCTGATTCTGGACCAGATACCGGCTCACATCGTCGCCGTTGGTGCCATCCCAGAGCGGCATACCCTCGGGATGTCCGCCGCCGTAGAGGTTTGCACCACCGCCGGAGCGGCGGGTGTAGATTTTGGCAATGTCGCCTGCTTCAACGGCAGCCTTGCAGGTGTCAAGGGTTGCGGCGTAAGCGGAGTAGGTGTGGTAATTGCCGCCGGTCACAGTGGGAACACCGGCAAAGTGGAGAAGATCGGAGTCGCCGGTGGCATCGACAAACTGGGCGGCTTCACAGCGAATGAATCCGGACTTGTTGAATAAAATTGCAGCGTCGATATGGCCGCCGGTGACTTCGGCATCGGCTACAACTGTATCGTACATAATTTCAACCCCGAGATTTGCCAGAAGCTCGCACAGAACAAGCGAGAAAATGGGCGCTGAATAGCGGCAGCGCAGACGCTTCAGGGTTTTGCCCTGTCCGGGTTCACCGTTTTTCCACTCTTCGGGCAGATCATCCCAGCCGTAGCGGATGGAAAGACGCAGAAACTCGTCGGCCATGCCCTTGATAATCTGCACACCGCGTCCGTTGCACATGGGAACAAAGAGATTGATCAGTCCGATGGTGGCAAGTCCGCCGAGCTGGGTGGCTTTTTCGATCAGAACGACCTTTTTGCCGCTTCTGGCGGCTTCCACTGCCGCGGCAACGCCTGCAACACCGCCGCCGGCGACAGCAATATCGTAAGTAACGGTCTTAACACACTTCATGAAGTAATCTCTCCTTTGCTGAGTGGTTGATAAGCTTAGTATAACACGCTTCGGCCGATTTGTCATCCTTTTTTGAGTTGACAAAACAGGCGTGCCGGTGTATAATGACTGAAATTTCTCTGAATGTGTGGAGAGTGTGTAATGATCGGGAATAACAATCTGATAGATTCATTTCTCCGGGAACAGGGGGTTTCACTGGTCGGATTTGCCGATCTGGCGGAAGTTGATCCGGCAGAGCGTGAGAATCTGCGCTTCGGCGTATGTTTTGCAATTGCGCTGAAGGTGTTTCCGGGAATGGAGGAGCCGACGGCTGACTACTATAACGAATACAAAGCCATCAATCGACGTCTGCGGGAGATCAGTTATCTTCTGGAAGCGCGGATCATCGGAGAAGGCTACAAAGCCTACTCCCTGGCGCGGAATCGGCAGGATGAGCAGTATCGCACAAAGCTGCCCTTCAAGACCCTGGCGACGCGCGCCGGAATCGGTTGGATCGGGAAGTCCTCGACGCTGGTAACGCGGGAATACGGCAGTGCGATTCGTCTCAACGGCGTTGTGACGGATATGCCGTTTGTGACCGGAACGGCTGTGAATGAATCAACCTGCGGAGCGTGCCGCGCCTGTGTGGATGCCTGTCCCGGAAAGGCGATTGCGGGCCTTAACTGGTCGCTTGATCGGACCCGTGATGAGCTGGTGAACCCGTATGTGTGCAAGCAAACGGTGATCAAACGCGGTGAAGCCATGGGTGTGACGGAGGGAAGCTGCGGGATCTGTCTGGCGGCCTGTCCGTGGACACAGAGGTATATGAAGCGTCTGCGTGAGGCTTGACGCTGATAAGAGGAAAGGCCGCCTGTTTTCAGGCGGCCTTTGACGTAAAAGGTTTATGGTACCAGCAGGGTCTTCATGTATCCGGCAGCTCTTGCAAGCACATTTGCGGGGCACAAATCTCCGGTCGGCTTCATCTGCTCAAGCGGCGTATTCAAAAAAGCGTTCACGATCTCATCATACTCCGCTGTGAAATCCCAATCGATCTCACCGGGACTCAGCAGCCGGTCAAAGACCGCGGAACCTTCCTTTTTGAACACCTGATTGACCAGCTCAAAAGCGGGCTGTGCACAGTATTTGTTGCAGATATTGCGCTTGAGCGTGATTTCAAAATCGGGATTGGTGGGTGCGGTTTCCTCGAGTGATTTCAGCGTATCATAAACCGAGAAATCTCCGGTGAGCCCCAGCACTTCGGAGATGATATCCAGAAGCTCCATGTACTGCGCTTTCAGCTTTTCGAGCTGAGGTTTGTCATCAACAGCCCGGAAAGCATGGATCAGCGTATAGTTGAGGAATCGGCCCAATACGGTTCGGACGATATCAATGCTGTCTCTGAGGATGAAGCTGTTTTTGAGGCCTTCGGTGTTTTCGGCAATGATTTGAAGCGCTTCGGCGATGCGTTCGCCCATTTCCAGACTTCTGGATTCTTTGAGAAGGAAATAGTCCCGCAAATCCTCACGGCTTTGCTGACCGCTTTTCAGGAAAAAACAGAGTCGGGTCCAAAGATCCTGATGCATATACCAGGAGTGACAGATTTCCACACCCTTGTCCTCATTGGGCCGGGCATGCCCTTCGCCGCCCCATTCGCCGAGCTTGATAAAGGGCAGCATTCTCTGCCAGCAGGCGTTCATCGTCTCTGCGTATTCGCCGTATCTGTTGTGGCAGAAGTCCTCTGCAATCTGCTCAACGCTTTTGTTCAGCGGCGCCCATGCATTGCAGGAGAGGTACTCCAGTACCAGCGGATCGCTGTGGGCAAGCTCCGGCCAGAGAATCATGCCCTTGCAGAAGGGATCAGCAGCCGCGACCTTCAGGCGTTCATCGCTCCTGTGATACGGCCCCCGCAGTTCGCTTTCGGACTCGTAGGCGTGAAACAGGCCAAAAATCCAGGGAAATTTCCCGACGACATCCCAGTGGAGAAAGCTGTGGTCAGGATCATTCATGTCGGACGTATAGTCAAGAATGATCGTTCTTTCGGGGTCAAGCTCCCGGAAGAACTCAGCGACGTCCTCTGTATACCAGAATCCGCAGAAATCCCAGGAGGCCAGCATCAGCTTGGATTCAGGATACCGCTGCCGGATGTTTTGCGCAATCCGGCGGTAGGCGATGAGCTTCATGGCCAGATTCTTCCTGCGGTCGTTGAACACGCGCCGTTCACCCAGGCCGATGGTATGGAAAAGTGCTGTGCTCTTTTCATGCTCGTTGACCATCGTCTCGGTGAGGTGCATATAGTAGTCCATGTTTTCTTTCTGGGTATAATCAAAAACCTTGCCTGTATCCGATTCGGAGTAATGTGCGACTTCCTGCTGGATAAAGGTCGGCTTACGGCTCTTCAAAAACTCGACAGGAGTTCTGGAATACCAGTGCGTCATGGTTCCGCAGTCGGTGGGATACATGAGATCAAGCTTGCGGGCGTATTCCAGTACCCGGATCTTCAGATCACCCTTGTATCGGAGCGTCCAGAAATCACTGCGGTCATTGTAGCCGTTGGCATCCGCGCCTTCGATCCTGCGAAAACCCTCCGGATACGGTACATCCTCGGGAAATGCACGCTGCCAGATATCATCCATCCCGATGCGGAGCATGAAGAAGTTCAGCCGCTTCTTCACCATCCAGTCGATTTCCTGCTTCCATTC
>SVMB01000002.1 GCA_015067675.1 Oscillospiraceae bacterium
GCACCAACTGCATCGCACCTGCAGCTATCCGTACCGAGATGGTCAAGGAGTCCAATCTCAACGACCCCAAGTTCGACGAGCAGGCTTTCCTCACCAAGGGTACTCCCCTGCGCCGCTGGGGACTGCCCGAGGAGATCGCCAATCTCGCAGTATTCCTCGCATCCGACAAGTCTGCCTACTTAAACGGCGCCATCATCCGCGCCGACGGCGGCATCACCATCATGTAACCGTTATGGCGGGCGTCTCCGCCATGTAATAGATAAGGAGGATCGCATATGGATCAGGCAAGACGGGAACAGCTTGCGGATTTCGCTTTTGGCGTCCGCTCTGACTGTATCCGCATGACCAACCACGGCCAGTCCGGCCACATCGGCAGCATGCTTTCCATGGCCGATATCATCACCGTGCTCTACAACGGCGTTCTTAATGTGGACGCTCAGGCTCCCGACAAGGATGACCGCGATCGCTTCATCCTCAGTAAGGGCCATGCAGGCGCGGCTGTCTACGCCGCCCTCTGCGCCAAGGGCTTCTTCCCCCGCGAGTGGCTTATGACCTACTACTGCGACGAAGGCAAGCTCATGGGTCACATCAGCCACCATGTCCCCGGCGTCGAGTTCTCCACCGGTTCTCTCGGCCACGGCCTGCCCGTCGCCACCGGTATGGCTCTTGCCGCCAAGGTCGCCGGCAAGAAGCATCGCGTCTTCTGCCTCATGTCCGACGGTGACATGAACGAGGGTTCCACCTGGGAAGCCATCGTCTTCGCTGCCCAGCAGAAGCTCTCCGGCCTCATCGGCATCATCGACTACAACCGCGTCCAGGCTCTGGGCCACTCCAAGGATATCGCCAATCTCGAGCCTCTGGCCACCAAGCTCTCCGCCTTCGGCTGGAGCGTCGTGACCGTCAACGGCCATGATCTGGAAGCCCTGGAGAACACCTTCGCCCGTGTGCCGCTGTCTGCCAACAAGCCCACCATGATCATCTGCCGCACCATCAAGTCCCGCGGTATTCCGTGGCTTGAGGATACGGTGAAGTCCCACTACGGCTTTATCCCCGACGACAAGGTCGAGGAAGCCATCGAAGGCTGCCGCGCCTATGCGCAGCTGACCAAGGAAGGAGGCCGTGCGTAATGAGAGGCATTTTCAACAAGACTCTGCTTGAGCTGGCCAAGGACGATCCCCGCATCTACATGATCCTGGCCGATATCGGCTACGGCGAGATTGAGCCCTTCGCCGAAGCGTTCCCGGAGCGCTATTACAACGTCGGCGTTGCCGAGCAGAACATGACCGGCGTTGCCTGCGGCGTCGCCATGGAAGGCAACATCGCCGTCACCTACTCCATCGCCAACTTCCCCACCCTGCGCTGCCTTGAGCAGATCCGCAACGATGTCTGCTATCACAACGTCAACGTCAAGATCGTCATCATCGGCGGCGGCGTCAGCTACGGTCCTCTGGGCGTGTCTCACCACTCCACCGAGGATATCGCCATCATGCGTGCTCTGCCCAACATCGTGGTCTGCGCTCCCTGCGATACCATCGAAGCCGAGGCTGCCACCCGCGCCATGATCGCCCACAACGGTCCCTTCTACTATCGCTGCGGCTACAAGAACGAGAAGGATATCCATGAGGGTCCCATCAACTTCGAGCTCGGAAAGGCCATCCGCGTCAAGGAAGGAACTGACTGCACCGTCATCTTCACCGGCCCCATCGGCTACGATGCCAAGTGCGCCGTGGAAGAGCTGGCCAAGGAAGGCATCAACTGCCGTCTGGTCAGCATGCACACCATCAAGCCCATCGACCGCGCCGAGATCATCGCTGCGGCAAAGGAAACCGGCCGTATCCTGACCATCGAAGAGCACAATCTCTCCGGGGGCCTGGGTAGCGCGGTTGCCGAAGTGCTGGCTGATGAAGGCTGCATCTGCAAGTTCCGGCGCATGGCGTTCCCGGATGTGAACGTATCGCTGGTCGGTCACCAGGAGTGGCTGCGCAAGCAGTACGGCATGGGCGTGGACGACATGGTCAACGCTGTGAAGGAACTGGTCAAGTAAACAGTTATACCCAGGCGTCCGACTCTGTGCGGACGCCTGGGTTTTTCGTTCCGGCTCCATTGCAAAAGACTCGCTGCGGCTGCAGCGAGTCTTTTTCTTCTCTATTTTCCGAAAACCTCGTCGGCAAAGCTGTAAAACTGTTCCCAGTCATACGGGGTGATGGAATGGGAGCCGGTTTTCACGTGATACCGCACCCGATCACCGATGGGCGTATCCACCGGCGGCATTTCAAAGCTCTCAAGGCCGCGATGACCGTACAGATTCCAAACCTTGGAGGCATGAGCAGTGGCCAGAAACGTTCCGTGGGGATCCGCGTTGAGATCCCGGGAAGAACTGGTCACATACAGTGCCCGTGGTGCAATCAGACCCAGCAGCTGATGGGTGTCAAAGGGCAGTTCATATTCCCGTCCTGCGCTATAGCGGATCACACTGCTGCAGGCCCAGAACGAACAGCGGCCGATGGAGAGGATATCGATGCGGCCGCCAAAGTGGCGCCGCAGCAGAGGCGCTCCGCCCTGCCCGGAGTTATTGACGCAGACCAGTCCGAACCGTGAATCGTTGATGCCCGCCCACATGGAAGCGCTGCCAAGCCGGCTTTGTCCCACGCAGGCAAGCTTTGATGCATCCACCAGCGGGATCTGTTCCAATGCGTCCGCCATACGGCTGTAACCCCAGGCCCAGCCGCTGTAGGCGGCATAATCCCTGCGTCTGCCGTCTTTCCATTCCTGAACCGGCACCTCATAGTCAGGACGCAGGTCATCCATGTACAGCGAGTAGCAGCTCCTGCGTGCCCCGTCGGGATTGTCGGGGAATATCTCCCCGTAACAGGCCGTGGCAATGGCATAGCCCCGCCGGATGCATTCCTTATAATTCATCCGGTCCATGGCATACGCCCGCCGTTGGGGATTCTCGCTGACCGTACAGATATTGCCCGGGGCACGTCCCGGCGCCCGGGTCGGCAGCACGTCCAAATCGGGCGTGGAGCCCTGATTACCGTAGAAATTCTCCACTACAAATACCGGCGGAGGTGTTTTTGCGTTTGCCGGTACATAGAGCATCATATCAAAGTCAAAGGATCTGCCGTTATCCATACGGCAATAGATCCGGTATTCCCGGCGCAGGGCAGTACCGTCAAGAGCATCCTTTCTCTCCGCCAGCAGCTTCAGTTCAAGCTTGTCGGGCGCCGGAGGTACGATACCGTAGAGACAGTCCTTTGCGTCCTGCAAAATCCCTGCACGCTGTGCTTCCCACTGCTCAAGCGTATCCGAAATCGGCGGCAGAGTATAGGGCGGTACTTTGCTTTCGTCGTAATTGGCCCGGCGAAAGTACTCTTCCTCCTGCAGCATCGAAGCATGGATTACCGCCTCACACAGTTCGGGATGGTCGGGAACACGGGGACGATTTTCGTGAAGATCGGGATGCATCGGTTCTTTCATCATTCGCACTTCCTTTCCGGGATGTCTCCCGCATCAAGCAATGCGGTGTTGGTCTCAAGCGGAAAATACAAAAGCCGGATAATATCAAGTCTGGCAAAGCCATGAAAACAGGCTTTGCCAGACTGTCACCTACCGCGCTTTCAGTTCTTTTGTCAGGGAAACGCCGGTTTCAATGAGCTTTTCGGCCACGCCGGACTTAAAACGGGAGCTGATGGTCTCATAGCTGCCGCTGTCAAAGGTGTCGCGGGTGGGGAAATATCCCTCGCTGCCGTTGGTGTTGCAGCAGGGAATGGTCATGGCGAAGGGAGACCCCTCTTTTATGGCACGGCCGATCTCGGTGAAGGGTTCACCGGGCAGTCCAACGAAGGCAACCTCGCCAAACCCCACGCAGGTCACATGGAGATCCAGAAATTCCGGCGCATTTTCGACCCAGATGATGCGCTGTGCATGGGGCAGACTCACGATGCCGGGGCAGGCTTTGGCTGCGGCCTCGGCGCCGGATTCGGCGTGGATACGCGCATATTCGTGGGCTTTTTTGACCTCTTCCGCCGTTCCGCGATTGGGAGGCACCAGAGCAGACACCTGACGGAAGAATACCCGGTCGGAGGCGACGGGGACAGTCTGGGAATAGACTGCCAGAACGCCGCCGGCGATGGCACGGCCCATGTGCCGGGAGTGGGCATAGCCCTTTGTGAGACTGCCCATACGGTTGATATGGTTGGTATCGCCCTGGGCACCGTTGAAGTAGACGGCGTGAACACCTTTACCGTCCTTTTCATCGGCAAGTGCGCTTTCCAGTATACGGCGGACAAAGCCCGGATAGTCCGCGCTGAACTTTGTGCCGCCGATGACGTCGGGATGCACCTGGAAGTTGACGATGGCGATGTCAGCGGCGTCCTCGCGCACGATTTTGACCAGCTGCACCGTCTCATCGGCAGTTCCCACCGGTCTCACCACATCGGGATCCGGGCCGGGATTCATCTTCACCGTACCGTCCTTCATCAGGAAGCGGCGGATGAAGGCCACATCCCTGACCGTACCGCGTGCAATTTCGACGCTTGCCTCACACATATCGTCGATGGCCAGCGCGATGACGTCGGAAACCCGGTCAAAGAAGTATTCGTTATAGGAAGGATTGGTTTTAAAAAGCATACCCTCGTCGATCTGCGGACCGGTATGGGTGTGGGTACAGGAGAGAAAAATTGCCTCCATGGGGATGCCGTTTTTCCCGGCAGCCCGTCGGCGGATGATGTCCGTCGTCACCTGCAAAAGCTCCAGCACGTCCATGCTCACGGCAACCGCCGTGTGCTCACCGTCGGAGAAGGCCACGGCATTGACCTGCAGGGGATCGAGAATCCCGTCGGCGATGCGCTCACTGTAGTAACCCACGATACGGGTACCGAAAGGCGGGGTAATATCAAGTCTGGCAAAGCCTGCTTTCATGGATTTGCCCTCCTGTCACTTACTGCGCTTTGAGTTCCTTGGTCAGCGCAACACTGGTCTCGATGAGCGCTTCGGCGACACCGGCCTTGAAGTTGGAGCTGCCGGCCTCGTAGCCGCCCTCGGCGAAGCAGTCATACATCGGATAGTAGCCCTGATAGCCGTTGGCGCAGCAGCAGGGAATGGTCATGGTGAAGGGAGACTGTTTCTTGATGCCGCGGCCGATGTCGGTGAAGGGCTCACCGGGCAGGCCTGCAAAGATAACATCACCAAAGCCCACGCAGGTCAGATACAGACCGTAGGAATCAGGCTCGTTTTCCAGACGGATGAGACGGTTGATCTGGCCCAGAGCCATGGGGACCTTGGTCTCGCGGCGGAACGCCACGGGATCCTTATCGTAAAGCGCACGCAGAACCTTGGCCTGGGCAACTTCCTCGGCGGTACCCTTATTGGCGGGGACTTCGATGACCTTCTGACCGTAGACGACGCGGTCGGAGGCGACGGGAGTCGTATAAGAGTAGACGGAAAGCACAGCACCGGCGATGACACGGCCCATGTGCTGGGAATGATCAAGACCCTTGGCACGGCGGGCCTTGATGTTGATGTGGTTGGTATCACCCTGGGCACCGTTGAAGTAGACAACATGGACACCCTTGCCGTCCTTTTCACCGGCAAGCGCACCTTCCAGCGTGCGGCGCACAAAGCCCGGATAGTCCGAGCAGAATTTGCAGCCGCCGATGACGTCGGGATGGACCTGGAAGTTGACGATGGCGATGTCGGCAGCGTCCTCGCGGACGATCTTGACCAACTGTACGGTCTCGTCGGGAGTACCGATGGGGCCGACCACGTTGGGGTCATTGCCGGGATTGGTATGGGCGGTACCATCCTTCATACGATAGCGGCGCACGAACGAAATGCCCTTGGCCTCGCTGCGGGCGATCTCGACGGTGGCTTCCTTCATATCGGCAATCGCCAGAGAGATGGCGTCGGAGATGCGGTTAAAGAGATAGTCGTTATAATGAGGATCGTTGGGGAAGAGGCGTCCGGCACTGATTTCGGGACCGGTATGGGTATGCGTGCAGGCAACGAATACGGCTTCGTAGGGGATGTTGTTATTCTCGGCGGCACGCTTGCGGATGATATCCATCTCGACCTGACGGATGCCGATCACGTCGAGGCTGACGACGGCAGCGGTCTTTTCACCGTCGGAAAAGGCTACGGCATGGGCCTGCAGGGGATCGATGATGCCGTTTGCGCGGCGCTCTTCAAAGTAACCAGAGATTCTGGTACCAAACGGAGGGGTGATATCCAGTCTTGCAAATCCGGCTTTCATGTTGTGTCCATCCTTTCAAGTGGTAAATGTCAGTTCAGATTATCTGCGATGAAATCCGCACGGAATCATGATTCCCGCGCAAGTACAGTATAACGTAGTTGATTTGATTCGTCAATGATGTTTTTCAGATGATATACTGTCCCGCTTGCACGTACCGGCAGAGTCTGCTATACTGGATAAAACAGGAAATTCCCTGCAGCTGTTTTCCCTCGTCCGAATGGGGTACAATACCTGTGAATCACAGCATACTGAAAGGAACATCCGCCATGTGTACAGCTATTACCGATAAAACCTGCGGCTTTTACTTCGGCCGCACGCTGGATCATCCCTTTTCCTACGGCGAAGAGGTGGCCATCACGCCGCGAGACTATCCCTTCCTCTGGAGAAACGGAACCAAACTGACAAATCACTTCGCCATGATCGGCATGGCTCACGTTGCAGGAGACTATCCGCTTTACTACGACGCAGTGAACGAAAAGGGGCTCTGCATCGCAGGGCTCAATTTTCCCGGCAATGCCGTCTATGAGCAGCCCTCGGCCGACCGTGAAAACGTGGCGGTCTTTGAGCTGATTCCGTGGCTGCTGTCGCAGTTTGAGAGCACGGCACAGGTACGTGCCGCCTTCGGGCACATCTGCCTTGCGGACATTCCCTTCAGCCGTGAGCTTCCCACCGCCACGCTCCACTGGATGATTGCCGACCGGAATGAGACCATCGTGGTAGAGTCCATGGCCGACGGGCTGCATATTTACGACAATCCTGTGGGGGTGATGACCAACAACCCGCCGTTTGATGAACAGCTTTCAGGGCTTACCGATTATCTGCACCTGACGCCCAAAGAACCCGAATGCAGTTTCTGTCCCGGACTGAAACTTTCCTCCCGCAGCCTTGGCACGGGCGCCGTCGGGCTGCCGGGGGACCTTTCCTCCCGCTCACGCTTCATACGCGCGGCTTTCATGCGCGGCAATTCCGTATCCGGTGAGTCGGAAGAAGAAAGCGTCGGCCAGTTTTTTCACATTCTGGGCTCGGTGGAGCATCTGCGCGGTGCCTGCGTCACGCCGGACGGCTCCCACGAGATCACCGTCTACACTTCCTGCTGCAGTGCGGACCGCGGGATCTACTACTACACCACCTACGAAAACCGGCAGATCACAGCAGTCGACATGCACCGTGAAAATCTGGACGGACAGTCCCTTGTCCGGTATCCGCTGGTAACCGTGCAGCAGATCAGGCGGCAGAATTAACGTTTTTCCGCCGCATATCTCCAACTCTGCGGTGTTTTGTACCCTTGGCAAACGCCGCAATCTATGCTACAATCAAAGAAAACGCCGAAACGGAGGGATTGGGAATGACATTGCGGATCGCGGTCTGCGACGACGACGCGGCAGCGGCGGAGTGGATGCGCGGACAGGCAGACGCCTGGGCACAGGGGTGCGGTATGCAGGCAAGCGTGGATACCTTCCCGTCCGCCGAGTGTTTTCTGCGTGACGCCGGGGCAAATCCCGGCTACGACATCCTGCTGCTGGACGTGGAGATGGACGAAATCTCCGGTATCGATCTGGCCAAGCGCATCCGTCAGACGGATCGGCACGCCGAAATCATCTTCGTCACCTCGCACTTTGAATTTTGCGGCGAGGGCTACGAGGTGGACGCGCTGCATTACCTGATCAAGCCCGTGGCAGCGGAAAAGCTCGCCGAGGTGCTCTCCCGGGCAGCGGATAAGCTCAGCGTCAGCCTGCGCACCGTGGTCATTTCAGCCGACGGCGAGACCGTCCGGCTGCGGGAGGATGACATTCTCTATGTCGAAGCCTTCGCCCATTATATTGCCGTACACGCCAAAAGCGGCGTTTTCCAGACCCGCGAGAATATCTCGTCCTTCGCCGACCATCTTGGCAACGGCTTTTTCCGGCTCCACCGCAGCTACCTCGCCTCTCTTCGCCATATCGTGAAGATCACCCGCACGGAGGTGGAGCTCTCCGACGGCTCCATGCTCCCGGTGGCGCGCGGACGCTACGATGAGCTGAACCGGGCATTTATCGAGTGTTATTGAGGTGCGCCATGAGAAAGAAAACATGGATCCGGCTTATGGAATACCAGACCGAGCAGTCGGCCAAACATCTGGGCGAGGTGCGCAGCATCTATCAGGAGATGCGCGGCTATAAACACGACTTCCACCATCACCTGCAGACGCTGAAGGGTCAGCTTGCCGCGGGCGATGTGGAACGTGCCCGGGCTTACATAGAAGAACTGGACCAGAAGCTGATGGGCGTGGATACGCTGCTCAAGACCGGCAACGTGACGCTGGATGTGATCCTGTCGGCAAAGATTGCTCAGGCAAAAGCCGCGGGGATTGCCGTGACGGTGAAGGCAAGCGTGCCCGACGAGCTCACGGTTTCGGACGTGGAGCTGTCGATCATCGTGGGAAATCTCCTTGACAATGCCATTGAAGCCTGTCTCGGCGCAGCCGAAGGCCGATTTATCCGGCTGTATCTGTCGATGAAGGGGAAAATGCTCTACTTTTCCATGCTCAACACCTCCGGTGAAAAGCAGCAAAAACAGGGAAATCTCTTCTCCACCCGCAAAAAGGGCATGCATGGCTTCGGGCTCAAGCGCGCCGAGTCGATTCTCGACGCCCACGGCGGCTGGGTGAAATACAACTCCGAGGACGGCGCTTTTTCCACGGAATTTCTGGTACCGGCGCTGCGATAAGCGGCCCGGTGAGGGAGGATCATATGGGAAAGAACGAATTTATTCTGGTGCGCAACGCTACCTCGCACTATATGCAGAGCCATATCATCCGTGAGGAAAGCGGTAAAATCCTGGTGGTGGACGGCGGTACCCGCAACGACGCCCGGTATCTGCTCTCACAGCTCAAAGCCATCACCGGGCAGGCAGTTCCCCACATTGCCGGGTGGTTTTTCACCCATCCGCACAGCGACCATATGCATTGTTTCTTCGAGATCATGGAAACCATGTCCGACGAGATCGAATTTGATGCCATCTACTGCAATTTCCCGCCCGCGGACTATTTTGGCATCAGTACGACGCAGGAAACCGTGGATCGGTTCCGGGAGCTGGCCCCCCGCTTCGCCGATAAGATCGTGACACTTCACGAGGGCGATGTGGTCAGCATCGGTACCTGTTCCTTCGAGGTACTCTATACCCCGGATCTGTCCATCACAGAAAACCGTGGGAACAACGCATCCACCGTCATCCGGCTGCAGCTGGGGGAAAAATCCTTCCTGCTGCTGGGCGATCTGGGACTGGAGGGCGGAGAAGCGCTGCTTCGGCGTCATGCCAACCGGCTGAAGAGTGATTACTGTCAGGTCAGCCATCACGGGCAGCGCGGCTGCGGTCGGGAGGTCTACGCCGCAATCGCCCCCAGGGGCTGCATCTGGACAGCGCCCGACTGGCTCTGGGACAAGAAGAAAAACGAGTTCCGCTTCGATGTCAATCTCATTGAGGTGGAGTGGAACTGGATGCGCGAGCTGGGCGTAAAAGAGCACTTCGTTGTCCATTCCGGCGACGTGCGCATTGAATGCTGAGAGAGCTGCAGACAACAGCTGTCTAAGAGGTGCACAGTATGTATGAACTTGTGTTCAAACATCCGTGCATCTCTTTTTTTGAAAAATTTTTTCAAAATCACTGCGACAAAACACCCTCCTCATACGACTAATATGTGACAAGCCGCAAAAGCGTACGAAAAGGAGGTCAAATCCATGAAACGAACCCTTACCATCCTGCTCATCCTTGCGTTTCTCATCTCCCTCACGGCCTGTGCACCGGCTGCTGCTCCACAGCAGACCACCACAACTGCCGCCACCACCGCAGACCCCGCATCCACTCACACGCCTCTTCCTGACAGTGAGGAATTTATGTACGTCGCCGAGCACGGCGCAGCCCCCGAATGGATGCGCGGCGTCAACACGGCTGTCGCCGGCAACGGCCGCTTCTGGCAGTACATGACCAACGCCCAGAGCGATGACCCTACCCCGTTTATCGGTTCCATCCGGGCCGAGGGTAATTTCTTCGAACGCCACCCCTACATTTTCGAAGATCAGCACATTCTCAGCGCATTAGCGCCCATTCCCAGCGAACAAAACTGCCTCTGGTTCGTTGAAAGCGTTTTCATTCCCGACGGCAGAACGTATGAATCCCACACGCTCGTCCGCGTGAACGCGGATGGCGAGGCCGTCGTCTCCGACGACGTGACTTCAATCATCGATGAGCGTGAGATCAGCCGCTCCGTCGGCGTGGCACTCACCGACGGGCGATACTTCCTCTGCGTGGAAGATCTTGTCTGCCTGTTTGACGGCGAAGGGGAGCTGATCTTCAAAACCACAGTTGATCAGCACATCAACTACCCCGAGGCAGCACTCACGTCCTCCGGCGAAATCGCGCTGCTGATCGATGTCAACGGTGCGCGCAAGCTTTATCTGCTGGACGAAACCGCGCAGATGCTCAAACCTATCGGCACCGTGAACGAAGGGGTAAATGAAATCCATCTGGCCGGGGGCGATGAGTTCTTCGATCTCTACCTGTTTGATGAATCACTCTGGGGCTATCACCTTGCCACGGGTGAAAAGACAAAGATTGTCGCCTTCTCCGACTTCGGTATGCAGCCGGACAACCTCGTACGCATCCTACCGGTAGGCGTATCGGAAACCGGCGCTCCGAAATTCGGCTGTTATGAGATCTTCGGCAGTCAGATATCGCCCACAGTTCTCGAGCAGCGCGTCAAGGTGCCGGAGAAGATCACGCTGACGCTGGGCGTGCGGCTTCCGGACAAGGAGTTGACGGACGCAGTATCTCAATTTAATCGTCAGAGTGCGGAATACCAGATTGAGGTTATACAGTATGCAACCAAAGAAAACCCAGACGATCTTTCCGGTTTTTCCGTTGCACTTTCCACCGGCGATATCCCGGATATGCTGGCTTTATACGGTCTGCCGGAACACAGTTTGATACAAAAGAAACTCTTGCGTGATCTGACACCGTTCATGGAGTCAGACCCGGATCTTTCACCTGATATGTTTTTGCCCAATATCTATGATCTGCTGACCTATTACGATGATGCACTTTACGGCCTTGCTCCCGGCTTTTCCATAATGACCATGCATGCACTACGTTCACAGGCAGGAGAGATTTCAAAAGATTGGAACTTTGCTGATGCCTTGGCGGTTCTGGACGCTAATCCGGGATTGATACAGCCCATTGCAGGAGACCGCACGAGCTTCATGCAAACGTATATCATGTTCGCGGCGGAGCCGTTTGTGGACTGGCAGAATCTGACCTCTTCTTTTGACAGTGAGGAATTTCTGAGACTTTTGGAGTTTATAAGCAGGTTTCCGAAAGAAAAACCGTCTGAATATGACAGCAACATGGAAAGTCTTGCCGCAGGCGAAGCAATGCTGATGTTTGATATGGGAGTAACCTCACCGCTTGCCTATTTTTCTGATTTCCGTGCACGGTTTGGTACGGATCTGCAAACTCCTGGTTTTCCCGCCAGTGGATCGACCGTTTTGTTTTATGACAAAATCGCCATTACTACATATTGCATGTATCCGGAAGGCGCATGGGAGTTTATACGCTCCTTTATTCTTGGCGTCGATGGTGAAGATCTTGGTTTCGAAATCCCGGTGCTTGAATCTGAATACAAAGCAATGCTTGATTACTGGCATAGCTATTATGCTGAACACAACGACAGCATTTACAATGGTCAGCCGCTCTATCAGCCCACGGAAGAAGATTTTGCTGCCTACGATGCCATAATCCGCAATGCAAAGTCGGAACAAACAACAGACCGCTATGTCCTCCCCATCATGGTTGAGGAAATCCAGGCATTCCTCGACGGCGTACGATCTGCCGAGGAAACCGCCGAGGTCATCCAGAGCCGGGTAGCCCTCGTGCTCGCCGAGATGCAGTAACTCCATCCCACACTCCGCCGCCGGGTGCCTGACAGCACCCGGCGGCGGTCCTCCAACCCCTCAAATTTGCAATTCGTGCCCGTGTCGATACAGTTCGTGCCCGAATTGTTGTTTTTCCAAAAATCTGTGGTATACTGTCGGCAGTGAATCTCCCGGGCCAAACGCACGGCCGGCGTTTTAGCCCCGGGGCATTTCATGGGAAGGAGGATTTCCTTTTGAACACCAGGGAATCAAAACAGAAAGCATCCCACTCCGTGCTCAGCAATACCCTGTGGAGTTTTCGTACATCGCTTTCCTGCGCGCCCGGCGCGTTCTGGATGGCAGCGGCAATGGTGCCGCTCAACAGTATTATATCTTTCTGGCAGGTTTATGTGCCCGCCCTCGTGGTGGCTGAGTCCACCAGCGGCAAAGGTTATGAACAGGTACTCATTACCATGGGCATCTGGTTTGCGCTGATTCTGGCGGCAAGCCTTGTCCGGGATATCATCACGCGCTTTAATGAAAACGAATGGCAAAAGTATGCCATGCACATGGCGATGCGCATCCGGCGCAAGTCCATGAGCTGCTTTTATGAGCAGTACGAGCGCAAGGAGGTACGCGACCTCTGCGACCGCGCCCTCATTACCACCCAGAGCTGGAACGGCAGGCAGCCGGTGACCGATCTGCAGAAGCAGTCGCTGCTGCTCATCGAAAACCTCATCGGCTATCTGCTGATGGGCGGCATCATCAGCGTTGCGGACTTCCGTCTGCTGCCCATTGTCATGCTCGGGCCGGTGGTAAATCTGTTTGCCGTGCGGGCGTTCAACCGCTGGAGCCAGAAGCATCACGAGCGTTACCGTGAGATCTCCCGGCGTCTCTCCTACGTCCTGCGAAAGCCCATGGACTTCGCCGCAGCCAAGGATATCCGCATCTACAGCATGCATGACTGGTTTTCCGACACCTGCCGTCTCTTCATGGGACAGATCGACAAAGGCGAGCGTGAGAAAGTTCGCCGCCAGTTTGGCGTAAGCTTCCTCGCCCTTGCGATGATCCTGCTGCGCGACGGCGTATCCTACGCCTTTCTCATTGCGCTGACGCTCAGAGGCGGCATCAGCGTTGACCAGTTCGTGCTCTGCTTCGGCGCGATTTCGTCGTTCTCGTCCTTCTTCGGCAGCATTCTGGATGCTTTCGGCAAGCTCCATGAGACGAGCCTGCGCATTTGCGACCTGCGGGAGTATCTCGATCTGCCGGAGATGACCGAGCGGGGTCATGAATCGATCGAGGCACATCTGGCCTCCGCGCCCGAGATCACCTTTGACCATGTGAGCTACCGCTACGCAGGCGCGGAGGAAGACACCATCCGCGACCTGTCGCTGACCATCCACGCCGGGGAATCCGTGGCGCTGGTGGGCCTCAACGGCGCGGGTAAGACCACGCTTGTGAAGCTCATGTGCGGGCTTTACCGCCCCACCTCCGGCGAAATTCGTCTAAACGGCATCCCGGCAGACCAATTTCAGCTTCAGGACTATTACCGGATGTTCTCCCCGGTCTTTCAGGACGCGCAGACTGCCTTTTTCTCCATCGGCGGCACCGTGTCGGCAAAGGTCAGCGGCGGCTATGATGAAGCCCGCGTCCTGCGCTGTCTGGAAGCTGCGGGACTGGGCGAAAAGGTGAAGAGTCTCCCGAACGGCATTCACACGATGCTTGACAAGCAGCTAAACGAGAACGCCGTGGAGCTCTCCGGCGGCGAGGTGCAGAAGCTCATGCTTGCCCGGGCACTCTACAAAGACGCGCCGTTCCTGGTGCTGGACGAACCCACAGCGGCACTGGATCCCATCGCCGAAAACGCGGTCTATCAGGAGTACCGGCGCATGACGCACGGCAAATCGGCCCTTTTCATCTCCCACCGCCTTGCCTCCACCCGCTTCTGCGACCGGATCATCTACCTCAAGAACGGCGTAATTACCGAAACGGGCAGTCACGACGAGCTGATTGCGGCAGGCGGCGAATACGCAGAGCTTTATGAGCTGCAGAGCTGCTGGTACCGGGACGACTACAGAAAGGAGGACGACGACCATGACATTTCGTGAACATATGGCCATGGCAAAGCGTGCGTTTTCATGGCAGCTGCGCTATGAGCGCAAGTATACGCTCTATCTGATCGTCCACACCCTGCTCACGGCGGGCAAATCCTACATCCCGCTGTATTTCGCAGCCGAGATCATCGACACGCTGGTGGCGGGAGAGCCGTGGCAGACCGTGGCGATGTATGTGGTGCTGACGGTGGGTCTGACCTTCCTCGTCAACGCCGTCGCCGACTGGATCGCGCCGCGCATGAACGCCGAGCTTAACCGCACCTATCATCTTGAAAACTGGCGCTACAGCGAAAAGGCCATGGACATGGCCTACGAGTCCATCGAGGACCGTGAAGTGGAGATTCTGCGCGAGCGTACCCGTCAGGAGTCGCAGGTGGGCTACAACCGCTTCTATCTGCACCGTACCACCTCTGCAGTGATCTCCACCGTGACCCAGATTGTGCTGTCGATTGCGATGACGCTGTCGTTCTTCTTCAATCCCGCCGTGGCGCCCTGGATCAAGCTGACCTTCGCGCTGCTTCTGGCGGTAAACGTGACCATGGAGATCATCTGCACCGCCCGGTCGCAGAAGCTCACCAACGCCTTCTGGGACAGCTTCATATACGTCAACATTTTCGAAGAAAAGTACAACGGTTACATCAACAACTACACCACCGGCAAGGATCTGCGTCTTTACGACATGGGAGACGGGATCATTGAAAACTTCGAGGCAAACGACCGGGACGTCTATACCCGCGGTAGAAAACTTGGAAAAGGACTGGTTCGTGAAAACTGGGCAATGGTGGTCATGAGCGAGGTGCTGAAGTTTGTCACCAACTTCCTGCTGGTGGCGGCAGCACTCTCGGGCGCGGTGAGCGTGGGCTCGATCTCAAAGTATGTGTCCAGCATCGTCAAGATGCTCACGGCCGTGTCAAAGCTCGTCAAGGACACGCAGCTGGCCTTCAACAATCACGAATACCTAGCCCGCTACTTTGCCTACTTCGACATCCCCAACAATATGTATCAGGGCACCTTAACGGTTGAAAAGCGTGACGACGTGGAGTACGACGTGGAGTTCCGGGACGTTTCCTTCAAATACCCCGGCAGCGACACATACGCCCTGCGGCATGTGAGCCTGAAGTTCAAGGTCGGCGAAAAGCTGGCGGTGGTTGGCCTCAACGGCTCCGGCAAGACCACCTTCATCAAGCTCCTCTGCCGGCTGTACGATCCCACCGAGGGCGTGATTCTCCTCAACGGCGTGGACATCCGCAAATACGACTACAAGGAATATATGTCGATCTTCTCGGTGGTCTTTCAGGACTTCCGGCTGTTCGCCTTCTCTCTGGGGCAGAACGTGGCGGCAAGCACGGATTACGATCCCGAGCGGGTGAAGATGTGCCTTGAAAAGGCGGGTTTGGAGGAGCGGCTTGACGCGATGCCCAAGGGACTTGAGACCTGCCTGTACCGTGACTTCGACCCCGAGGGCGTGGAAATCTCCGGCGGCGAAGCCCAGAAGGTCGCCCTTGCCCGTGCGCTTTACAAGAACGCGCCCTTCATCATCCTCGACGAGCCCACGGCGGCGCTGGATCCCGTGGCGGAGTATGAGATCTACTCCCGCTTCAACCGCATCGTCGGCGAGCGTACCACGGTCTACATCTCCCACCGGCTTGCCTCCTGCCGCTTCTGCGACAATATTCTGGTCTTTGACGCAGGGCAAATCGTGCAGCAGGGCAGCCATGAGGCGCTCATCGGCGACGAATCCGGCCGGTATCACGCGCTGTGGCACGCACAGGCGCAGTATTATGTGTGAGAAACGTATTATGAAAAAGAGATCCCGGAGCTGTTGGCTCCGGGATCTCTTTTTACTCCTGTTCGTAATCGGTGATGATAAAGGCGATGGGTTCTGAGGAAATCCGGCCGTAATCGTTGGCGCAGAAGATCATGAAATGGCCGAAGGCATTGCCGTGGGAGGTGAGAACGGTTGATACGCTGCCCGCATCCAGTTCCTCAGGCGTCAGCATACGCTGGCGGTAGGAAATTGCGGCCTCTTCCTTCCAGGAAAGATAGGACGGCTTGCAGGCAAAGGCTCCTGAGAAGGCCGCATTGACCCGGCTCCCCTCCTTCGCGCCCAGCGCGTAGAGCGTTACATCGTCGCCGACGTTGAAAGAGAACACTATCCTGCCGTCAGCGTCGGTAAACATGGCGGCGGTTCGTACCACGATCCTGCCATCTTTCTCGCATACTGCGGCACGGACGGGATAGAGCCGCTTGCCGTCGGTGACGGCAATGGTCCCGGTATCGTTTGACAGCGTACCGTCTGCGGCATAGAGGCAGGCAGATTCCCGGGTCAGGGGACTGCCGTCAGGCTCCACGGGGGTGAGTGCAATGCGCGGGAAAGCCTGTCCCTCGGCGTCTGTCAGGGTCACAGCGGGAAGCCTGACGACATTGAAGCTGACCGAACGTGTCCGCCTGCCGGTTTTCTTGCAGTAAGCCGTATAATAGCCCGGCGCAAGGTCTGAAACGGTGCAGATTCTGAGCGTCTGTCCCAGAACCGTGGTGGGGATAATCCCCGTCAGGTCAATTTCCCGACGGGAATCCGCGCTTTCGACAATGAGAGTATCGGCATCGGCGTTTACGTTGAAGCAGACCGGCTCATCGGTCTGATAGTTTGCAAAGTCGCCGTGATCCGGCATCAGCTCCCGGTTATGGACATCGCCGAGCTCATTGCGGGTGGGCATATACTCCACGCTGTCCAGGAACCGGTAGCGGAAAATCTGGTACATCTGTCCGGGTTTAGTGAGCGTATCATTGAAATCTTCTGCCGTGTACCATCTGCAAACAGGAAACGGCGGCATGCCTTCGGAGATTTCCACGCTCCGAACTTTTCCCTCCGCATCCCGGGCGATCCCGGTGACAATGCGCACATGACCGCCGGTGTGTCCGTCGGGGCGGGTGGTGACAAGGGTATCGCAAAGCTCCAGACCATCGGCACTCTGGTCGGCAATGCGGTCAAACTCCGGCGCAATGTCCCATTCGTGGGTCGAGCGATGCAGCGGCAGACCCAGCGCATAGTTGACGAAAGTACTGCATACGGTGCCGTAGGTGAAAAACGTGTTCCGGATGGTACAGTTAAACGCCGGCTCGTCGAAATCGGACAGATCGCGGGTATAGAGTACCGACGCGGGATTATCAACAGCGGTCACAAAGGTATCGATGGAGACGTCGAGTCCCACGAAACAATTGAGGATACGGGAGGAGGAATACGGGATGCCGGTATAGGCTTCCGGCTGCGTATGAGGTTTGCCGCTGCGTGTGGACTGGATGTATTTTCTCGGATTGATCTGCACCTCCATCACCGGCGACCAGGTGATATCCAGAAGCTGGCGGGCACGGCGCAGGACATTTTCCACGCCTCGGGAGCGGGGCTTATCGCAGATGAGCTGATCGTTCATAACCTTCTCCTTTACTGCTTTTCCAGACGGTACAGGTACACATGACCCATTCTGCCGCCGGCGCCGATGGCAAGCATCGTTCCATCGGGGCTGACCGCGATGGCGGTGAGCTGCGGGGAGCTGTGCACGCCGCGGGATGTGCTGTTTGCATATGCATTTCCCAACCAGCGAAGTCCCCGGTCATCGGAATAGGAAAATACGACGCACATATCTTCTTCATCCCCGGCCACGCCCCAGACCGTATGTCCGTCGGGCGCTGCCGTCATGGCGCGTACCGGGCCGTTGACCCAGGCAGGACCCAGTGCAAAGGTCTTTTCACCGTCGATGACGGCAAGGAGTCCGTCGGCAGTAGCGGCAAGATACCGGCCGTCCGACAGGAGTGCTGAATGGGTAATGCCAGCTTTATACTGCCGTCCTGGATACCAGGGCATATCAGCAGACCCCGCCGATACGGCATCACAGTCTGCGGGAGGCACGGTCCCGGTTTTCGTTAGAATCTCACCATCCAGGGACAGTGTAAAGCGGTAAAAGCGGTTTACACCCGTGACCACTTCCAGCTGATCCCCGGCAAATTCCAGGCTGACGACGCCGGAATCGGCCTGTTCGGCATCGGCAAAGGTCTGCCACAGCGGTACCGGGATCACCGTGTCGGCCATAAAGGATGTGGGATTGTCCGCCATTGCACGGTTGGAACGACGGTTGCTCTCGGCGTGAGCTTCATAGGCAAGATTCCCCGGACGGATGAGCACGTCCAGCGGCTCCGGTCCCGGTTCCTTTTCATGCCCGCGCCATTGCGCCAGATCAACAGCCGTCACGTCGGGGCCGTCGTCTGCATGATTGGCATCAAAGATATACATCATATCCCGTGCCTGATCGATGATCATCGAGAAGGTCTGGACGATGACCCGTTCGGGAGTTCCCACGATGCCCAGCTTCTCCGGCTTTCCGCCGCCAAAGAGATCCCAGCGCATCAGCACGCAGGGAAGCCTGTAATAAGAGTCCCGCTGCCCCTTGCGGTTACCGACAATCACGTAATAGAGTATGCCTTTCTTGTCAAAGGCCATGCAGCCCATGTAGATATTGGATTCCTCTCCGCGCACATAGGCTTCTTCCTCCATATAATTGCCCAGCACGGCAAATTCACCCGTTTTCGGATCAAAGACAGAGAGTCTGCGGTCGTGCATACCCGCCATGTAGAGCCTTCCGTCAGGGCCGTTGAGTGCGAAGCTGAAATAGGGAGGGAGACGTCCCGGCTCTTTCACATGAGGCAGCTGAAAACCAAGGTTTTCAACCCGATCCTCACGCACATTGATGCGCTGGACGACGCCGTTGCGGGTGGTGAAGTAGATATTGTCATCACTGCCGACAATCAGACGGTAACTGGCACATTCGGTGACCTGACCGTAATTTTTAACCTCGCGGGTAGCAGGATTGATGCGGTACAGCTCGCCCTTCAAATAGCCGATAGCGAAGTAATTTCCGCTGATCTTATCATACACGCCGCCATATAAGGTTTCCCACGGGACAGGTACGCCGAGGTTTTCCAGATGCCCGGTTTGGGTATCATAGATGAGCATGGCGCTGCCCTGAAAGCCCTCCCAGGGATTGGCGTAGTAGGCCTGCGGCATCCATGTCGGATGCTGGGGAGCCTTGTCGGTGGTATGGGTGAGCATGATGAGCCGGCCGTCGTTCATCCAGGAAAAGCTGGTGTGAAACTTACTGGGGCGGATGGTACGGTCGGCGGCAAACTGGTTTTCACGCATATAGGCAAGCTCGCGGATGGTATTGGTCTGAGGATCATAGATGGCAAGCTTTGCATACTCCTCCGTGGTGATTTCCGAGCAAAGGGACATATAAAGCCTGCCGTCGGGAGCCAGGATTGAATCCCAACAGGAAGTATGAGGCGTGGGATTGGGAACAATGCACTGCTGCAGACCGGTCTGGTTCATCAGCCGCAGCGTTTCGGGATTCTGAAGATCGATCAGATAGGTACCGGGATTCATACAGACTCCTTTCCAGCAGATCATTCAGGAGAAATCTCCACTTGGACAATGAATTGATGTGTATAAACGCTGTCAGTACATGATGACCGCGCGAACGGGGCAAACGGGGCTGCAATAGCCGCAGGTCAGGCACTTCTCATGATTGACCTCGGCAAGGCCGCTTTCATTGTAGAAGATTGCTCCGGCGGGGCAGGCTGCCTTGCAGGAGCCGCAGCCCTCGCAGTCCTCCTGATTGATATAGACCTTTTTATGGGACACATCGGGATTGTAGTCAGGCGCCATGGAGCCGTCCAGATAGTGCAGCAGATCGTCCACCTCGGCGGTGGTTCCGAAACCGATCATGACCGAGTCAATCTCGGGCTTTGAAAACACGTAATCCAGCGCTTCCTGATAGTTGGCCGTGAGACTGCCGCCGCCAAAGGCCTTCATGGAGAATACACCCTTACCCGCAGCGTGACATTTTGCGATGGCCGCCATCATCTCTTCACGGCTTGCAAATGCATTGCCGCGGCGAATGCCCAATCCCGCGCAGTTAATCAGCGGGAACACCACATCCAGCTCCTTCATCTCTGCCGCCGCCTCGGTGATGTCCACGTGATGGGTAGAAAGGCCGATTGCACGCACGAGGCCGCGCTTTTTGGCATCGATGAGCGCCTGCCAGGCGCCCTCACGCTTTTCCAGCTGCCCGGAGCGCACCTCATGCATCAGGAAGATATCGATCACATCCCGGCGCAGCTCGGATCTTGCCTCCATGATCGCCTCGATCATGCCGTCGTAATCGCCGCACAGGGACTTGGAGCAGATGATAACATCGTCAAATTCTCCGTCCCCCAGCGCGCGGCTGATGTAGGGATAGGTGCGGTAATACTGCGCGGTGTCGATGAAATTCATGCCCGCACTCAGCGCATAGCGCAGAATCCGCGCACCTTCCTCCACCGGGAGCGCCAGCTGGCTGGGGCCAATGGGCAGCACGCCGAAGCCTGCGACGGTGACTTCGATGCCGGTATGTCCTAGTAACGTTTTTTTCATGGAGAATCCTCACAGAGACCGTATTGAAAACGAAAAAGCACAGCGCCGCAATCTCTGCAGTGCTGCGCACCGGTTTTCGTATGCATCCGGAAACCGCAGCCGTAACACAACCCGTGTTTTTCAGGCAGACCGGCTTCCTGGCTGTATTATAGCACAGTTTTCAGCACCGTTCAAGATAAAGCCTGGATTTTTCGGCCACGTATCCGTCCAGTTCACACGCTGTTCCGTCCTAACCTCACACGTTCTTCTTTCCCGGCAGATCCCTCTTATCAGAACCGGGTTTTTCCTGTATAGCGGAGGCTGTAAATTGAATATGCAATAAAAAATCCATAGTGACGAATCCGTTTCAGAATGGAAGCTGCTCATACAACCAACCGAAAGGATCGTCACTATAGACAAGCTCAATCAGACTACAGAAAAGGGCAACATGGTTAAACTTCACGTTTTCCCTCTCCGGTATTCAGACTGGCACTATTTTGCGCTTTTCAGGTCATTGATCACACGATCAATGGGTGCGTCGTCACGGTTGAACTCATGCGGCGCGTCAAAGAGCACCAGTTCCGCCCAGTCCGTGTCAACCCCTGCGTCGGCGCACATGGCTTTGAGCCGATCAAAGGATTCCACGCCGATCTTCCAGTCAAACAGCGCATCCGACGTGCCGATGTTGAGGGTGATCCTGCGCGGCCAGACCAGCGCCGCGATCTCTGCGTCGTCGAAGAGGAAGGCTGAATTGTTCCACGTCCAGTCCTGCCAGGGCACTGCGTCCCGGCTGTTGAAGAACGAGCAGGAATGGGTGGACACCAGCCGTGTATCGATCGCCGCCGTGTACAGCGCATAGAAGCCGCCGTAGGACATACCCACCATACCCAGCGTGGACACGTACTCCTGCGCCTCAAACCAGTCGAGGATGCGCATGATGCCGTAGACCTCCACCGCCGTGATGGAGCTGCCCACACGTTTGAGCCGGGCGTCGATCTTCTGCCGGTCAAACTCCACCTGATATTCCCCGCTCCACAGCAGAAGCTGCGGCGCGAAGGCGTGCACATCGCGGTCGATGACGCGGGTGAGCATATCGCAGTAGTTGCCGGTGGTGCCGAGCACACCGGAAATACGCTCCGGGGTTCCCAAGCCTCCGTGCTGCACGATCACCAACGGTCTTTTGCCCTCACCGTCACGCCTGAAGAACAGGCCCGTCATCACAAGACCGTCGAGAATCTCAAAGCCCATCCGGTAAAGGGTATAGCCGTCCTCTTCCGAGAGCTTTTCGCAGGAGGCCACTGTCGGGAGTCCTTTCGTTTCATGATCCACCAGCGGCCAGCCCAGCATGCGCCGGAACTCCATGCGGTAGCGCTCGGGATCGGTGAAGATATCCTTTACATATGCCTCTCGGGCACAGGCGCCCTCGGCCTGACGCTGCGCGATCAGCGATTCGATACCGTCGAGATAAAGCTGCTTTGACGCATTCGCGTCTGTCTTTTCTTCCTGATACTTCATTTTGATTCCCTCCATTACCGGATTCGGGGTGCACGACGTCCCGGGCAGTCATCCAGCGGACAGTACTGACAATTTTCGTAAAAGGTCTCGCTTTCAAAGGTGATACCGCTGACCGACTTGGTCGGCAGCATCAGGAAGCTGTCGGTATAGGTCACGCCAATGTGTTCCCTGACAAAGTCCACCCCGCCCAGCATCGCAAACAATTCCTGCTGACCGCTGACCGGCCACTCCTGACGGGACCCGGGATTGAGTGCTGCACGGTAGCCGCTGAGATGGTAAGCCTCGTTCAGATATTCCGAAAGCGCGCTGATCGCCTTGCGCAGATACTTCTTTTTGATCTCATCGGCCCAGTATTCGGTCAGCAGATCGTCCTTATACTGCAGTGACCAGTTTTCAAGTGCCGTTCCGCAGGTGGCAATATAGGGAAAGCAGCGCTTTTTCTCCCCAAGCTTTTCCGCAACCAGCGCATTCTCAACCTTCACGCCGCCCACTGTCACGCTCTGCGCCGATGCATCCGTCACGGCACAAATACCGAAGAGCACCACCGGATCCGCCAGGGCATCCGCCTCGTCGATCATGTCGGTCAGTTCCTCCGCCAGTTCCTCATTGGCAAGAGCTGCCAGTTCTTCGCGTTCCTGATCGGACAGCCCCGGTTTTTCCATTTTGGCCAGCATATATGTTCCGATTTCTTTGATAATCATGGTTATCCTCCCATCAAAGGTATCTGCTTTGACTTCTCTTTCCTTATATCATACCCGTTCGGGACACATATTGCAAGAGAAAACGTAATATGCGTAAAAAACACTTTCCCTGCGGTACGCACTAAGAACAGTCGGCGCACAAAAATCTCCATAATCTCCCATTTCTTTCTGTTCCGCCTGCTTTTTCCCGTCAAAAAAAAAGGACTCCTCATAATTTTTCCCGAATCCGGCCGTTTTTTCACATTTTTTCCTTTTCACAGCTATTGACATGTGGTATAATACCTTTCCAGATCAACATCTGTTGATTTATCAACTGTCGTTGATCAAAACACACGTGAGCGTTCGGATGGATCTGATCATGCAGCGCTCGGGAAGGATACCGCCATGACCAGAATCATCACCGACACCACCGCCGATTTCGAACCCCATGAACTCAAATCGCTCAATATCGACTTTATCCCCCTGACCGTTATCTTCGGCGATCAGGAATACCAGGAACATATCAACCTCACCAAGGATCAGTTCTATCGCCTGCTTGAAAAATCCCCCGAATCTCCCAAAACCGCGCAGCCCTCTCCCCATTATCTGGAAGATCTTTTCCGTCAGGCTCATGATGCCGGCGACGACGCCGTCTGCATCACCATTTCCTCCCAGCTCAGCGGCACCTACCAGAGCGCAGTCATGGTACAGCGGGAGCTCGGTTGGGACAACTGCTGCGTTGTAGACAGTCTCAGCGGCACCGGCGGCCACCGGCTGCTGGTGGAGCATGCGGTGAAGCTGCGCGATCAGGGCAAGGGCGCGCGGGAAATCGCTGCCGAGCTTGAAAAGCTGCGGGAGCGCGTCATCCTCTACACCTGCATGGATACGCTGGAGTACCTCTATCGCGGCGGACGCATCTCCCACGCGGTCTACACCATCGGCAGTCTTGCCCACATCAAGCCCATCATGCACGTCTCTCCCGAGGGCCGCGCCGTGATCCCGGCCAAGATGCTGGGGCTGCGCAAGGGCATTGAGTATCTGTGCCGTCAGCCCGGGATCAAGAAGCCCGACCCGGCTTTCCCCTTCTACGTGATGTATACCGACGTGCGCACCAACGGAGAGCTGCTGGCCGACCGTCTGCGCGAGCTGGGCTACGATATCCCCGATGCAAACATCATTCCCGTTGGCGCCGCCGTCGGCACCCACATCGGCCCCAACGCCTGCGCAATTGTCTACATCTGCGAAGAAGGCACTGTCAACGAATAATCAAATCAACGTACAAAAAGCAGGGATTCTCTCGAATCCCTGCTTTTTATTGCACAAATCGGTATTTACTCTGTGACTTTGGTGATAAACTGCGCCGCGGTGTTGGCCATCAGGCGCTTGGTGCCGTGTCTGGGATTTTCAAACTCCACCGTCAGCAGCATATCGCCGCCCATGGGCAGGGTCTGCCGCACGATACCGGGGCCGAAAGCCTTATGGACGAGCTTATCGCCGGTGCGGAAGAGCACCGCCTTGCCGGTCTGCTGGGCAGGCCTGGACAGAATCGAGGGCGCGGCAATCGGTGCCGGAGGCTTGCGCTGCGGACGCTGCGCGGCAAAGTTGCGCTGGGGCGCCGCCTTCTGGGCAGCAGGATCGCGGTCGATGCATTCCGGCGGAATCTCATCCAGGAAGCGGGACTGCTTATTATAGGAGGTACGACCGAAGATCGTACGCTGGCGGGTACAGGAGATATGCAGATTCTTCTTGGCACGGGTGATACCCACGTAGCAAAGACGGCGTTCCTCTTCCAGGGACTCCGGATCGTTTGCCGAACGGATGCCGGGGAAGATGCCTTCTTCCATGCCGCAGAGGAATACATGGGGGAATTCCAGACCCTTGGCCGCGTGCAGCGTCATCATGACGGCGGCGTCGGCGGAATCGTCGTAGCGGTCGATATCGGTAAAGAGTGCCACTTCCTCCAGAAAGCCGGTGAGGGTGGGAGAATCGTTATCCTTGACGTAGTTGACGATACTGGACTTGAGTTCCTGTACGTTTTCCGCACGGGTCATGCTTTCAATGTCCTTCTTGGCTTCCAGCATCGCAAGATAGCCGGTCTTTTCCAGCACCAGATCGTAGAACTCATCCAGCGGCATGGCATCCGCCTGCAGACGCAGCTCTTCCAGCATCTCGGCAAAAGCCTGCATAGGCTGGGCGGCGCGGTCAAACACGCCGAAGCTCTCGGCGTCGCGCAGGACATCGTAGAGATGGATGCTGTTTTCAACCGCCACTTCCATGGCCTTCTCCACGCGGGTATCGCTGATGCGGCGGGGCGGATTATTGATGATACGGCGCAGGCGCATGGTATCGGCGTGGTTTTCGATGGCGCACAGATAGGCCAGCATGTCCTTGACCTCGGCACGGTCGAAGAAGCGCATGCCGCCGACGATGCGGTAGGGAATACCGTTGCGCTTGAAGGCATTTTCAATGGCGTTTGACTGGGCATTGATGCGGTAAAGCACGGCAAAATCCCGGGGTGTGAAGCCGTTTCTGTAACCGGCGAGAATCTGCGCGGCGATGTACTGCGCTTCGTCACCCTCGGTCTGACCGGCGTAGAAGGAAATCTTGTCGCCGCCGGCGGCCTGGGTCCAAAGCTCCTTGCCGCGGCGCTCCTCATTGTTGCGGA
The DNA here is from genome assembly GCA_015067675.1 of Oscillospiraceae bacterium. Classification (GTDB taxonomy): domain Bacteria; phylum Bacillota; class Clostridia; order Oscillospirales; family QAMX01; genus SIG502. The sequence goes on from SVMB01000002.1 coordinate 25,555, forward strand.
TGACGGCATTGGCGGCGTCAAGAATAGTCTGGGTAGAGCGGTAATTCTGCTCAAGCCGGATTACCCGGGCCGTGGGATAGGTCTTTTCAAACTCCAGAATGTTGCGCACGGTGGCGCCGCGGAAGCGGTAGATGCTCTGGTCGTCATCACCGACCACGCAGAGGTTTTCATAGCCGCCCGCCAGCAGATGGGTCAGTTCATCCTGCGCGGGGTTGGTATCCTGATACTCGTCCACCATGACGTAGCGGAACTTGTTCTGGTAATACTCGCGCACCTCGGGCTGCTCCCGCAGCAGGCGCACGGTCAGAAAGATCAGATCATCAAAGTCCAGCGCATTAGCTTCGTGCATACGCCTGGTATAGAGGCGATAGATCCGCGCAATATCCGCCCGTCGGACATCGGAGGCGGCGGTACGCTGGTCATCCTCCGCCTTTTCGAAGGCTTCGGCATCCATCAGCGCATCCTTGGCGCGGCTGATGATATTGGAAATTGCACGGGGAACAAAGAGCTTTTCATCAAAGCGCAGTTCCTTGAGAACACCGCGCAGTACGCTCTGACGCTCGTCCTCATCATAAATGGTGAAGCTGCGCTCAAAGCCCAGGCGGTCGATATCCCGGCGCAGGATGCGCGCACAGGCGGAATGGAAGGTAGAAGCCCAGATATCGGCAGCGGCAGGGCCGAGGGTGCGCTCAAGACGGGCTTTAAGCTCACCGGCGGCCTTATTGGTAAAGGTAATGGCCAGAATATTCCAGGGACGCACGGGATTAACGGCGCAGAGCTTCGAAACCGTCTCCGCATCCAGCGTACCGGGGACTTCCAGTTCCTGCGCCATCTGGGCAAGCTCCGGCATCCCGGCGCCTTCCGGCGCCAGTTCTGCCGCGGCGCCGTCGCCGAACCGTACAAGGTTTGCAATGCGGTTGATGAGCACCGTAGTCTTACCGGAACCGGCGCCTGCCAGCACCAGCAGCGGCCCACGGGTATGCATGACTGCTTCACGCTGGGCAGGATTGAGCTTTTCGTACTGCTTTTCAATCAGCGCCCGGCGCAGAGCCGTATATTTTTTATCAAATATCGTTTGCTCCAAAATGAAGACACCTCATTTCCATATACCCTATATTGTACACCATTTTTGCCGTTTTGTAAAGTCGGGGTTTGAAAACACGGTTTTCTTCATGTTTTATGCAACTTTTCAGGGTACAAAAGAGCCGTCCCCGGCATCATGGCGATTTGGGAACGGCTCTGTACGGTATTGGAAGCGTTTATTGTCAGATAACCTTGATCGGGCCGACGACGGTGAAGCCGTCCTCGATCGGCGCGTTGACAGGCATACGGATGACGGGCTTTTGGGTATCCGGATCGACAAGCGCCGCCTGCAATTGGTAGTCACCCGGCAGCATATCCGCGGGCAGACGGATGTCATCGTGCCAGAGCGTGTCGCCGGGCAGCCAGTCACGGCAGTCGGTATCGGTGATGATCGTATAATCGGCATGCTCGCCGTGCAGACGAAGCGCCAGCGGATAGCGGTAGTAGCAGGGAGCCACGCCGCGGTTCTCCATCCACATCTCAACGTGCATCAGATCGCCGGGAGCCACCTCACCTGCCCAGCGCAGGCTGCGAAGCGTATAACGGTAGCCCATACGGCGGCACCACTCGTCCACGCTGGACTGCCACTGGGGCGGAATGGCCGAGGATTTGGCGTTGAAGCTGGTGATGTGCCATTTCAGGGACTGCTCGATGATATAATCGATATCCCAGCCCATATCCAGCCAGTGATAGACCACCCAGCAGACCTCGAAGCTGACCGGCGCCTTCTTCCACAGGTCACGGAGGGGTTCAATGGCCTTGGGATAGAAGTCCAGCATATGGCTGAAGCCCTTGTCAAAGCCTCCCATATCACCCAGACAGTCGGCACGCCAGCCGACCGGGCGGGTACGGTTGGCGTAGAGCACGGCATCGGGGGATACAATGAAGCCCATGAGGGGCGTTTTCTTAAAACTGTGGGTATAGGCGTCGATCAGAGCACGGCGGCGCTCCGGCGGAAGCGTATCGGTGCCGCCGCCCTCGCCCCAGGTACCGATGATGGACAGATCCACGCTGTCCAGACGGGGATCGTTATCGTATTTGGCGGCAATGGCGCGGATGGCATCGGGGAAGTGGCGATAGAAGCCGTCCTTTTCGGGGATGGAATGGTCGTTGAAGCCGCGGGGCTTTTCGCCGTACTTATCACGGTACCAGTCCGGGACGTCGATATCTTCCATCTCACCGTAGGGTGCCAGGCGGAACATCAGCTTCTGTCCCCGGGAATCTGCCGTTGCCATCGCCTTTTCCAGCATATCGAAGTTATACTGTCCCTCTTCCGGCTCAAAAAACTTCCAGTACACCCGGAAGTATGCAAGGGTCGTATCGGGGTGATTTTCATTTTTCAAACTGCCGGTGAAGGGCTGGTACTCGATAGGGTATCCTTCCGTCCATCCCCGGTTCTTCAGGGGATTGAGCTTATCACCGTTGAAGCGCTGAAAGGTGGTAAAGCCCATATGGGGATTGAGCAGCAGCTCGTTGGTGGGCATGAAGCGTGCATAGCGGTCATCAATTCGGTAGGCCATATTCCGTTCCTCCTTATATAGCAGCCGGCTTTTTCTTCATTATAGCACGGATTTTTCATATTTCAACACAATTCTTCCTCCCCTCAAAAAAGCATCCGCCTTAACTTGACATACAGACAAATTCCTGCTATACTCATAGCGTTATATCTGCTGCCACCGGGTAGCGTGATGCAGTATGCATCCGGCCGCACATCGTTAGGTCTTTGAAGATGTGCAGGACGGATGTTTTTATTTTTGTCGGGAGGTTTTCCATGAAGCTTTATAACCCATTCCGCGATCTGAGCCGTTTTGAGCGCACACTCTGGCTGACATCGATTGCCGTCATTACCCTGTCCTTTTTCCTTTCCGGCGGCAGTCTACTCTCGCTGACCGCTTCTCTCATCGGCGTCACAGGGCTGATCTTCGTTGCCAAGGGGTATGTGATCGGACAGGTACTGGTGGTAATCTTCTCCGTCTTTTACGGCATTATCTCCTGGTTTTTCCGCTACTATGGGGAAATGATCACCTATCTGGGTATGTCCTCCCCCATCGCCATCGTCACGGCTGTTTCCTGGCTGCGCCATCCCTACCGGGATACGCAGGAAGTCGAGGTTGTCAGGCTGAGAGGAAAGCACTGGCTCTCTCTGGTTCTGTCGGCAATCGCCGTTACGGCTGTGTTTTACTTCATTTTGAAGGCGCTGGGCAATGCCAGTCTCTTTTTCAGCACCCTTTCCGTCACCACAAGCTGGATTGCCTCCTATCTCACCTTCCTGCGCAGCCCCTATTATGCACTGGGCTACGCCTCCAACGATATTGTGCTGATCATCCTCTGGATCATTGCCGCCGTGCAGGATCTCTCCTGCCTGCCGATGGTACTGTGCTTTGTGATGTTTCTGGCAAACGACCTCTACGGCTTTTACAACTGGCGGCGGATGCAGAAGCGCCAGTCGCAGAACTGAGTCTCATACAGAAAGCCCTCTTGCGCCGTGGTCAGCAGCGTAAGAGGGCTTTCTGCAAAATGGAGGATGTAATTTGATACTTACTGCAGCTGCGCAGAAAGAACGCCGCAGAAACGTTCCAGCATTGCTGCAGCTTCGGCTCTGGTCGCCGTACCCTGCGGCGCGAGGGTTCCGTCGGGATACCCGCCGCAGACGTTTTTCATCGTACACCAGCAAAGTGCCTCATAGGCCCAGTCGGAAATGTCTGCAATATCGGGATAGTCCAGCCGGAACATCCACAGGCCCTTGAATCCCAGATCGAGGGTCTGGGCATAGCGGTAGAGCATAACCGCCAGTTCTTCACGGGTCACGGAATTTGCCGGACGGAAGGTGTTGTCGGGATAACCGGTGATGATACCGGCGCTGACAGCCCAGTTCACCGCGTCATGGCAGGCGTCAGCCTCATCAATATCATCAAAGTGCTCGATGACAGAGCGAGTGGTACGCGGTTCGTCCGTTACGGTAATACGATCCAGCGCATAGAGCGCTTCCACCAGCATTTCGCGGGTGAGGAGCACATCCTGGCCAAACAAAGCATTTTCCATCGGACGCATCATACCAAGCTCCAGCACCGTATCCGCCGCCTCATGAAACCATGCCTCAACCGGAACGCCAAACAATCCGATGGACGGGCAGTCAGCGCCGCGGCTGCAGCCGGGAACGGGGATAAAGCGTGCTGTCAGCTTATGGGAATCATCAATCTTTTCAAAGGTATAGCTCGCCGGACGGCCCACACTCTTTCCGTCAACAATGACTTCGGCCAGGCAATGGCCTTGGGAGGGCGTAAAGGTCAGCGTTACATCTTCGCCCAGTTCCGAGGTCACATTTCCCTCCGGTGAGATCTTACCGTCACCGATAACGGTGGTTTCAACGAGGGCAAGCACGACGCAGACGCCGTTTCCGTTTGCATCCGCACCGTCGGCGGCAAATGCCTCCGCCGTCGGATAGCCGCACACGCCGGATGTATCCGTCATCGCAGCTTCGGGGACAATGGCAAGACTCAAGGCAAGCGCTGCGAGCATGGCGATGGTGGATTTGAGAATGCGCATGATTTACACCTTCCTCTCTCGTGTTCTGTCTATTTGACGGGCACAATTTCCGGAATGTTCCCGACAAACAGGGAATTTACAAAAATTCCAAAAACCTGTCGGGCGTACTGGACAGAACTAACCGCACTCGTTATAATGTATTTATCAACACCAACATGCGGAGGAATTTGTTATGGAACCTGACCGCGCCCTTTGGAATGCCTCAACAAAAAAACTGCGCGACTTTTATGATCTGACGCCGAACGCCCCGATTTATGAGAAGGAATTTGGCTTTTACGTACTGGACAAGTGGATTTCTCGAGGATATCTCAAGCCCCGGGATCAGGTGGAGGATTATCAGGCCTATCTCCGGGAGGTCTTTGAGCTGGATGAGCCTGCGGTCGAGCCGCTCAAAGGTCTGGGCGGCTGCTGGGCAGGACTCTGCCCGGAGTTTGAGGTCAAAGTTCTGGAGGATCGCGGCAAGTATGAGCTGGTGCAGGACGTCTGCGGACGCGGTGTGCTGTACTTCAAGGGCCGCCGCGACGGCTTCATGCCCACCTATGAGCGTCATCCGGTGCATGATCTGGAGAGCTTTGAGAAGAACATCAAATGGCGCATGGATCCGACCACGCCGGAACGTGATATCCTTATCAAGCCCCAGTTGGAACGTGCCGTGGAAGGCCAGAAACGCGGCCACATCGTGACCCAGTGGAGCGTGGGCGGCTATATGTACCTGCGCAGTCTCATGGGCGCGGAAGAGCTGCTCTATATGTTCTACGACGACCCCGATCTCATTCACGCCTGCATGAAGCAGTGGTTTGAGCTGGCCGATGCCAGAACCGCCTATCATCAGAAGTTTGTCGTCATCGACGAGCTGGCTCTCGACGAGGATATCTGCTACAATTCAGGCCCCCTCATCTCCCCGGATATGATCCGCGAATTTCTGCTGCCCTATTATCAGCAGCTCTATGAAAACGTCCGCCGCCGCAACCGCGACAACCGCCGCGTGCGCTTCCAGCTTGCCACCGACGGCAAGATTCAGACCATCATGGATCTCTACGGATCCATCGGCGTGGACTATTTCTCCCCCTTCGAGGTCGCTTCCGGCTGCGACGTGGTGAAGCTGGGTCAGCAGTACCCCGACGTGCTCATCGGCGGCGGCATCGACAAGCGCATGATTGCCCTGGGCGGCGATGATATCAAGCGGCATCTGGACTACATCATGCCCGCCATGCGCAGGCGCGGCGGTTATCTTCCCACCTGCGACCACGGCGTTCCGGAAGAGGTCAGCTTTGAAAATTATCTGCTCTACCGCAAACTGATGAAAGAATACTGCCGATAAAGAACCGTTCTTTGCATTGTTCTGTTGACTTCCCGCTATTCTTCATGTATACTATACGTAGTTTTAACCGACAAATAACCATTTTGAAAGAAACGCAAAGGAGAAGTCTCCATGAAGATCAGACAAAACAACGTCGACTACGGTTACTCGCCGGTATTCGACCGTGCGGCATTCACGAATCCCCCCAAGACTGCCTGGCCTGCCTACAGCTGGGTGTGGAATGTCAACGTCACCAAAGAGGGCATCATCCAAAAGCTCAATTCCTGCTGGGAAAACAACATCCGTACCGTCTATGTTCTGCCCGAGCCCATCGAATTCAGACCCAACAACGGCGGAACCCTGCTTGAAAATTACCTGCGTGAGCCCTATTTTGAGCTCTACCGCTTCGCTGCGGAGTACGCTCAGAGCCTTGGCATGCAGCTCTGGCTCTACGACGAGGGCGGCTGGCCTTCCGGCAGCGCCAATGGCGACGTGGTGCTGGGAGATCCCACCCTTGTGCAGAAGCGCATCAACGAACAGCCCAAAAAGCTCGCCGCAGGTGAAACATACACGCTCCCAGAGGGCGCCATCGCGGCTTTCACCGCCGATTTCAAGCGCATCACCGGTTCTTACACGCCCGCCGCCGATGAGACGATCCTTGAATATGCACCCGTCATTTGCATCCACGACAATATGCCCTTCCCGGACCTGTCCCATCCCAAAACCGCGCAGGATTTCCTGAAGCACACCCATGAACGCTATCGTGCCTGCATGGGCGACCTCTTCGGCCCGGATTTCAAGGTCGTGTTCACCGATGAGCCTTCCATCGCCCGCGCCCGCTGGACCGTGGGCATTGTGGAGCAGTTCCGTGAGCGCTGGGGCTATGACTTCCTTGACTATCTGCCCGCCATCGTCAGTCAGGCTGACATGGGTGAGGCCGGTCGTCAGGCCCGCATCGACTTCTTTGAGCTTGGCAGCGAAGAGTTTGCCAATAACTACTTCCGTGCCATTCAGGACTGGTGCGCCAGGTACGATATGCTTTCCGGCGGTCACATCGGCGGTGAGGACGAGACGCTGGGCTGCATCAAGCACGGCTATATGCACGGACTCCGCGTGCTGCGCTGTCTGGACATTCCCGGCATCGACACCATCTGGCGTCAGATCTTCCCCGGCAAGCCCGTGCGCAACGAGAAATTCAACCGCACCGAGAACGCCAACCTCTTCTTCCCCCGCTACGCCTCCTCCGCCGCCAATCAGGCGTCCAGCCATCCGGTTTTGTCGGAATCCTACGCCATCTACGGCGCGGGTCTGACCTTCGACCAGATGCGCTACGTCATGAACTTCCAGGCCATCCGCGGTATCACGATCTTCAACTGCATGAACGTGACCCATGACAAGAGCAATCATTTCATGGCCGGCGGCCGTCCCTCCTACTCCACCACCCATCCCGGCTCCCATGACCGTGCATACTTCCACGAATATGCCGCCAGACTTTCCTACCTGTGCTCTCTGGGTACGCCCGCACAGGATACCGCCCTTTATATGCCCATGCGTGACTTCTGGGCCGCCAACAACGCCGAAGCCATCGCCGCAGAGTTTGAGCGTATCGGCCTGACCATGGAAAAGGCGCAGGGCAGCTTTGATATCTTCGACGATGACGTCATGGAAAGCTGCGATGAAACCGCCCTCGATCAGGGCATCATCCGCATCGGCTTTATGAATTACCGGGAGCTGTGGTTCCCGCCCTGCGAGCGCGTACCGGAGCCGACAAAGGCTGTCCTCGAGCGCTTCATCGCCGGCGGCGGCAAGGTCTATGTGGTTCGCGGTGCCTTTGATCCTGCAATCAAGGGTGCGGAGTACATCGACGACATCGCCTCCCATGTGCGTCCTCCGGTGAAGTGCGATCCCGCCTGCGAGGGCATCCGCGTGATGAAGCATACGCTTTCAAACGGCGTGATGTACTACATCTGCAACGAATCCCTCACCACGGAAAAAACCTCCCTGCATTTTGACGAGACCTCCCCTGCTTACGAGCTCGACGAGCAGACCGGCTGTGTTTTCACCGCCGGTACCGTCTGCGGCGGCAAGACCATCATTGACGCAGAGCTTCTCTCCGGCGAAGGCCGCGTCTATCTGTTCACCGATGATGCCATTCAGACCGACGAGCGTGAGCCCATCCGTCAGACGCTCTTTGCCGAGCTTGACAGCTTTGATTTCCGCCGTGTGCGCAGCTTTGTCATCGGCGAACAGCACTACGAAAGCCACGTCATCGACGAAGAAGCCCGCAGGGTTTCTCCCGGTGACTGGCAGACCTTTGCAGGCTGCGACTTCTCCGGCGACGCCATCTATGCTGCAGCCTTTGCAAAACCCGATGCCGCCCGCATGCGCATCGACCTCGGCGAGGTCAGGTACACCTGTGAGCTGTTCATCAACGGCGAAAGCCAGGGCGTGCGTTACATGGCGCCCTATGTCTACGATATCGATACGGCAAAGCTGGAGGCGGAAAACCGCTTTGAGCTGCGTGTGTCCAATACCCCGGCCAATCAGTTTGTCCATACCAGAAACTTTGACCGGTATAGTCCTGCGCAGATCGGTCCCTACCACGCCACAGGTCTGCGCTTTGAGTCCGAGTCGCTGGAAAGCGGCCTGATGAACAGCGTAAAGCTCTACATCTGATTTTCGTTCACATTTTGCGAGCGCTCTGCCCGATTCCGGCAGAGCGCTCGTTTTTCAGATTCCGGCTCCAACAGAAAAAGCGGTCGGAAATCCGACCGCTTTTACATTATTTTTCCTCATTATCCACGCGATAATCGTCTTCAACCACCGTCAGCAGCTTGTAAAGCAGCCGATAGAGCGTTTTGGACTCTTCCGCATCCAGCGCCACACACTTCATCATGTTTCCCGGAATGGAAACAGCCTTCTCCCGGAGCGCCTCGCCTTCCTCGGTGATGGTCACGATCAGACTGCGCTCGTCTTTGGCGGATCTTGCGCGGGTCAGAAAGCCCTTGGCTTCCAGCTTCTTCAGCAGAGGCGTCAGTGTCCCCGAATCCAGATAGAGATACTGACCGATTTCCTTGACCGTCAGGGATTTATGCTCCCAGAGTATCATCATCGCAATATACTGGGTATAAGTCAGATCGACCTCATCCAGATAAGGCTTATACAGCTTGATCACTTCACGTGAACAGGCGTAAAGCGGAAAACACAGTTGATTTTCAATTTTCAATGCATCGTATTTGGTCTCCATATCAATTCTCCCTGTTCTGTTGCCGCATTATTTGTTTCTCATACTTTATATGTAAATTGATGCAGTAATTGGCAATCCTTTTCCATTATAACCCATTTCATCGTTTTTTGCAATAGATATCAATTCAATATTTCCCGCCGATCCATGTGTTTTTGGGCATTCCCCTATGCGGCCTGCCGGCCGCTTCTGTTTTTAACCATTTTGCCCGGTATTGGCAGGCTTTTTCTTTTGTCTGAACTCAAAATACTCGCCCGGTGATTGCCCGAACAGTTTCTTGAACCGTTTGGAAAAGTATGATACATCGCTGTATCCCAGATAAAACGCCGTCTGGCTGATGTTCAAATTGGTATTGCGCAGCAGTTCACAGGCATAATAGAGCTTTACGCTGTTGATATACTCCGTGGCGGTCATATGAAAATACTGCCTGAAAAGCCTTGCGGCATATGCGGCGGTAACGCCGCATTCCGTGCAGATATCCGACAGTTTCAGCGGTTCGGTCAGGTTCTTGCGGATATAGACAAGTATCTTCTCAAGTGCCGGTGGAAACCTGACCGAGCGGCTCTCCGCCAGCGATCCAATGAGCAGAAGGATTTTATAAAAAATCGCGTCCACAAGCAGTCTGCCGGTATAGGTACCCTGGGTGTTATATTCCACGCAGGCGATCACATCCGCGTGAATCCGTCTGAACAGATCCCGATCCCGGATTATCAGTTCAAAATACACCTTGTCCCGCGCTCTGACCGGGAGATGAAACGAGAACGAATCATCGTATCCGTTTGGAAACACCGCATCGGACTCCGGCGCGATTGTACCGCTGAAATGGAAGAAATAGTACTCGCAGAAGTCCCGCGCAGCAGCAAAATACTGTGTTCCGGTGGGAATGATCAGGATATCGCCCGTGCTGACCGTATGAAACTGCCCTTCCAGGCAGAACTCCGCCTCTCCGCCGATCATCATGACGAAAATATTAGCCGGTGCTTTTCTGACTCCCCTTCGATTCCAGCCGTTTTTCTGCCGCATCCTGCCAAACATCGAGCATTCGGGCATCTGCGAAATATCAAGCGAATACATATCCATCCCCTCCGACTGTCATTATATCACGCAGATACCGGGTGTCAATTACCAAATAATCAATATAGTACAAAAATCAGCAGTCGTAAGCCATAGACGCAGGGCACAGATATGATATAATACACACAGGAGGCGATTACAATGACTCAGAATATCCATTTTGATTTCACCGGTACACCCATCCTGTCAATCGACGGGTTTGATCTGCATCTACGTGAAAACAGCGATTTCTGGCGGCTTCATCTCGACTACTGCCAAAGCGGGATGAACAACGAGCTGGGCGTGTATTCCCATCAGCAGCCCGCTCCGACGGTGCTGCGCCGGGAAAATGTCCTCACAATCCTGTACAACTCTCTCGTGGCTGAGGACGGCAGTGTCCACGACATCTCCCTTGAGCTGCAGATCACAGCCTGCGGCGGTGCGCTGCATTTTGCCGCTTCCATGACCAACCATTCCTCCGCACGCATCAACGAGCTGCAGTATCCGCTCTTTGAATTCACGCGCATCAACGCAGACTTTTCCGACGATCAGCTCGTTGTACCTCAGGGACTGGGACGTATCCTCCCCAATCCCCATGAATTGACCCGCAAATCCCATTCCGAATACATGGCGGCGGATCACAAGAATATCTGGAGCACCTGGCAGTATCCCAAGCCGCTTTCCATGCCCTGGATTGGCCTGCAAAGCGGCGATAAGCTCCTGTATCTGGGCTGGCACAGTGACAAGTGGCGGCAGTTCTCCGCGCTGACAGGCTGCGAGCCCCGCGGCAGTCAGGAAGAGTATCTCATCTGCACCCTCTCTTCTTACCCCGCTGTATACCCCGGCGAAACCGTCCGGTACGACGGTTTTGTGCTGGCAGGTTTCGACGGTGACTGGCATCAGGCCTGCAACTTCTACCGCGCCTGGGCAGACAGCTCCTGGAACCAGCCTGTCAACCGTCAGGAAGGTTTCAAATCCATTAACGGCTGGCAGCGCATCATCCTCAAGCACCAGTACGGAGAGATTTTCCACACCTATGACGAGCTCCCCGCTATGTACCGCGCAGGTGCGGCCTGCGGCCTGAACATGATCCTGCTGTTTGGCTGGTGGCAGGAAGGCATGGACAACGGTTATCCCAACTATCAGCCCGACCCGGCACTGGGCGGCGCCGAAAAGCTCAAACGCGCCATAGAAGAAATCAATGCCCTGGGCGGCATCGTCATTCTCTACGCCAACGGTCATCTCATCGATGTCTCCACCGATTACTACAAGACCGAGGGTATCCATCATACCATGAAGGATATCGAGCTCAACGTATACCAGGAGTTCTATCGGTTTTCAAACAACGCAAGCATCCTGCGCAGCGGACACAAGACCTTTGCCACCGGCTGCTACGGTGCAAAGGCCTGGCGCGACAAGCTCGTTGAGATCGAGCAGCGTCATCTTGCGCTGGGGTCAAACGGCACGTTCTTTGACCAGATTGGCAGCAATTTCCGTTTCTGCTTTGACCGTACCCATGACCACGCAAACCGGATCGACGAAGATCCGCAGCTGCGTCTGGATGCCGTCAAACACATGCGTTCCCTGTTGGGCGAAAACGAATATTTCGGAACCGAGCATACCATTGACAGACTTGCCATGCAGATGGATTTCATCCACGGCTGCGGCTTTGCCCAGAGTTTCTCCGAGGACGCCTTCCCCGCCCTTTTCCGCTACACCTACCCCGACATCCTCATTTCCAACCGTTTTGTTCACGATGACAAGCCCGGCTGGAAACGTGCCCTCAATTATACCTTTATCAATGGCCTGATCTTCGATGTGGGTATCTACCGCTGCCGCGAATACATCGCAGCCATCCCCGCCTACGGCGACTATATCCGCCATCTGACGGGGCTTCGCAGTCAGTATCGGGACTTCTTCACCGACGGACAGTACGATCTTCCCCGCATGGAGCTCCCCCCGCAGATCAAAGCCGTCCAGTATACGCTCGGCGGCCGTGTACTGCTGACCGTGTGGAACGATTCAGACGAATCCACCGATTTTTGCGGCAGAGTGCTGCCGCCGCAGGGCGTCGATGCCTTCATCCTGCCCAATCCGTAAACAGCAAGCCACCGGAATGCACTTTCCTACATTCCGGTGGCTGATTTTCGTTCTTTCAGTGAGACAGCGGCGAGATTCCCGCCTAGCGCAGCGCTTCCAGCGCCTTTTCATCGGCAATCTCCACCGTGCCGCGCGTCAGCCGCACCATGCCCTCGTTCTGGAAGTAGCGCAGCATACGCGTCACCACCTCCCGGGCGGTACCCAGATGGTTGGCGATCTTTTCGTGGGTGATTTTGAGCACATTCGTGTCCTCAAGCCGGCATTCTTCCAGCAGAAAAGCCGCCAGACGCCGATCAAAGCTCTTCCACATGATCTGCTCCATGAGCCACATGACCTCGGAAAACCGGCTGCTGATGAGCAGATTTGCGTAATTGGACACGGCGATGGATTCCCCCATCAGTTCCTTGAACAGGCAGGAGGGGATGATCCACATCTCGCTGTCCTTTTCTGTCTCGATGATAATCTCAAACTGCACGTCCGGCATCACGCAGGAGGCCGAAAACAGGCAGATATCCCGTTCAAACAGACGGTAGAGGGTCACTTCACGGCCTTCCTCCGAGAGTACGTAGGCCCGGAGCTGTCCCGATGCGATCAAAAGAAGTCCCAGGCAGTCCATACTGCCGCGATGCAGTATCGTACCGCCCTTTACCCGGCGGTATTCGGATGCGTGCCGAAGCCTTTCCTGCTGCGGCATCGTCAGCTTGTCCCAGAACGGCAGATACTCTGCAAGCTCCATGATCGTCCCTCCCTTTAGTATCAGTTAAGTATAGCGCAATTTTTCCGTTTCGTCAATTCTTTCTCGGGATTTCATCATTTCTCAGCGATATAAGAGGGCTGCGGCAAAATGCAGTACCGGACTGTGATTCGCAGCAGATGTTAAGCGGCGCAGCCGAGTGAGGAACGCTTTGCGTTCCTCGGGGTGCAGGGGCGTGCCGCCCCTGCCGAGGGGGACAAAGGGGGGCGAGCAGCCCACCGTCGCTCCTGTAAGGCGCAGTAACAGAATGAAAGATAAAGCGGATAGAAGACGGCAATATAAAGAAAATCTAATGAAACTGGTGGGTTTTGCAGCTTTTTCTTCATCCTTCCGTCGAGACGCAAGTGAAACGAACGTCGAGCCACGATTGAACACGTATTCTGCTATACCAAGAGATAGAGAAATGCCGTCTTCTGCAACATGACCGCGTTGCAGAAGACGGCATCTTTTTGTTCCGTTATGTTGAAGCAGACAGCTTCTATCATGGCTTGTGACTCGTGAACGCGCAGCGTTCACTTGTCACTCGACGTTGGTACAGCAGAAGATACGATCAGGCGGCGAGGTTTTGAGTTAATCATTTTTTGCCGTCCTCTATCTGCTTTATCTTCCATTCTGTTACTGCGCCATACGGGATCGACGGTGGGCTGCTCGCCCCCCTTTGTCCCCCCGGCAGGGGCGGCACGCCCCTGCACCCCGAGGAACGCAAAGCGTTCCTCACTCGGCTGCGCCGCTTAACATCTGCTGCGAATCACAGTCCGGCATTGCATTTTACAGTATTCTCTTTCGGAATAACCCTATCAGTTTTCAATCCAACAGTGCCAGCACGTCCGGGAACAGCTGCAGACTGCGCCGCAGGATCCCATGCATCTGCGCAATGGCAACGCCGTAGTTCACAATCGGCACATCTGCGCTTGCGCAGCGCGCAATCCGGCTCTTCATCTCCGCTTCATTCAGCATACAGCCGCCGCAGTGCACCACCAGCGCATAGTCTCTCACGTCCTCGGGAAATTCCCCGCCGGAGGTAAAGCTGTAGGATGGTTTTACTCCGGTGAACTTTTCAATCCAGCCGGGGATCTTGATCGTACCGATGTCATTGCACTGCCGGTGATGGGTGCAGCCTTCGGAGATAAGCACCCGGTCGCCTTCCCGCAGCTTTGCAAGCGCCGCCGCGCCCCGGATCAGCTCATACAGATCGCCCTTATATCGAGCCATCAGGATCGAGAAGGACGTCAGCGGGATATCCGCCGGCGTATCGGCGCTCACCTTACCGAATACCTGCGAATCGGTAATCACCATCTTCGGCTTACGTGCAAGGGAAGCCAGGGTATTTTTGAGTTCCGTATCCTGACAGGTCACGACAATAGCATGGGCATCCAGAATATCCCGGATGGTCAGCTGCTGCGGCAGGATCAGGCGACCCTTGGGCGCCGCTTCGTCAATGGGCGTCACCAGTACCACAATATCCCCCGGCTCCAGCAGATCGGCCACCAGCAGCTTCTGATTGCCGGCCTTGCCTGCAAAGCTGCCCAGCTTCTCTTTCAGCGCCTGTATGCCCTCACCGGTGTCAGCACTGACGTACAGACTCGGCCCATCCACCGCCGGGCGTTCCGCCATCAGATCGGCCTTGTTATACGCCACCACATACGGGATCTTCCGCGCCCGGATGTTTTCCAGCAGTGCCTCATCCTCGGCGCTTATCCCCTGCGTACCGTCCACCACCATCACGGCAATGTCCGTATGGGCAAGCGCCTGCCGGGCTTTCTGCACGCGCATCGCGCCCAGCTCGCCCTCGTCATCCAGTCCGGGCGTGTCGATGATGACCACCGGCCCCAGAGGCTTGAGCTCCATGCTTTTGCGAACAGGGTCCGTGGTGGTACCCTTCACGTCGGAAACCACACTGAGCGACTGCCCGGTTACAGCGTTGACAAGGCTTGACTTTCCGGCATTGCGCATACCGAAAAAGCCGATATGCAACCGTTCACCGGATGCTACACTGTTAAGACTCATAGCTTTCCTCCGTCAGAATCTGAAATCGCGGCGGTTGGACGCCTTGATCTGGGCGATGTTTTCTTCGGCAATCTGCCGTACCTTCTCCTTGGGAATACGGCCCAGCTCCTGCTCAACCATCTTATAGCCCACGTCCTTCGTTGCATCGGAGGCGTAGTCCTCCAGATACTCAGACAGCGTCATCAGGGCGTTGGGATGGCAGCAGTTGAGAATCTGACCGCTCTTGCACAGGCTCATGAACCGGTCCCCGGTACGGCCTTCACGATAACAGGCGGTACAGAAGGACGGAATATGGCCGTTCTCCATCAGCCAGCGCACCACTTCATCCAGGCTGCGCTGATCGGAAACCTCAAACTGCTCGGTATCATGGGGACGCTCCTCGGGGCAGTAACCGGCGTAGCCGCCGACAGATGTACGGGAACCGCCGGAGACCTGCGACACGCCGCAGTGCAGCAGCCGGGAACGCACGGATTCCGATTCACGGGTGGAGATGATGATGCCGGTGTAGGGTACGGCGATACGGATCAGGGCCGTGATCTTTGCAAAGGTGTCGTCGTCGATGCCGTTGTCAAACTGATCGGGATCGATATCATCGGCGCGCTTGAGGCGCGGCACGCTGATGGTATGGGGGCCGACGCCGTGCACGGCTTCCAGATGCTCGGCATGCATCAGCAGACCTGCAAACTCGTACTTATAAAGCTCCAGGCCAAACAGAACGCCTAGACCCACATCGTCGATGCCGCCTTCCATGGCGCGATCCATCGCCTCGGTATGATAGGCATAGTTATGCTTGGGGCCGGTGGGATGCAGCTGCTCGTAGCTTTCCTTGTGGTAGGTCTCCTGGAAGAGGATGTAGGTGCCGATACCGGCATCGCGGAGCTTGCGGTAGTTTTCCACGGTGGTGGCGGCGATGTTGACGTTGACGCGGCGGATGTCGCCGTTCTTGTGATGGACAGAATAGATGGTCTTGATGCTCTCGAGGATGTACTCGATGGGGTTGTGCACCGGATCCTCGCCGGCTTCGATGGCCAGACGCTTGTGCCCCAGATCCTGCAGGGCGATGACCTCCTGACGAATCTCTTCCTGGGTCAGCTTCTTGCGGGGAATGGTCTTGTTCTTGAGATGATAGGGGCAGTAAACGCAGCCGTTGACACAGTAATTGGACAGATACAGCGGCGCGAAGATCACGATGCGGTTGCCGTAGAAAGCCTGCTTGATGTCGGCGGCCAACTGGTACATCTGCTCGATCTTTTCCGGGATCTCACAGGCCAGCAGGACAGAGGCTTCCCGGTGAGTAAGACCGGCACAGGTGTAGCCGTTGCCGTTTTTCTTAGGCCGCGCCTTTTCCAGAATCTCGTCGATGAGCGCGACGTTATCTTTATTGGCCTCGGCATAGGCCAGCGTCTCGCGGATCTCGGCGTCGTTGATGAATTCTTCCGCTCTCAGGGATTTGGGGTTGTAGATAGCCATTTTTTGCTCCTCTCTTCGGGTCAGATCACTCTTCCCCGTCAGAAAAATATAAATTAGAACAGTTTTATATCACCACGATCGGTCACGACCTCGTAGCCGATCGATGACATACGCATTTCCAGCGTTTTTTTGCTCTGCGCTGACTCGGAACCATCGGAAACCTTGTTGTTGTAGAGCATATACTTCTTTCGCACCGAAGCAGGTGACAAATTGGGCATCACCACGTTGGCTCCGGCCATAATTCCCTTTTCCCGCCCGGAGGGATCAATCGTTCCCAGCGCCGTGGTGGAAGGAAGCAGGATATTGGGACGGATGAGCCGCACGATGGACAAAAGATAACAGGTCAGCTTCAGCGTTCCTGCTGTCTCCTGTGCAAACGGCGTATCCTTGTGAGGGATAAAGGGGCCGATGCCGCACATGGCAGGCTCAAAGTCACTGATCAACTGCAGATCCTTTGCAATGAAAGCGTTGGTCTGCCCCGGCGAGCCCACCATAAAGCCGCAGCCCACCTGATAGCCAAGGCTCTTGAGATCCTCAAGGCAGCGCATACGGTTTTCAAGCGTCAGTTCCGCCGGATGAAGCCTTGCGTAATGCGCCGCGTCCGCCGTTTCATGCCGCAGCAGATACCGGTCGGCACCTGCTTCCCGCAGCAGCCGGTAGCTTTCCCGGCTGCGCTCACCCAGCGACAGCGTCACCGCGCAGTCGGGATGCGCCGCCTTGATCTTTCGCAGCAGTGCGCAGACCCTCTCATCGGTAAACCATCCATCCTCGCCGCCCTGCAGCACGAAGGTCCGAAAGCCCAGGTCGTAGCCCTCATCGCAGCATTCCAGTATTTCCTCCGGTGTGAGCCGGTAACGCTCACAGTTTGCGTTGGCGGCACGGATCCCACAGTAGAGACAGTTGTTCTTACAGATGTTGCTGATCTCGATGAGTCCGCGGATGAAAACGGTGTTGCCGTAGACTGCCCGGCGTGCGCGTACCGCGTGTTCGGCCAGAAGTTCTGCCGCCTCCGGACAGCGGTTGGCGATCAGGTATTCATATTCCGCCAGCGTGAGCCGGTGCTCAGCCGCCAGCTTCTCAATCAGGGTATGCAGTTTCTCATTCATCATGACTGGTTACACTTGAATAGGCTGTCTTGACGCTGACGCCGGGCAGATTGCCGATCTTACCCGACAGGGCAGAGATGGTATTCTGCGGCGCGTCAAGCGCGATGCTGATAATGTTGATTTTCCGCTTGCGGTAGGGAATGCCCATACGTCCGATGATGTATTCCCCGTATTCATGCAGAATGGAGTTGAGCTGCTGGACGGTCTCTCCGTTCTCCACAATGACACTCATAACCGCCACACGCGTATCCATACAATAACCTCCCGAAACAAAAATGCCGCATCCGGAAAGGATGCGGCAATGCAGGATGCTCGTATTCTGCGCCTTCCGATTTCTCGTCAGGCGCCGTTCGGCCATGCGGTTGTTCGCACCTTTCACGCAGCATCTGTGATGCTTAATGTCAGGATTCTGGGGTCATTATAGCATGGGCTTTTACGCTTGTCCACCATTATTTTTGATTTTCACGAAATATTTTTTCGCAGGCTGTTCTGTTGAAATTTCAACAGAACCACTTCAACTTTTGTGGTATACTGTTTTCGTCAACTTCGGACGCAGGACGTCCGAAAAGCCGAAAAAGATACAGGAGCAAACATATATGAAGCGTAAAATCATTCGAATTGATGAGGAAAAGTGCAACGGCTGCGGCGCTTGCGCAGCGGCCTGTCATGAAGGCGCCATCGAGATGGTAAACGGCAAGGCCCGGCTCACCCGAGAGGACTACTGCGACGGTCTGGGGGACTGCCTGCCGGCCTGTCCCACCGGCGCCATCACCTTCGAAGAGCGCGAAGCCCCGGCCTACGATGAGGCGGCAGTCCAGGCAGCCAAGCTTCAAAAGGCAGCCTCCGCCGGCTGCAGCTGCCCCGGTTCCCGTCCTGCGACGCTGCGCCCCGGCATGAAGCCCGGCGGCTGCCCCGGCTCCAATGCCCATGCCATTCGACGTGATTCCGTCAGCGCAGCACCGGCTTCCGCCGCAGTCTCCGTCACCAGCCAGCTTGCCCAGTGGCCCGCGCAGATCAAGCTCGTGCCTGTCAACGCCCCCTATTTCGACGGTGCCAATCTTCTCATCGCCGCCGACTGCACCGCCTACGCCTATGCAAACTTCCATCAGGAGTTCATGCGCCGCCATATCACGCTCATCGGCTGTCCCAAGCTCGACGAGGGCGATTACGCCGAGAAGCTGACCCGGATCATCGCCGCGAACGACATCAAGAGCGTCACCGTTGCCCGCATGGAAGTCCCCTGCTGCGGAGGTCTTGAAAATGCCGTTAAGCGCGCGCTGATGGCCAGCGGCAAATTCATCCCCTGGCGCGTTGTTACCATCACCACCGACGGCCGGATTGCCGAGTGATTGTCTGAAGGAGTCTATCCATGGATCGCAAGATGTTTTGTTTTCAGTGTGAGCAGACCGCAGGCTGCAAAGGCTGCATGGGAATCGCCGGTATCTGCGGCAAAAAGGCCGACATTGCAGGCCTGCAGGATGAACTGACCGGCGTACTGGTGGGGCTTGCCCGTGCCACCGAGTGCAATGAAAGCCTGATTACGGCCTCCACCGATGATATCGTCATCGACGGTCTCTTCGCTACCATCACCAACGTCAATTTCGATGCCGACGCACTGAGAGTTCTCATTGAACGTGCCGAGGACGAGAAGAAGAAGTTCGCGCCCGGCTGTTATGCCTGTGCTTCCTCCTGCGGTAAGACCCGGAACTACGACATGAATGCCCTCTGGAACGCCGATGAGGACATCCGCTCCCTGAAATCGCTGATTCTCTTCGGCATCCGCGGCATTGCCGCCTACGCTTATCATGCCGCAGCGCTGGGATACACCGACGGGACCGTCACCCGATTCTTCTATAAGGCGCTCTACGCCATTGGCCGCGACGACTGGGGCATGGACGAACTGCTGCCCATCGTCATGGAGGTAGGCAAGGTAAATCTGACCTGCATGGAGCTGCTGGATCGTGCCAACACCGGTACCTACGGTCATCCTGCCCCGGCAGAGGTGAGCATGACCGTGGAAAAGGGGCCCTTCATCGTCATCTCCGGTCATGATCTGCACGATCTCAAGCTCCTGCTTGACCAGACCGCAGGCCGCGGCGTCAACATCTACACCCACGGTGAAATGCTGCCCGCTCACGGCTACCCCGAGCTGCGCAGGTATCCCCATCTCAAGGGGAATTTCGGCACAGCCTGGCAGAATCAGCAGCGTGAGTTTGGTTCTATTCCGGCGCCTGTGCTCTTCACCACCAACTGTCTCATGCCGCCCCGTGCAAGTTATGCCGACCGCGTCTTTACCACCGGTGCCGTCGCCTATCCGGAGCTTATCCACATCGGCGATGACCGCGACTTTACCCCGGTTATTGAAAAAGCGCTGGAGCTGGGCGGTTACGCCGAAGATCAGCACTTCACCGGCATCAACGGCGGCGATAAGGTCATGACAGGCTTTGGTCACAACACCATCCTCTCCGTTGCCGACCGGGTCATCGAGGCTGTGAAGTCCGGCGCCATCCGCCACTTCTTCCTTGTCGGCGGCTGCGACGGTGCCCGCCCCGGACGCAGCTATTACACCGATTTCGTCCGTCAGACCCCCTCCGACAGCGTCATCCTGACCCTCGCCTGCGGCAAGTACCGCTTCAACGACCTGGATCTGGGTACCATCGGCGGCCTACCCCGCATCATGGATATGGGGCAATGCAACGACGCCTACGGAGCGATCAAAGTCGCGCTGGCGCTCGCCGAAGCCTTCGGCTGCGGCGTAAACGAGCTGCCGCTGTCTCTGGTTTTGAGCTGGTATGAGCAGAAGGCCGTCTGCATCCTGCTGACGCTGCTGTATCTGGGCATCAAAAATATCCTTCTCGGACCGTCTCTTCCGGCGTTTGTATCCCCTAACGTCCTGAATTTCCTCGTGGAAAACTACGGCATCGCGCCGGTTTCCACGCCCGAAGAGGACCTTGCCCGTCTACTGAACCGATAACTGTCCTCCTTCAAAGAGCCGTCTGCCCAAACTTTGGCAGGCGGCTCTTTGCTACTTGTACACGGCGGGACAGTTGTGCTATAATGGGACTGGTCAGCCCGGCAGTGCTGGTAAGACCGATCAGACATGAAGAGGCAACGACATGGATAAACCGGAGTATCATCTGCATGAGACGCATAGCGCCGCCATTGATATGGAGGCGCTGCTTGGACGTTCCCCCGCACAATTGAATCTTGGACAGCTCCACGGTTTCCTTGCCGGCAAAACGGTCCTGATTTCCGGCGGCGGCGGTTCCATCGGCAGCGAGCTGTGCCGCCAGATCGTCCGGTATCATCCTGCCCGGCTGGTCATCGTGGACATCTACGAGAACAATGCCTACGACATCCAGCAGGAGCTGCTCATGAGCAGTCCGTCCGGAACCGATATCTGCGTGGAGATTGCCTCCATCCGCGACCGGCGGCGCATCCATGCAATCTTTGCCCAATACAGACCCCATCTGGTTTTCCACGCCGCAGCGCACAAGCATGTGCCTCTGATGGAAGCCTGTCCTGCCGAAGCTGTGAAGAACAACATCTTCGGTACGCTCAACATGGTGGAAGCCGCCGAGAGTTCCGGCAGCGAAAAGTTTGTCATGATCTCCACCGACAAGGCGGTCAATCCCACAAATGTCATGGGCGCCACCAAGCGTTTCTGCGAGATGCTGCTGCAGAGCCGCACGGGCAGCCCGACGGAGTTCTGTGCCGTGCGCTTTGGCAATGTGCTGGGTTCCAACGGTTCCGTTGTACCGCTCTTTCTGCGGCAGATCGAGGCCGGAGGGCCGGTGACTATCACCGACCGGCGCATCATCCGCTACTTTATGACCATTTCCGAAGCTGCGCAGCTGGTTCTGGAAGCCGGCGCCATGGCGCAGCAGAGCCAGATTTTCGTCCTGGACATGGGTGATCCCGTCAAAATACTGGATCTGGCTGAAAAGCTCATCCGGTTATCCGGTTTTGAGCCCTACCGTGACATCGAAATCCGCGAAGTCGGCCTGCGGCCGGGTGAAAAGCTCTACGAGGAGCTGCTGACCGGCAGCGCCGATCTTCTGCATACCGAAAACCGCAAAATCTTCATCGAACGGCCGGAACAGATTTCCCCCGATCTGATTGACGACGCCCTGCGGCAGCTCAAAGAGGTTACGACGGCCCAGATGGCGGCTCAAAACGTGATCCGGCTGCTGCACCGGCTGGTTCCGTCCTATCGTACCCCCGACGAGGTCAACAGCCTGATCTGATCCCGTCTCTCAAGTTAAAATCCTTCCACATCAACATATAAGGAGAAGCATTATGGATTACTTTAAAACCTACGTCTCCAATACCCTTGCCGGTTCCGGCAACCAGCATATCTTCTTCCCCGAGAACCCGGATGCCGTCTACACCGGCCGCGTCTATTACAAGGTTTTTGCCGGCGGCACCTACAACTACTCCCTGCTCTTCTCCAACATCATTGATTCCACCTACTCAAACGGCGCCGTCAGCCATGCAAACCTTGTCTGCGATCAGTGGGAGCTTGTATCCGCCTCTCTGGGCGTGGCAAAAGTCTGCTCCGCCACCGTTGCGGAGGATCCCATCGAAGCGTTTCCCCTCACCTTCGGCGGCAAGACCGCCAAGACCGTCATGCCCGCCGAGTTCTTTACCTCCGATCCGATCAGCATCACCTGCGAAAAAGACGACTACCTCTGCCTCGAGGTCTCCTACCGCGGTCGGATGATTCCCTATCACGAAGAATCCATCATCCCCTGCTTCATCCGTGAAAACGGCGAATGGGTACGCAGCAAGCATGCAATCTTTGCCGGTATGATCGGCTGCGACCGTCCGGTGGCGCTGCGGGTGGGATACCTCGGCGACTCCATCACCCAGGGTATCGGCGTCGCCGTCAACTCCTATGATCACTGGAACGCAGTTTTATCCGAGAATCTCGGTACCGATTACGCCTACTGGAATCTCGGCCTCGGCTTCGGCCGCGGTCATGACGCCGCCTCCGACGGCGCCTGGCTCTTCAAGGCCCGTCAGGTCGATGTGATCACCGTCTGCTACGGCATCAACGACATCCGTGAGATCCACGATGTGGATATCATCTGCGGCGATCTGAAATACATCACCGAAACGCTGCAGAAGGCCGGTGTCAAGGTGGTGCTGCAGTCGGTTCCCCCGGCAGACTATACCGGCGAAAAGCTTGATATGTGGAACGCTATCAATCACCGCATCCGCACAGAGCTTGCCCCCATCGCCGACTACTTCTTCGATGTCATCCCCACCATCAGTCTCGATGCAGACCATCCCCAGAATACCCCCATCGGCAACTGTCATCCCGATGCGAAGGGCAGCGGCCGCTGGGCTGCGGGGCTCTATCCGCTGATGAAGGACGTCACCGACAAACTCCGCCGGTAACGCATTCCACCTTTGACAGGAGGCGATCTCATGATTATCGACGCCCATGCACATGTTTATGACGTCCTCGCAGGCTACGGCCCCCGGGGAGAATTCCGTCCTCTGGGCAAAGGCCGCGGCATCTGGGCCACCGGCGACGTGGAGCAGTTCTTCCCCGCCGAGTACGGCGATCTGGGCTTTCACGCCGAGACGCTGGTCAGGCTCATGGACGAAGGCGGCATCGACCACGCCGTCTTGCTGCAGGGCGGCAACTACGGCTTTCACAATGACTACACCGCCGAGGCTGCCCGTCGCTTCCCCACCCGTTTCACCGCTGGTATGACGGTGGATCCCTATGCAAAATATGCGCTGAAGATCCTTGAGCATCTGCACCGCGATTACGGTATGCAGATTCTGAAATTCGAAGTCTCCGAAACCTGGGGACTGACCGGCTATCACCCGGCTTTACGGCTGGACGGCCCGGAAATGACGCCGCTGCTCTCCTACGCGCAGGAAAACGACATCGTCGTGGTCTACGACATGGGCCCCATTGGCACGGCAAGCTTTGATCCCGGAGCGCTTTTCCGCCTCAAAGCTGCCTACCCCGAGCTGACCTTCGTCATGACCCACTGCTTCTTCCCCAGGGAGGACGGCAGCAACGATCAGCGTCTTGCCTGGATGCGGGAGCTTGCCTCCGACCGCTTCTTCTTTGACATTGCCAATCTCCCCTTAAAAAACGGCAACTTCACCTTCGTGCGCGGCTTCCTCGCGGAGGCCAAAGCCGCCGTCGGCGCCGATCACCTGATCTGGGGCACAGACGTGCCGGGTGTACTCAAGCGTTTCTCCTACCGCGAGCTCACAAGCGTCGTCACCGAATCCAGCGTGTTCACGCCGGAGGAGCTGGCGCTTGTCATGGGTGAAAATGCCCGGAGGGTGTATCGGATTAAGCTCTGAGCCCCCCGCACCACAAAAGGAGATCCTCCTATGATACGTACCTGTAACGCTTCCGAACTGGACACACTCATTCAGACGACCCCTGACGGCAGCGTATGCCGTCTCGAGCCGAAAGAATATTATCTCACCCGTCGTCTTGAAATTCTCGGCAGGCGGCACCTCACCATCGACGGAAACGGCGCGACGCTGATCACCCGCTACGAAAATGTCATGCCCGCGGTTGCCTGCACCGACGCCTTCTATCTTGAAAACTGCGACCACGTCACGCTGAAGAATCTGACCATCACCACGGACACCCCCATCAACATGACCGCCGTCGTGGAAAGCTATGATGAGACTGCCGGGGCATTCGTCCTGAAAGTGGACGACTGCTATGCCGTCACAGGCCGGGAAGTACTACTTGCCATGACTTCCTTTGACGCGGAAGGTTCCCCCGACCGGCGCTTTGCAAGCTTTCTCCGCAATCCCGATCCCACCGCCATCAAGGTTCTGCACAACGAGATCATCTGCTTTGCAAACCATATCGGTCCCCCATACGAGTATCTGGGCGGCAACCGTTTCCGGATGCGTGTGTCCGATCTGGAATTTGCCTTCCCGCCGCAGATTGCCCCCGGACTGCGGCTGTGCATCCGCCACACGATGTACGGCCCCAGCGTGATCACGCTGCGCGACAGCTCCAACACCTGCCTGCAGGACATCACCCTGCCCGCAGTGCCCGGATTCGGCGTGACCGTTCTGACCCGCTGCCACAACCTCACCATCGACGGGCTGCGTCTGCCGCTTCTCGACCCTGAGCACACCCTCATGGCCAGCAACTGCGACGGCATCCACATCGTGGGACTGACCGGCAGGCTGATCATGAAAAACTGCCTCTTCGACGGTCTGGGCGACGATGCGCTCAACGTCCACAGCACCGCCGGTACCGTCACAGCCATCGCCCCGGATCGCCCTGTTTTCAAATGCAATTACTGCAAGAAAACCCCGGACGGCGTTTTGCCTGCCCACTGGTGCGCCGAAGGTGATCTGCTGCGCTTCTTTGAACCCGAGACCCAACAGGTCACCGCCACCGCCGTGGTCTGTGCATTCGAAGATGGATACGTCACCTATCGTGACCTGCAGGGGGAACCGAGTGTGGGCGATATGGTACAAAACGTCGCCTTTACCCCTGCCTGCGAGATTGAAAACTGCGTCGTGCGCAATTCCCGTGCCCGGGGCTTTCTCATCCAGACGGAGAATGTGGAAATCAAAAACTGCTCCTTCTTCGGCATCGCCGGCAGTCCCATCAAGGCTGCTCCCGCATTTGTCCGCTGGTACGAGGTCGGCCCCTGCAAACACCTCTGCATCCACGACAACGACTTCGAGAAATGGGGCGAGGGGAATCTCAAAACCCCCGCCGTCGCGGTCTACACCCGCCACAGCGGCAACGACGAGACGATCACCGGTCTGCACCGGGATATCCGCATCACCGACAACCGTTTCAGCCGCAAAAGCGGCCTCTGCATCGAGGTTTCCTCGGCGGATCAGGTCGTCGTCACCGGGAATCGTTTTTTCGGCCGCGAGGATCCTGCCGCACCGGCGGTTGGAACCATCAGCTGCCGCGACGTGCGGATTGAGGATAACCAGGACGTGCGGTAAGGTCGCGCAAAGCCTCTTTTGTGAACAAGAAAAAGCCTCCCCGTTTCGGGGAGGCTTTCTTACTGCAATCAGATTTCGGGGATGGTGATCTCCACCTCGCGGCCGATGGCGCTGGAGCGCAGGACGCCGTCGATGATGGCCTGGTTCTTGATGATCTGGCTGGTGGGGACAGGAGCTTCGCCGCCTTCGCGCACGGCGGTGATGAAGGAACCTACCTTGCGGTCCCAAAGGTCGCCCGCCTTGGGGTCATCCGGGATAATCGGCACAGTCATCTGCATCGACTGACCGGCACACTCGCGGTAGATCGTCATGGGGCCGCCCACGGTGCCGTTCCAGCAGTTGGTGGAGGGAATGCGCAGACCGGCCTTGGTGCCCAGAATCAGGGTATCTCCGGGCGTGTCCATATTCATGGCCCAGGAGATGCGGAAGTCCAGGATGATGTCGCCTTCCAGACGGATCAGGGCTCCTGCGAAGTCGTCAACGCTGAACTTGGAGGCAATGTATTCAGGATTCTGGTTCTTGTAGCGGTAGGTCTCCGGATCCTTGCCGAAGTGGGCATTCTTGAAGCCGGACACGGTCAGCGGCATGGGATAGCCGATGGCGTTGAGCACCATATCCAGCGAATAGCAGCCGATATCACCCAGAGCGCCCACACCGGCAGTCTCGTCCTCAATAAAGGTGGTCTTGGTATCGCTGGCGGGAATGCCGCGGCGGCGGCCGCCGCCGGTCTGAATGTAATAGACATCGCCCAGCTCGCCGGATTCCACGATCCGCTTGATCTGCTGCATATTCTGGTCAAAGCGGGGCTGGAAGCCAACGGTCAGGATCTTGCCGCTTGCCTTCTCCGCACGCATCATCTCCACGCACTCCTCCAGCGTCACGGCAAAGGGCTTTTCCAGAATGACGTTGACACCGTGATTGAGCGCACAGATGGTGGGGGCTGCATGCTGGCGGTTGTAGGTACAGACAGACACGCCGTCGAGCTGTTCCTTCTCCAGCATCTCCTCGTGGGACTCGTAGCAGCGCACGCCTTCCACGCCGAACTCTTCAAAGAACTTCTCCGCCTTACCGGGTACGATATCGCAGCCGGCCACGATTTCAATATCATCAAACTTCTCAATGCGGCGCATATAAGCACCCATATGGGCATGGGCGATGCCGCCGGTACCGATAATACCGATTTTCAGTTTTTCTGCCATAGTATTCATCCGCCTTTTCTGCTAGTATTTGGAGTCTTGCTCAAGCAGATTATAGCACAGATACGCTCATCAGACAACGCTTTTTTTCTACTTTTTGCCGCGGTCCAGCTCTTCAAACAGCTTCTTGTAGGGCATCAGCATCCCCTCGTTCATTTTATTCCCCATCTTCGCACGGATTTTCGGCGAGGACATGAGAGCACCCACCAGATACATCTTCGCCACCGTTCCCTGCTGCTTCTGCGGGAAATCATAATCGCCGTTTTGTTTATAGAACTTATGGTCCGCCTTCATCATGCCGCGCATGATGTAAATCAGGTCGCGGAAGATTTTCATGCCGCCGATACCGTAGAAGTTGCGCGGCGGTACCTGCGGATGGGTCAGCGCATACTCAAGCTCGGAGGCCAGCTGATCAATCTCACCGTCGGGATCGCGCTCGTCCGTCGCAATGCCCGTCATGACGTTGGCGCCCACCTGTGCCCGGGCTTCGATGACCGTGCGCAGGTTCTCCTCCGCCGAGAGACCGCCGCTGATGAGGTATCCCACGGGCATACCCACCGTCACCGTGCGGTGACCGTTGCAGAACTGGCGGTCATCGTACATCTTAAACCGTGCACCCATGGAATGATCCCGGATGGTGAAGGCATAGATCATCGCCTGCGCGGTCTGGATGCTGTTTCGCAGGAATTCGTCAAACCCGTCGGTATAGACGCACTTGCCGTCTGCGGCACAGCGAAAGCATCCCAGGCATCCGCCCTTGAAGGGAAACTCCCGGAGGTTTACAACCCGGGTTTTGCGCACGCATCTGGCCTGAAAGCGCGCGATCATGTCTCTGAGCTGCGCATCCTCGGGCGCGAGATCGGTGATAATCACCACGTCGCCGGGTTTATCCTGTGCAGCAGCGTCCGGCACGGTCACAGGCTGCGGAGTATGGGCGCATTCCACGCGGCGCACGGGTTCCGACCAGCCGTTTTTCACACAGAGGCTGAAATGCTGCCAGAAAGCCTCCGCCTGACGGCGGCCCTCAACTTTGAGCAGGTCATCCATATCCGCCGACAGCCCGCGCACATACCGCAGCCCCAGATCCTCGCAGTTATCCTGCACATACCGATGGGCAGTGACGTCGTAGAAATGCTTGGAGGTGGTGATCTGGGTGGCAAACTTCCCGCGCAGGTCGATGTGATGCATCTTGACAAGCTCGATGAAGCGGTGGAGCTGGCAGGGCGCGATGAAGGTATACACGGGATAGGAAAACAGCAGCACATCCGCTGCACGAAGGAGCGTCTCTGCCTTCGAAAAGTCACGTTCCAGAGCCTTGATCTGCTGTCCGACGTGCAGAACGGTGAACTTCTGGTCGGGATACAGTCGGGCAAGGTAGTTGACCGTCTGCAGGGTGATGCTGTATTCGCCCTTGGGGCTTGCGTTGAGCACGAGGATATTCATGAGGTGTCGCCTCCAATCCGGATGATGCTTCCATTATAGCACAAAAAATGGTAATTGCAAACGTTTGAACATGGGCTACAGCGTCCAGGTTCCGTGACGTTTTCTCAGCGCTGCCGGCGTGATTGCAAATCGTTCCTTGAAAATCTTATTGAAGTGGCTGAAGCTTTGAAATCCCAGTTCCTCGGAAATATCCTCTGCCGGTCTGTACGTCAGGATTAACTCATTATAGGCACTGCGCAGACGCTGCTCGTTGATATACTGTTTCAGGCTCATACCGAAGTGCGCTCTTATGAGCCTGGCCAGATGACTCCGGCTGTAATGCGAAAGCTGCTCAAAGGCCGTGATCCCCAGTCTGAGATTCTCCGTTTTCTTCATCTCATCAATCGCCTTTGCAAGCTGTCCCGGCAGTTCCCGCGTTTCACTGAGACAGTCGGTATTTTCGATGCAGGAGCGCAGAAACAACGCCAGCAGCAGCTTGCAGTCATACTCTGTCACGTTCTGTCGGTCACGGTAATAGTCCTCCGACGGCATCAGTCCGGGTACGGCGGGAAACTGCAGCGGCGCGGCGTATGCCCGGATGCGCTGCAGCAGCAGAGCGTCGTATATATCACAGATCCGTTCAAATTCCTCCTGTCTGACCGAAAGGGAGATGATCCGCATCTCTTCGGACTGATCCTGAAAGCAATGCCGGTCTCCGGGACGCAGCAGCGTGACGGTTCCCGATTCACAGATACATTCCTGTTCATTAAGCAGCTGCTTTCCCCAACCGTCCGCAAACCAGATCAGCTCATAGAAATCATGGGAGTGATACACGTCGGTCAGCTTTCGGTTCCGGATATGCTGAAAGATATATTCTTTTTTCTGGCAATGTTGATTTTGTCAAATGCGTATTCCACAGCAGTCATTGTAAGCCCTCATCCCAATCTTCGAAGAGTAAATACCGCATTTATTATACCGTTTTTCGCTCATTTTGGCAATACAAAGAAAATTTGATGAAGTTGGTGGTTTTTGAGACGTTTTCTTCATTCTTCCGTCGAGGCGCAAGTGAAACGAGCGTCGAGCCACGATTGAACACGTATTCTGCTATACCAAGTGATAAAGAAATGCCGTCTTCTGCAGCATAACCCAGTTGCAAAAGACGGCATTTTTTTGTTTCGTGATGCTGAAGCAGACGGCATCTATCGTAGCTCGTGACTCGTAAACGCGCAGCGTTCACTTGTCACTCGTCGTTGGTACAGCAGAAGATACGATCAGGCGGCGAGGTTTTGATTTAATCATTTTTTTGCCGTCCTCTATCCGCTTTATCTGTCATTCTGTTACCGCGACATACGGGATCGACGGGGGCTCCTCGCCCCCTTTGACCCCCCGCCAGGACCAGGGCCCTGGGCCCTGAGGAACGCAAAGCGTTCCTCACCCGGCTGCGCCGCTTAACATCTGCCGCGAATCGTTGTCCGGAATTGCATTTTATCCGCAGCGTCAAAGTGGCGGCTAATCAAAAGCGCATCAGCACCGCTTCTCCCGCCTGCAGCTTCACCGCATCCACCGTTTCCCCGGTCACCACGTTCACTGCCGTGCCCGGATGCAGAGATTCCGCCTTGAGAATCGCAGCCTGATCGGTAAAGTTTGCTGCCAGGCAATATCCATTCCCGTCTCTCGCCGTGACAGTCAGGACGTGTATCCCGTCCATCTTCTTACATTCCAGCGATCGGCTCAGCTGTGCGGTCTGATCAGCATCTCCCAACGTCAGCGCAAATCCCACGTTCAGGATTTCCGTGTTTCTGTCGACCCATTTGTATTCTCTGCAGAACGGCGCACAGACTTCTTCCGCATACAGCGTACCGCTCTTTTCTCTTCGAACGATATCAACCTGCCGCCTGCCCTCTCTGACAAGCGTCAGCGGCATATTGGCGGCAATACCGATCTTGTTATCGAAATTCACATAGCTGCCCAGCGCAATGGTCTCAAACCGGCCGGCATAATCGCCGCCGCGCAGATACCGGCTGCCGTTTTCAAACACGATATGGCGCTGTCTGCCGTTAAAGATGTCGTTGGGCACGTTATAGAAGATGCCCGAGACCTCCGAGATGAATACGCGGTTGAGCGTCCTGGCATACTGCAGGCAAAGCACGGTATTGTCATCGGGAAGGGCTGCAAACGCAATCTGCTTTCTGGCCATCTCCTCCAGGTTCTGTCCTTCTGCCATAAAGAGGTCGGAAACCGAGATGGTGGAACCGATTGTCAGGAAGCCTCCGTCAAAGGAGTACACCTTATTTGCTTCTTCCTCGTCATAATTGAGTCTGCCGACGCCGACGATCCTCGCGCCCAGATTAAAACGCCATTCCGCCAGCGAGCTGTCGTCCTGCGGCACAAGCAGTCCCTGGGGATTTTCGGCGGACTTCCATACGAAAGAGGCATAGCGGTTCCCGGTCGCGGAGAAAGCTGCACCGTGGAAGTCGTCCTTCCAGGCAGTGATCTTCTCAGGCTGACGGAAGCGCCGCAGGTCAAATTTCTGGTGCCAGTAAAGGCTCATGGAAATCGTATTGGCGCGGTCGCTCTCCAGACGGGTGTAATAAAGAGGCGACAGGTTTTCAAAGTGACCGAAGCGGTTTGAGAGGAACGAGCCGTCCCCGTTGACCGCTGTTTCCTTCTGCAGGATTTTCAGCCATCCGTCCTCCAGCATGCCGCAGTCTTCTCCGCAGACGTCCTCGATCAGCGCCCAGGAGGGCAGCGCATAGTCCTGACAATAGCAATATCTGGCACGGGAATCTCCGCCGATGCGCAGGAGTCTGCCGTCATCAAAGGTAGTCGAGCGGATCAGCTTCCACTGCTCCTTGAGATGGTGGTAGATGATATCGTCCGCCTTCATGCCCCGGGCTTTCAGAGAGAAATGGATCATGGCGATATTGGACAGGCAGATATTCAGGTAGCCGATATTCAGATAGCCATGGTGATTCGTGGCGTAGGTTTCAAACATATTCGCACCGACAAACAGATCGCCGACACGCAGGCCATCCACGATCTCATCGGAATTTTCATCAGACTCAATCGAGATGCCGTTGGCAAAAAACCGTCTTGCCTTGTCAATGTAGCGCTCCTTGTTCGGCGTATCGGGATAGAGCATGGCTGCGCGGTACAAAATCGCACCGTTCCAGATATTGCTTTCGGGGCGGTTGAGATTGTTATAGCCGCCCACGGTCTGGC
The DNA here is from genome assembly GCA_015067675.1 of Oscillospiraceae bacterium. GTDB lineage: Bacteria > Bacillota > Clostridia > Oscillospirales > QAMX01 > SIG502. The sequence continues at coordinate 57,029 of SVMB01000002.1, forward strand.
TGACCCTCGCACTGCCGTCCAGACCCGCTACAACCGGGAACTCATGCAGGATATAGTCGCTTTCGGATATCATCACCTTCTTCAAAAGCGCCTTATCCTCTTCGGTCAGATCCTCCCAGATGGCCTCAATGCCATGAAACATCCGCTCGATGCCCAATACATAGATCCAGTTGTGACCCCACTTCCCGCCGTCGATACAGACAAAGTCGCCCTCCAGATGGGTACGCAGAGTATAGCGCAGCATGCCCAGCGCCTGCTCCAGCACCTGCTCTCTGGTGATCGGAAGATCGGACAGATCCACATTTTCCAGCTTCGCCAGAATGGCAAACGCGGAAAACGCCTTCTGATGGGTATGAACGCCCCAATGACCGTGTTCACCCGCGCCGTAGCAGATCAGACCCTCTTTTTCCGGGCAGTAATAGAGATGTTTCTGGGAAAACACCACCCAGTTCTTCAGCAACGCAGCATAGCCGTTAAAATCAAACTCTTTCATGATTCTTTCTCCCGTGTATGATGGTTTTTCGGTCCGTTATCCATGGAGGTTTGCGCTTTATTTCATTATAAACAGGACCGGTGAAAAAAGAAACCTCATATTCAATGCTAAAGGGGTGATTTTCGAAACACAAAGAGAGCACAGCCCCAACAGCTATGCTCTCCCTGATTTTGGTATATTACAAAAAACCTTCACAGCAACATGAAACGCCCCTCGGAGGGATACCCCACACTCAGTATTCCGTCCTGTCCATGATCTCCTGCTGAAGCACAGGAGAAAGCCGCGTGTAATAATCACTGTAGCCGCCGATGCGAACGATCAGGTCTCTGTGAGCTTCCGGATGGACTCTGGCATCCTCCAGCGTTTCCCGGTCCACCACGTTGACCTGCAGTTCTATGCCGCCCCGCTCCATAAAGGTGCGGACAAACGCGGTGAGATTCTCCCCTCTTGATCCGTTGAGATTGTCTCTTCCGAATTTCAGGTTCACCACCATGCCGCCAAGCAGAGCGCTCTGGTCCCACGAGGTCAGTGAGCAAAGCATCGCCGTCGGGCCGTTTACGTCTCTGCCCTGCACCGCACTGCAGCCGTCGGAATAGGAGGTTCCCGCGTGCCGTCCGTCAAAGGTTGCCCCCATCTTTGCACCCATCGTAGCGTGATTGATATAGCTGAATGTTCCGGGCATCATATGATCCCAGAGCACAGTGTTCTTCCCGAAAATTCCCTGCAGAGACGCCGCAAGCCTTGCCGCCATGGCGTCAGCCATGGGATCAGCGTTTCCGTAATGCGGAAGCTTGTTGATGATGAACTGACGCAGGGGCTCATTTTCCGCATAATCCCCGGCAACAGTCTCCGCAAACGCCTCAAGCGTGAGCTTTTTCCGGGTATATACCAGTTCCGAGAGCGCAATCAGCGAATCCACCGCCGTGGCAAAGCCCACGAAAATGGGCTGTTCAAACATATACCGTTCTCCGCCCTCGTAAATGCTCTTGCCGCGTGCGATACAGTCATCGATCAGCGCGCAGATGCGCATGGCTTCGTTTCCGATGCGGGCGCCCTCCAGAATGCGAACGGCGTAGTTCAGCGCCCTCGTCCCGACACTTGCTTTTAGTTCTTCCAGATAGCGCTCATAGAGCTCGTCAAAGCTATCAAACGTCTGCTTCCGGGTCAACTGCACCAGGAAACGGGGCAGATCGATGGTAAAGGGCGTGGAATGGGCCTTGGATTTGCCGATCACCGAGATCTCCGCGCAGGTGGAGTGAATATAATTCACCGCGTCGGCAGGAGAAACACCGTAGTGCCGGATCAGGGACTCCGTAATAGCGTCGTCATTGTAAAAGGCAGGATGCGTAGTCCCGTGGGACAAAATCTCCGCGCAGAATGTAAGCAGCTCGCTGCTTGTTTCCTTATTAACCGCCAGCGCACCGTTGGGATCGGGGAGCTTCAGGTGGTCAAGAGCGTTGAGGAACATATAGGTCAGATCGTTTTCCACAAGCTTCCCGTTTTCGTCCTTTCCTCCCACGATGAATCCGCAGGCGGCACGTGAAAAGACGCGGTCAGATACATACAGGCAGAAGTTATCGATCAGCTCCTGCGTAAACTCCTTTGTCAGCGCACCGGTTTGGATATCTTTCTGATAATAGGGATAGAGATAACGATCAGGCCGTCCCAGCGCATAGAGTCCGAATAACGTCGAGAGGAAAAACTGCACGCTCTGAATGGCCTCATAAAAACTTTCGGCCGGTTCATCGGGAACCTTTTTCAGCATCGTGGCCAGCCGCAGAAGTTCGCTTTTTCGCGGCTCCGGCTTTTCCTCCGCGAGCCGGAGCGCTTCTTCCGCGTATCGCTTTGCAAGGTCGGAAACGGCATCCAGCTCGATGAGGCAGCACCGGTAAAACTCCCACTGCTTAACCGCCTCCATGTCGGGATAGACCCCAGGCGCATTCAGATCCAGTTCCTCAAGCTTTTCCCTGATCTCCGTGCGCAGGCCGTTGACTCCTACGCGCAGGAGCTTATCAAAGTCAAGGCAGATATGGTCCTTTCTCGGCGGGCGCTCTATAAGGGTGTGGGCCGACATCCCAAATGCCTCACAGAGCCGGTCGTATTCCGCCTGCTCCTCTTCGGTATAGTCGGGAAGATACAGGTGCCCCAGCAGAAGCTCGTCATCATAGATCATGGGCTTTGCTTCATACAGCTCCTCTGCCTCGGCATAAGAGGTGCGCAGCCGTGTCGTCGGGGCGGACGCGTTCTTTTCAAATCCGCGCAGAAAGCCAAGCGTCATCAGCCGGTCTCCCGACCGGTAACACTTATATTTTTCAGGATGATACGGATCCTTCATGGCAGGGACCGTCAGACCCATATAGGTCTCTTTCACCCGTTTCATTCTCGCGGTCATCGCTTCCGCCTGATAGTTCATAGCGTTCACCTCTTGACAAAGTATGGTTTTATGCCATAATGATAGTTGATGTTTCTTGTAAACAATAGTATACTTTCTCGAAAACATAAAATATCTGAACCAAGAGGTTAAAAATGAATCATTTCCCGATCCAGAAAACAGTCAGCAAGGATTCCATTCTCAATTTTTCTCATTTCGTCATGGATGCTCCGGCAGGAACGTGGAAAAAGGAAAACGTGATTATGTGCGACGGCTTCAAAATCAACGTTTTTGTCGAGGGCAGCTTTTCCGTCTTTTCCGACGGAGTCCTCCACCGTCCCACATACGGTGATATCTGCGTCTTGCCGCCTATGAAAATGCACTACGGGCAGATCACCGAACCCATGCACATCAACTATTACCAGCTCGACGTGGGTACCAATGCCTTTTCAGCCGTTCCCGACGGTGACCGGCTGATCAGGCGGCTTCTTGAGGTCATGGCGGACAACGATTCCTTCCTGCGCCCCGACGCCGGAAACCGCGACGCCGTGCTGAAGCTTTGCCGTGAGATCGAGGGAGCAATCCTGAAAGATGAGGTTTTTCTGGCCTACGCCAAAGTCGTGGAGCTGCTGTCGCTGTTCTCCACGCTCTATCTACGGCCGATGAAGGTTACAGGGGTTGCATATTCCCTGCGTACCGCAGAAACAATCCGGTATATCGAAGCAAATTATGCCGAAAACATTTCCGTAAAGCAGCTATCCGCCGCGCTGGGCGTCAGCACGTCATTTTTATCCCGCATTTTCAAAAAAGAGATCGGCGTCACAATCCACGAATACCTCAACCAGTACAGAATCGCTCAATCGATTCCCCTCCTCAAAAACCACTCCGTGACCGAGGTGGGATTCCTGTGCGGCTTTTGTGACAACTCCCACTTTATTTCGGTATTCAAAAGATACATGGGAACCACCCCCATGCAGTATGCAAGACTGCATGACCGTTCCAATTCGTCCCTCTGATCGGGAGGGAGGATTGAATCGGTCTGCATGAGCGCAGATCCTGCTTCATTTGCAAAACAAAAAAGCACTTCTTACGAAGTGCTTTTTTGTTTTGGAGGCGCCACCCGGAATCGAACCGGGGAATAAAGGTTTTGCAGACCTCTGCCTTACCGCTTGGCTATGGCGCCGTATGAAATTAACCATCATCACTGACAGCTTCTTTATTATACACGCTTACTCCCCATTTGTCAAGAGGGAATTTCCAACTTCTGCGAACTTTTATCGCAAACCTTCCGCGGCAAAAGGACGCCGCGTGCATACACACGCGGCGTCCTTTCACAGCTTACGCTAAAACAATCACAAACCTCAGGAAGCGAGATTACTTGTTCTCGGCAGCCCAGGCGTCGGCCTGAGTCTGAACCTCGGCAACGATCTTCTCGGCGCCGTTGGCGTTGAGCTTCTCGTTGAAGGCAGCGATCATCTCGTCGACATTGGGAGTCATACCGAACTTCAGGGTGTCGTGGTACTCGGCAACAACACCGGCGACGGCAGCGACTTCGTTCTCAACGGGAGTGGTGTCGGCGACAAAGCCCATGTAGTAGGAAGCGATAGCGTTCTCGTTCATCTTCTCCAGCTCGGTGAAGAAGGCGCCGTCCAGATCGGTGGGCAGGTAGCAGGTGAACAGGTTGCCCAGCTCAGCATGGTACCAGTAGTAGAAGGGACGATCGGACTTGTTGGGAACATCGTTCTTGGTACCGGTGAAGTCAGCGCGGGTAACGCCGTCCTGCTCAACAGCATTCCAGTGGGTGCCTTCGACACCGAAACGCCACATGGTGGAGTAGATCGGATCGGAGAACATCAGGTTCAGAGCCTGCATGGCCTTCTCGGGGTTCTCGGAGTGAGAAGCGATGGCGTTCATGACGGCCTGGATGTAACCGGTGTAGGTGAAGGAATGGGTGGGATGAATCAGGCCCTGCTCGAAAGCTTCGTACTGGTTGACATTGGGAACGGCCAGACCCCAGGTGAAGTTACCCAGAGAAGCGCCGGTCTTCTTCAGAGCACCTTCGGGATCGGCATTCTGAGCGTCGAAGGGGAAGATGTTGTCATCGACCCAGCGGGTGATGAGCTTGATGGCATCGGCATACTCGTTGGTAGCGTAGACGTTGAAGATCTTCTTGCCCTCGGCCAGCTCGCCGTCGTTCTGGAAGGAGCCGTCGATGGCAGCAGTGGCGATGGAGGTCAGGGTATCAGCGTGGTAGTAGATGTGCATATCCTGACGGTGGGAGATCAGGTAGATATTGGCCCAGTCGGGATACTTGGCATCACGGAGCTCCTTGGCTTCGTAGAAGATGGCATCCAGGTCACGACCGTAGGTGTAACCGGAGTTGAGAATCTTCTCCTCAACGCCCAGATCCTGAGCCAGAGTCTTGTTGTAGATGAAGCCCATGTCAACGGACATATCCTTGTAGGTAGGCATGCCGTAGATCTGGCCGGCGACAGTGGCGCCGTCCCAAACGTACTGGGGAATGGCTTCGTAGGTCTCAGCGGCATACTCCTTGAGCAGGTCGTTGAGGGGCATGAAGGCACCGGCCTTCTGCCAGGTCAGGAAGCGGAGCTGAGAAGCAGAGGTGAACACGACGTCCATGGGCTGCTGGGCAGACATGGCGGCAGTGGCCTTCTGATCGTAGTCAGCATTGGAGAAGTTGTGCCACTCGACGGTAGCATTGATGTCCTCGAGGAACTTCTCGTTGTAAGCTTCCTCGACGAGAGGCCAGTCCTTATCGCCATCCTGGCGGGCATACCAGTGCAGGACGACGGTCTCCTCAGAGGGAGCAGCGGTGGTGGCAGCAGCGGTGGTGGTGTTGTCGCCGGCGGCAGCGGTGGTCGCAGCGGCGGTGGTGGTCTGAGACTGGTCGCCGCCGCAGCCGGTCAGAACCAGCGCGAGGACCATCATCAGAGCCAGGGACATTGCAAGGATCTTCTTCATGCTCAAGAATCCTCCTAAAAAAATTTCCCGGTATTTATACGCAAAGTACAAATCCGATGTGCATATTTTATTCCTTCCCGTAAAATATTTCAATATGCAAAACGCCCGTTTCCATTTACGCCTGCAAGCGGTTTTTCCACAATTTTTACATATTTAATCTTTTGTTTCAATTTATATATTATTTTTATATAATTACTTCGATTTTGTCATTTTTTCTTTTATATTTCAAAAATCGCCCCGTATCTGTGACACGGGGCGATTTTACGCATTGTAAAATATCGATAAATCAGTTTCTGAGGCTGTGAATCGGCGCCGGGATGCGTCCGCCGCGGGAAATGAACTTGCCGGGGCTCTTTGTGCACACTTCCATGACAGGAGCGGAGCCCAGCAGACCGCCGAATTCCACTTCGTCGCCCACTTTACAGCCAAAGGCCGGAATCACACGCACGGCAGTGGTCTTATTGTTGACCACGCCGATGGAGATCTCGTCGGCGATGATGCCGCAGATAACGTCGGCAGGAGTATCACCGGGGATAGCGATCATGTCAAGGCCGACGGAGCACACGGCGGTCATGGCCTCGAGCTTGTCCAGACGCAGGATGCCTGCGCGGGCAGCATCGATCATACCGGCATCCTCAGACACGGGGATAAAGGCGCCGGACAGGCCGCCGACATGGGACGACGCCATGACGCCGCCTTTCTTGACCGCGTCGTTGAGCAGAGCAAGCGTCGCGGTGGTACCGTGGGCGCCGCACTGCTCAAGGCCCATCTCCTCCAGGATATGGGCAACGGAGTCACCGATGGCAGGCGTAGGAGCCAGGGACAGGTCAACGATACCGAAGGGCACGCCGAGCCGCTGGGAAGCCTCGGTGGCCACCAGCTGACCCACGCGGGTAATCTTGAAAGCGGTACGCTTGACGGTTTCGGCAAGCTGGGAGAGGTTGCAGTCGCCGGCTCTGGCGATGGCAGAGCGCACAACACCGGGGCCGGAGACGCCGACATTGATAACGCAGTCGGGCTCACCCACGCCGTGGAAAGCACCGGCCATGAAGGGATTATCCTCCACGGCATTGGCAAAGACCACGAGCTTTGCGCAGGCCATGGAGCTGTTGTCACGGGTCAGGTAGGCGCACTGCTTGATGATATCGCCCATCTGCGCAATGGCATCCATGTTGATACCGGCGCGGGTGGTGGCGACGTTGACGGAGGAGCAGACGATATCGGTGGAGGCCAGCGCCTCGGGGATGGAGCGCAGCAGGTTTTCATCACCGCCGGTGAAGCCCTTATGGACAAGAGCCGAGAAGCCGCCGATGAAGTTGACGCCGACAGTCTTGGCGGCGCGGTCCATCGCCAGGGCAATGGGGGTATAGTCCGACGCGCGGCAGGAGCCCGCCACCATGGCGATAGGGGTCACGCTGATACGCTTATTGATGATCGGGATGCCGTACTCATGCTCGATTTCCTCACCGGTACGCACAAGCTTTTCAGCGCTGCGGGTGATTTTATCGTAGATGCGGGCGCAGAGCACTTCCATGTTGTCCGCAGCGCAGTCCATCAGGGAAATACCCATCGTAATGGTACGGATATCGAGGTGTTCCTCCTCGATCATTTTGATTGTTTCAAGAATATCACCGGTATTGAGCATCTTCGAGTGCCTCCTATATACGGTGCATGGAGTTGAAGATATCCTCGTGCATGGTATGGATCTTCACGCCGATCTGCTCGCCGAGCGCGCGCATTTCATCCACCAGCGCGGTGAAGGGGATGGTGCAGGCGGAGATATCCACATACATGACCATAGCGAAGATGTCGCCCATGACGCTCTGGGTAATATCGAGAACATTGACGCCGCGCTCAGAGAGCACGGTGGTGGTTTTGGCGATGATGCCCTTGGCATCACGGCCGACAACAGTGATCACAGCTTTCATGGCAGTGGTTTCCTTTCACATGAATGGTGATATATCAGAGCAGCTCATCCAGGCAGACAAACAACTCCGAGATAATGGCATTGGATACGAATGCGCCCCGGGGCGTCAGCCTCCAGTGCGTATTCTGCCGCACGGTCAGCCCATGCGGCTCATATTTTTGCAGAATCCTCGCAAACGGTGCAAAGGACAGGCCGAACCGGGCCTCAAAATCCGCAGGATCGATGCCCTCCGTCATACGAAGTCTGAGCATCAGGTATTCCTCGGTCTCATCCTGCGCTTCATCATCCTCCCTGACGGCGTTTCCCGACAGGAAGGCATCCGCCGAGGGAGTCCAGACGCTTCGAATCCCCCTGATGAGCGAATGTGCCGACGGACCGTAGCCGTAATAGTCCTCGCCGGTCCAGTATTTGCTGTTGTGGCGGGACTGAAAGCCTTCTTTTGCAAAATTTGAGATCTCATACTGATGAAATCCTGCTTTTTCCAGCGTTTCAACCATCATCAGGTACATCTCAAGCTGGGTATCATCGTCCGGCAGACGGTCAATGAGCCTGTAGAGCGGTACGTTTTCGGAAAGCTTGAGGGCATAGCAGGACAGGTGTTCAGATTCCAGCGCGATGAGTGCCTCCAGGCTGTTTTTCCATGTATCCATGGTCTGATCCGGCAGCGCATAGATCAGATCCAGGCTCATATTGTCAAATCCGGCCTCTCTTGCCTGCCGCACTGTCTTTTCCACGTCCGCAAAGCTGTGCCGCCGCGAGAGCATGCGCAGCTCACGGTCATCCGCCGACTGTACGCCAAGGGAGATTCGGTTAAACCCGGCTTCCCGCAGGGCACTCAGCGCAGACGCCGCCTCTTTTCCCCCATCCGAGGGAAACAGGCAGACATCGCCGGGATTTGCCTCCAGTGTAATCTCGGCGTCCGGCGCAAGGTTAAAGGATGCCCGCACAGCCTCAAGAATCTCTATCAGATTCTCCACACCCAGCAGCGACGGCGTTCCGCCGCCGAAGTAAACGGTATCCATCTCCACGCCGGGAGCCTCGTCCCGTATGGTACGGGCAAGTGCCCGGGCATAGGCCGTCAGGCGTCCTGCATCGGCGCAGGCACTTGAATAGAAGTCGCAGTATGCGCAGCGGGAGCCGCAGAAGGGGGTATGCAGATAGACACCGGCTTTCCCCTTCATTGGCGCACCTCTTCAGGTTTTGTTTTTTTCGAAAGTTTGAGCAGAATCTTTGCGTGACGCAGCAGGATCGTGTCACGCATGAGCATGAATTTCATGCCGTACTCCGCACATTCCGTGCAGGATTGTTCCATTCGGGCAATTGCTTCGTCGATGGAAAACCATTCCGGCGCAAATCCCAGCGCCTTTTCGTTTTCCGTCAGGGTCGTATGTTGGCCGCGTCCCGTGGTGCGGCCGATATAACAGTAGGAATTCTGGAGGTAGTTATTCCGGTTCTTGTGCTCCTCAATGGTGCCCAGATATTCCAGCACCTCGCAGGGGTATCCGGTCTCTTCCCTGATCTCCCGCCGGAAGGCCTCCTCCGGCGTTTCATTCCCTTCAATGCCCCCTCCCGGGAGCTTGTAAAAGCCGATTTTTTCCATATGCATCAGCGCCACTTCGCCGCTTCGATTCAGAAGAACACCCCGCGCGGCTCTCCGGGATACACGGCTGAGATAATGCGGTGTACCGCCCCGGAAGGACGCATCCGTAATTCGGCAGGCAAGCATACGCTCACCCCCTTTGTTTGTGATAGGTCCTGATTATATTCAAAACAGATTACTCGTCCAGCTTCAGAACCGCCATGAACGCCTCCTGCGGCACGTTGACCGAGCCCAGGGAACGCATGCGCTTCTTGCCTTCCTTCTGCTTTTCCAGCAGCTTCTTCTTACGGGTGATATCACCGCCGTAGCACTTGGCAAGCACGTCCTTACGAACCGCCTTGACGGTCTCGCGGGCGATGATCTTGCCGCCGATGCAGGCCTGCACCGGGACTTCGAAGAGCTGACGGGGGATATTATCCTTGAGCTTCTCGGCGATGCGGCGGGCACGGGGATAGGCCTTCTCGGTGTGGACGATGAAGGAAAGCGCGTCCACGATGTCGCCGTTGAGCAGGATGTCGAGCTTGACAAGATCGGACTTGCGGTAGCCCAGCAGCTCATAGTCAAGAGAAGCATAGCCGCGGGTACGGGCTTTGAGCGCATCGAAGAAGTCGTAGATGATCTCGTTGAGGGGCAGCTCATAGTGCATCTCAACGCGGTCAGCTTCGATATAGGTCATGTCGATATAGACGCCGCGGCGATCCTGGCAGAGCTCCATGATATTGCCCACGTACTGGGTGGGCGTGAGAATGTTTGCCTTGACAAAGGGCTCCTCGGCCATGGAGATTTCGGTGACCGGCGGGTAGTTGAGAGGATTGGCGACGCTGATGAGCTCACCGTTTGTTTTGGTGATGTGGTACTCAACGGAAGGTGCGGTGGTGATGAGGTCGAGGTTAAACTCGCGCTCGAGGCGTTCCTGAATGATCTCCATGTGGAGAAGTCCCAGGAAACCGCAGCGGAAACCGTAGCCCAGAGCAACGGAGCTTTCCGGCTCAAAGGTCAGAGAGGCATCGTTGAGCTTGAGCTTTTCCAGCGAGTCGCGCAGATCGGGGTACTTGGAGCCGTCCACAGTGTAGATACCGGAGAATACCATGGGCTTGACGGCACGGTAGCCCGGCAGAGCCTCAGCCGCAGGACGCTCCACATGGGTAACGGTATCACCCACAGCGGTATCGCCCAGGCTCTTGATGGACGCGGTCAGATAACCGACCTCACCGGCAGAGAGTTCCTTGCAGGGTTCCAGACCCATCGCACGCAGGTAGCCGACCTCGACGACCTCGAACTCTGATCCCTTGGCCATCATGCGGATGGTGTCACCGGCACGAACCCGACCGTCCATGATGCGCATCATGACGATGACGCCGCGGTAGGAGTCATACTGGCAGTCAAAGATCAGCGCCTTGAAGGGAGCTTCCGGATCGCCCTTGGGAGGCGGCACGTCCATAATGATCTGTTCCAGCACCGATTCCACGTTGATGCCGCGTTTGGCGGAGATTTCCGGGGAATCCATGGCGGGAATGCCGAGGATGTCCTCGATCTCGGTCTTGGCACGCTTGGGGTCCGCCGCAGGCAGGTCGATCTTATTGATGACGGGGACAATTTCCAGATTATGCTCCACCGCGAGATAGGTATTGGCCAGCGTCTGGGCCTCGATACCCTGAGAGGCATCGACTACCAGCACCGCACCCTCGCATGCAGCCAGAGAACGGGAAACTTCATAGTTGAAGTCCACGTGTCCGGGAGTGTCGATGAGGTTGAGGGCGTACTCCTCGCCGTCGGAAGCCTTATAGGACATACGCACGGCGCGGGCCTTGATGGTAATGCCGCGTTCTTTTTCCAGATCCATGTTGTCCAGCATCTGGTTTTCCATCGTACGGGTATCCACAGCGCCGCACAGCTCAAGCAGACGGTCGGCGAGGGTGGACTTACCGTGGTCGATATGCGCGATAATGGAGAAATTACGAATGTTTTCCTGTTTCACGTGATCCATCCTGTCTTTCGTAAGGTTGCGAAACTATTTCAGATTATTATAGCACAGATGAAGCAGAATACGCAAGGGAGGAATATACGGAAATTTCATTATAAAGGAATGGTACCTGTTGCGAAATGCAACAGGTACGGAGATTTCCCATTTTCTCTCCCCACTTTGCGCTTTCCCGTTTGACAACCGCTTGCCTATCCTGTACAATAAACTCATCATCCATCCACAACAGGAGGGCATCTCTATGGTCAAAACCGGTATAGATATGGTCAAGCTCGGTGCGGCAGACTCCCTGCTCACCGGTCGTCTCGGTCTGCTCACCAACCACTCCGGCGTGGACGCAGGCCTCACTTCCACCATCGACATCCTGCATGAACGCTTCAATCTCACCGCCCTCTTTGCGCCCGAGCACGGCGTGCGCGGCGCTGAGCAGGCCGGCTTCACCGGCTCCGAGCGCATTGATCCCCGATCCGGTGCGCCCATCTATTCGCTCTACAGCGGCTCGGGCTCCGGCATGACCCAAGAGATGCTGGATTCCTTCGATACCTTTGTCTACGACATTCAGGACGTTGGCGCACGTCTTTACACCTACCCCGGACAGCTCAAAAAAGCCATGCGTGAACTCGCAGGACTGGGCAAGCGCATCGTCATCCTCGACCGCCCCAATCCGCTGGGCTGCGGCGTGGACGGAAAAGTGCGCGAGGACGGCCTTGACGCACTTTCCAGCTTTCACAACATCCCCGCCCGCTACGGTCTGACCATCGGCGAGCTTGCCCGGATGTTCAACGAGGAAGAAAACCTCGGCTGCGATCTTCACGTCGTCCCCATGGAAGGCTATCGCCGGGAGATGTACTACCGTGATACCGGGCTTCACTACGTCAATCCCAGCCCCAACCTGCCCACACTGGACGGTGTGGCGCTCTACATCGGCACCTGTCTCATCGAGGGCACAACGCTCTCCGAGGGACGCGGCACCACCCGCCCCTTTGAGGTCATCGGTGCGCCGTGGATTGATCCCGAGCGCACAGCCGAGGTCATGAACGCGCTGGAACTTCCCGGTGTGCGTTTCCGTGCAGCGCGGTTTGTACCGGTGTTTTCCAAGCACCAGGGGGTGAGCTGCGGTGGTGTGCAGATTCACGTCTCCGATGAGCGTGCGGTCCGTGCCTTTGAAACCGGTGTGCGGCTGCTCATGGAGCTCAAAAAGCAGACCATCGAAGCAGGTGAAACTTTCTGGCAGCCGGGAGGCCCTGCGCATCTTGCCGGTACCCGTGAAATCATCGCCGACGGGCTTGAAAACCGTCTGGACGACTTCTTTGCCCGCTGCGAGGAAGAAAATCTTGCCTATCTGCCCCGTGCCGAGCGTTTTCGCATCTACGACTGAGCCTGTTTCCGGGCATCTGCCGCAATCTGCGGCGGATGCCCGTTTTTTCTTCGCGGATTCCTGATCCGATATGTGTTTTTCCGCCGCGGATTCCGGCTTTCGCAGGTTTTCTCTTGCAAAACCGCGTATGCAATGGTATACTGTATCTGTATGTATATAATCGCGGTTTCCCGCATGAAAAACTAAGGAGTAACGCCATGAAGAACATTGAAACCATCACCGTGGTCGGCGTCGGCTACATCGGCCTGCCCACCTGCGTGGTGCTTGCCGAGGCCGGTTTCCAGGTCTGCGGCTTTGATATCCAGCAAAAGGTCGTGGATACCCTCAACGCCGGTACCATCCACATCGACGAACCCGGTCTGCAGGACGCTTTCACCGCGGTTCACGACGCCGGCCGCCTGAATTTCTCCACCACCGTTCAGCCCGCCGACGCTTTCTACATCTCCGTCTCTACGCCTCTGGTTTCTGACGGCGGTGATCCCCATGCAAACCTCAACTATGTCTGGATGGCCGTTGACTCCATCGCGGCAGTGCTTCGTCCGGGCAATCTCGTAATCCTTGAATCCACCGTTCCTCCCGGAACCACCCGCCGCATTTCCGAGCTGCTGACCGAGAAGTCCGGCCTCGCGTCCGATACCTTCTATGTTGCCCACTGCCCCGAGCGCGTCATCCCCGGTTCCATGCTGCGGGAGCTGCGCGAAAATGACCGTCTGGTGGGTTCTCCCAACGCCGAAGGCCGCGCACTGGCCCGCTCCATCTACGAGCGCGTGCTCAAGGGCGGTCAGGTCCGCGAGACCGACGACGTCACCGCCGAGACCAGCAAGCTGGTGGAAAACGCCTACCGCGATGTGAACATTGCCTTCGCCAACGAGCTGTCCGTACTCTCCAAGAAGCTGGGCATCAACGTCAACGAGCTCATCGAGCTTGCCAACTGCCATCCCCGCGTCAACATCCACACCCCCGGTGTCGGTGTCGGCGGTCACTGCATCCCCGTCGTACCGTGGTTTTTGTGCTCTCTCTTCCCCGAGGACACTTCCCTCATGCGTGCTGCCCGCGGCGTCAACGATGCAAAGCCCGGCTGGGTCGCCGATCAGGTGGAACTGGCCGCCGCCAAGGATCAGACCGTCTGCGTGCTGGGTCTTGCCTACAAAAACGACGTCGATGACCTGCGCGACTCTCCCTCCATCGACTTTGCCAACGAGCTCATTGCCCGCGGCTACAACGTCATCTGCGTCGAGCCCAATGCTCCCGTCGGTGAAGTCCGTGGTCTGACCAACGTCACCCTCGACGAGGCGCTTGAGAAGGCTTCCTACTTTGTCATCACCCTCGCCCACAAGGAATTCCGCGCCCGCAAGGCCGAAATCGCTGCCAAGCCCCATTTCGACTGCGTCGGTATGCTCTACAAAATGTGAGCCGCCCCTGTAAGCGCTCCGTTTTCCACCTTATATAAAGGAGGACGCTCCCATGTATAAGAATCCCGATCCGTCCATCTACGGTATGCCCTGGCGTGCCGAGTCATTTAACGGTATGCCCTGGCGCAAGCTGGGCAAATCCGGTCTTTCCGCCTCTGTGGTGGGTCTTGGTACCTGGAAGTTCGGCTTCCCCGAAACCGGCGACGGCGCCCGTGTCAATGAGGAAGCTGCCGACGCCATTTTCAACCGTGCCCATGAGCTGGGCGTCACCTTCTGGGACACCGCCAACCGCTATAATGCCTCCTCCGGCAACGCTGAGCGTGTCATCGGCCGCTGGTTTGCCCGCAATCCCCGCCTGCGCCGGGATGTGGTGCTGGCCACCAAGCTCTGCGGCCTGATGGATGGCCGCACCCCCAATCACTGTGGGCTGTCCCGTCAGAACATCATCGACGCGGTCCACGCTTCTCTCAACCGTCTGGATACCGATCACATCGATCTGCTCTACTTCCACCAGCCCGATCCCACCACCGATCCCGAAGAAAGCCTTCTGGCGGTGGAGGATCTGATCCGCGAGGGCTGTGTGCGCTATTTCGGCGTATCCAATCATGCCGCGTCCCATCTTGCGCGTCTGGACACGATCTGCCGCACCTCCGCTTCCCTGCGCACCCGCGTCTGTGCCGTGCAGAACGGCTTTAATCTCATCGACGGCGAGGTGCCGGAGTATCCCGCGCTGGTGGGTACCCTGCCCTACTGCGCCGAACAGGGCATCTCCTACATCGCCTGGAGTCCTCTGGCCGAGGGTCTGCTGACCGGCCGCTACAATGACCTTTCAAAGATCGGTAAGGGCGATCGCCTCTTTGATCAGAACGAGCCCCGCTATACCGAGCCCGCCATCCACGAAAAGCTTGTCGCCATGGGTGCCGTCGCCGATGAACTGGGCGTCTCCATGACCCGGCTGACGCTGGCCTATATGCTCACGCTGCCCGCGATGACCCATGTCATTCCCGCGGCTTCCAGCGTCCGGCAGCTTGAGGACAACGCCGCAGCCGCCGCGCTCGTTCTCTCCGATGAGCTCCGTTCCCGCATCTCCGCCATCTTTGGCATCTGATAATTGCCGTTACAGGAATCTGTATCCATTCATTTTCATGAAAAAGGAGAACTGTACTATGGAAAAGCTTCGCATCGGTATCGTCGGCGCCGGCAACATTGCCCAGAGCGCTCATATGCCCGCCTATCAGAAGCGTGACGACGTCGAAATCGTCGCCTTCGCCGACATCAACCTCGAGCGCGCCCAGGAAGCCGCCAAGAAGTTCAACGTCCCCCATGCTTTTGCCTCCGTCGAGGAGATGCTGGCCAATGTTGACGTGGACATCGTGGACATCTGCGTCTGGAACGGCGGTCATGCCCCCGTCGCCATCGCTGCTGCCGAGGCCGGCAAGCACGTCATGTGCGAGAAGCCCATGGCTGTCAATCTGGAAGCTGCCCTGAAGATGGAAGAAGCCATCCGCAAGTCCGGCAAGACCTTCATGCTGGCCGTGCCCACCCGTTACTCCACCGAAGCGCAGTACGTGCATCAGATGGTCATGGACGGCCAGTTCGGTGAGATCTATCACGCCCGCGTCTCCGGCTTCCGCCGCCGCGGTACCCCCAAGGGCTGGTTCACCGACCTCTCCAAGTCCGGCGGCGGCCCCGTCATCGACATCCTCGTACACTCCCTTGACCGTATGTGGTTCATGATGGGCAGACCCAAGCCTGTCCGCATCAGCGCCATGACCTCTCACCGCATCGGCGACTATCAGACCAAGGGCGTCAACCGCTGGGTTGCCCTGGACTCCGACGTGACCGCCTTTGACACCGAGGACTCTGCCGGCGGCATCATCCACTTCGAGAACGGCGCCATCCTGATCGTTGAGACCAGCTGGGCCATGAACATCGGCAATAACGCCGGCGGCAATATGCTCTGCGGCTCCAAGGCCGGCGCCACCTTTGATCCCCTGACCATTTACTCCGAAGAAAACGGTTATCTGGTGGACAAGACCCCTACGCTTGACAAGGTCGGCATCTTCGACGCCGAGATCGAGCATTTCCTCGACTGCGTGCGTACCGGCAAGACCCCCTGCTCCAGCATCGACGACGCCATCACCGTCCAGCGCATGCTGCAGGGTATCTACGATTCCGCCAAGCTCGGCCGCGAGGTCATTCTGTAAGGTTTTCTTTGATAAGCAAAAAAGCAGCGAGGCTGCGGCAAATGCCGCAGCCTCGTTTTTTTCCGTGGATTTCGTTTTTTGGGCAGGAAATCGCAATTTATCAGCACTTCGACTACTTTTCCAGTCTGTACTCTACGGTAAAGCCCTCTTCATCGGCGGGCTGCAGCCGGAAGAGCGCGGCATCTCCCGCTTCGAGATAAAGTGACAGGATGTCGGTGCTGTTATCCTTTACATACTGCATACCGTCATCACGGCTGACCTCGTATACACGGTAACTGCCGTTTAGTTTGAGTTCCAGACTCTTGGCGTTGATGTAATCGCGGTTGAGTACCATCAGATAGCGGTTTGCATAGGCATCTTCAAATTCACCGACCGAAGTGCGGTATGGCAGGGCAGATGCAAGGAATGCACTGTCTGCGATATCTTCGTTGTATTCCTTCATCGGCTCAAAGGAGGGCAGACAGGATGCATCGTGGAAAACGTGTCGGCACTCGATTGCCATCAGCGTATCGCCCAGCGCCTTGAATTCGGCATTGATCTTTTTCTGCGGCTCAAAGAAGGGCAGACGGTTGCCGTCCCGATCCATGA
The DNA here is from genome assembly GCA_015067675.1 of Oscillospiraceae bacterium. Lineage (GTDB taxonomy): Bacteria > Bacillota > Clostridia > Oscillospirales > QAMX01 > SIG502. Next base: position 73,968 of record SVMB01000002.1, read on the forward strand.
TCGCATCCGTCAAGCAGTAGTGCTGCAGTGCCTTTGCACCGTACATCGCACCGGCATACATACAGAGCCTAATCATCGGGAAGGTAAAGAAGGGAACATGGCGAAGATTGACGCCCTGATAGTAGAACCACAGCGGCATCTCATGCGCATCGGCGATACGTTTTACCGCATAGAGGTCACACCACATGGGAGATTCGTCCAACTGAACCGTTTCATTCACCGGCTTTGTACCAATGGGATAATAGTCAAAGGAAAGGATTGGCGGATCAATGATCGAAGCATACCGCTCGATATACGCCGGGTATTCATTGTCTTTCCATGTAAAGTAGGGATTGTAGCTGGGATTTGCAACGGTGAATGCAAGGGCTGTCGGATCTTCTTCTTCGCATTCATCGGTCAGCTTGCGGCAAACCTGCATCTGCTCCTCAAAAAACGGCTCGTCCCAGATGTAGTAGCCCTCCACCGAAGACCATTTGCGTTTTTCGGCAATGACCTTGCGGATGTCTGTCTCTCCTTTGAAGCTTTCTTCTTTCCATGCGCCGCTTTCAATTTGTCTTTTGTAGATATTGGAATAGAACGGACCGTGATTTCCGCTGACCGTGTCTCTGTCCCATGCACCGCCGAAACGGCTCATGTTCTGGTAAATCAGCTTAATGCCGAACTGCTGGCAGAGTTGAACCGCCGCATCCGCCTGCTCGTCTGATGCCCAGCCAAGCTCTACGGTGTCAAAGCCCACGTCCGCGCATGCCTTAACACACTTGCGCATATTGTCGCCGTAAGCCTCGAACTGTGAAAGTACGAAATTATCCTGTCTCCATTTGCGTCGCGGATTACCCAGCGGATAGCGTGAAAGAATCCTGTGTTCCATCTCTGTCGTCCCCCTGTATACACATTTATGTTTGCTCATGAAATGCCGCCAATAGGGTACCCTGCTTTTTCAGCTTTCGTATTTTTTATTCCTTACCCGGCAGCGGGAAACGCACATACCGATCATGGGCAAAATCGTAGACGAACGAACCCCAGATGACGTTGAAGCGGCAGGGCTCGCCTGGGACGTTATCCTCATAATGCCAGACCTCGCCGGTGAGACCGTGGCCGTAGAGCGAATACTGCCGGTCAAAGATCATCTTCATCACCTGATGGCCCAGTCTGACCTGCTTGCCGGAGAAGGTCAGCTCCTGATTATTCTGATAAATCTCCGCCTCGGGACAGAGCTTGTGAATCTCCCCGGGCAGGTCGTTGTTGCCCGGGACGATGATAATGCGTGCGCCGCTGGCCTGCATATAGCCCAGCAGAACCTTGATCTTCGTCAGATATTCATACTCCGTGCCCGGAATGCGGCCGACCTTGACCTCGTCGGACATATCGCCGGTGTGGATGATCACGTCGGGCTTGACAAGCTCGATGAGCTTTTTGTAGTAGGGGTAGTTTTTCGAAAACGTATCACCGATGTGCAGTACCCGCTCACCGCTTAACGTTTCATACCCCTGCGGCAGCTCGATTTCCGGCTCATAGGGTTTTTCGTAGAATTCCGCGTCCAGCATTTCACGGGTTTTGTAGTTGCTGGTGGTCATTTCAAAGGGAAGATGGGCGGTATCAAAGCGATAGGGCACAAAATCCGGATTTTCCGGGTCAAACGCGCACAGGCAGCAGTTATAGAGCAGTCTGCGCGGATCGGGATCCGCCGGAACCTCAAACCAGTAGAGCAGCGCATTGGAGGAAGCGCCGTGACCGACGAAGAGCAGCTCCCGGTCGGCGTATTTCTCCAGCGCCGGGAGTCCTGCCTTCACGCGGGGACGCACCATGGTGATATTATCCTCCACATGCGGCGTCCACCAGGGCCATTCAAGCTCCGCATCGGGCAGTACCCGGGAATACTTCGCCTTGATTTCATCGATCTTCATGCCGATGAATGCCTGCGCTGTTTCCTCACGCTGCATGATCTCGCGGATCGGCGCGTAAGGCAGGATCTGTGTATCGGTGATTTCCGCCACAATCTGAGCCGTTTCCATTGTACGGGCATAGGGAGAGGAGATGATCAGGCCGTGAAAATCCTGACTCTTCAGACGTTCGCCCAGACGGCGTGCCTGCTCGCGTCCCAGCTCCGACAGCGGCGGATCGCCCAGCGGATACATGGCGTTGCCGTTGATGAAGCGGTTTGCGTCCACCTGACCGTGACGGGTAATATAGCGAATCATCTCTTATTCCTCCGTATAAAGACGAGCCTCGGGCAGCTCCCCCGCATATTCGTCCGTTTTCACAAGATAGATGGGATTGGTAACCATGATGCAGCGTCCCTCGGCGCTGTAAAGCTCGGCACGTGCAAAGCTCACCACCCGGGTGGGGCTGACTTCGAAGCTGTATGTCAGATCGGGGACCTTTTCGCCGTCCAGCACCATCGACGCGGCCTCTTCGCCGTCCACCACAATGCGCATACGCCAACCGGGCTTTGCCTCCTGCACGCGCAGCGTCATGCTCCGCGGCGCATTGTCGCCTGCCTTGATCGGGATGACGGCGCCCATGGGCTCGCCGCTCCCGGCGGAAAATTCCACCGCTCCCTGCAGGAACACCGGATCACCCATATAGAGTCTGCCCGCCTGCAGAGAATCGTTGAATACCTCTTCCGGTACCGGGAAGGGAATGTCCGCATCTGCCGCTGTCCAGGAGGCAAAGTTATTGCCGGTAAACCAACCTCTGGCACCGCTGGAATGGGCATCAGAGTCGCCGTAGCCGGTGATAAAGACCCCTGCCAGGCTCATCAGATCCCAGAGCTGCAGGTAATGCCCGATGGTAAAGCCATAGCGTCCCACGGGGAATCCCACCTCCATGAGGACTGCGCCCCAGAGTCTGGAGGCAATGAACTCAGAGGCATATCGGGCCACAATCTCACTCACCTGCGCAGGCGTCATAGTCTCGGTTTCCGTCTTGACAAAAGGATGATTATAGGCAAAAATGCCGCCGTGACGTTTCACATGGGCAGCCGCCTCAACCTGCGTAATTTTATAGCCGCAGGCTTCGTAATCAATGCAGGGAACGCAGGAGGAAAAACAGTTTTTGTGATGTCCGGCTCCGGAAATCTCACTGGTAACAAACGTCTCGATCCCATAGCGCTGACCAATGGTCCGCGCAAGGGCACGCTGACGGCACAGCACCTCATCAAAGCCGTAGGGATGCTCGATATGTAAGCTGTCCAGCCGTACATGCGCCTGCGCTCCCCGGCGCGTGGCCAGCACCACCCGCAGCGTGTCAAAAACGTTGTCCTTTCCGCCGACCTTTTCAACCGGTGCATCGGCGGAGACATTAAGCGCATATCGTCCGTCGGCGGAGGGCGTCACGGGAATCACGATGCTGTGAGGATCATCGGTCTGCCAGTCGCCAAAAGCATAGATGAGATGCGCCGGTGTCATCTCCGGCGGGCGCTGGGAAAGCTGCACATCCAGAAGCAGTCTTGTATCCGCCGCAGGAGCAAAGTCAAGTCCCAGATGCAGCACGACATCCGCCAGCAGCGACACTGTGTGACGCTTGCCGGAGGAGATAAAATAGACGCCGCTGCATTCCCATTCCTCCGATGCGGAAGAAGCACTGAGACGCATCCCCGTACCGTCAAAGGATATGACCGGACTTCCTTCGGTTTCCCAGCCGAGTTCGCCGCCGGATGCGTCCTTATATTGCCTCATTCCACGTGAGAAGTCGAAGTCGTCGGCAGGACACCGCTTTCGTCCCATACGTACGTCATGGTCGGTGATGCGAATGTAGCGCATGCCCAACTGAGATGCGCGGTATATATGTGATTCCATACTTGCACCCGGCTGGGTTCTGGTACGATCCGGTTCATGTCCGGCATGCAGATGCATCGGCATACAGTGATATGTGTAACGTGTCTTTACCGACTTCATCGTCCATCCTCCGTGTTCAACAATTCGTTTTCTTCCTCTATTATATACATTGAGCGGCCTTTCTGTCAATTATCAAACGAAGAATCCGGTTCGATCTTTCGTATTCGAACATTTTTTGTAAAAGGTCTTGCAATATTATATAGAAAGTGATATAATAAAACTAACGTTTACATAATGTCAACATTTTATGTGCATTTTGAAAGGGATTCCGTCATGAAACGCACTTTGTGTGTACTGCTTGTTCTTCTCCTGCTTTTCTCCACGCTTCCGTTTACCGCTCTTGCAGCGCAAAACGGTACGGAGAGGACGCCGATTCTTTTGGGATATGTGGATCTGGATTATCTGGCCGACGAAATCCTTCGTGAAATCCCGACAGCCGGCAAGAGCGATCGTGAAAAGATCAAGGCAGTCTATGACTGGATCATCCTCAACTGCAGCCGCTCAAGCTGGGACGGCCAGTATCATATTGATGAGGAAGCGTTTGTCAACGGTAAAGCAGACACATATTATGCACAGGTGGAAGCAGACCTTGAAGCCGGAAAAATCCGTCTGCGCGAAGAGCTGGAAGCGTACGCCGGCATTCAGGGCGATATGTTCTTCCTTTCCTATGACTCCAGAGATTACATCGCCAGCTTTGCCTACGAGATGATGCTCTACCGTGCCGGCAACTGCGCGCATTATTCGGCGCTGCTGGCGTTGCTGCTGAGCCATCTGGGCTACGACTGCCGTCTCATCGACGGTGTCTTTCTCAACCGCGACGGCTCTGCCGTGGAACACAAGTGGAATTACGTCCTGCTGGACGGCAAATATTACTGGCTGGACGTGCGCATGGATCATTCCATCTACACAAGCACCGGTTCCATCAACCACACCTACTTCATGATTGAGTCCACCGACGAATGGGCCAAGCGTCACCAGTGGGATCGCACCTACTCCAACTGGCTTGCCGCAAATGCCGGCTCCATCATGTCCGATGTCTATCAGATTGAAACAGCCTCTCCCGCAGCGCCTTCATCGCCGCCCGCCAATCCCTGGGAGAATTGCTCCGACTGGGCCCGTCCCACCATGGAGGCTGCCTGGCACGCAGGTCTCATTCCCCGTAGTCTCTCCGGCGCCGACCTGAAGCAGGGCATCACCCGTCAGGAATTTGCCGCCGTGGCAATGCAGCTTTACGAAAACCTCACCGGAACCCCTGCCCCGCAGGTTCCCTCCCCCTTCAGCGACACATCCGATCCTGCTGTCGCCAGTGCTTACGCCCTCGGCGTGGTCAACGGAGTCGGCGGCGATCGGTATGCTCCCAAAGCCACGCTTACCCGTGAGCAGGCCGTCACCATGCTCGGCCGCGTGTGTGAGCTGGTATCCACCGGCAGTGTTTCGGACGGCGGTATTCTCGCCGCCGGCATGAGCAATGTTCCTGATTCATTCACCGATGGCTCTGAAATCGCAGCCTATGCCCGCAACTACGTAGCCTACTTTGCCGGTACCGGTGTTGTCAACGGTATGGGCGGCAATCGCTTCGCTCCGCAGGGCACCATGACCCGAGAACAGGCAATCAAAGTTGCCCTGGAAACCATTAAACTGGAATAAAAACCGATCTGCAGATTCATCCGATATCACAGGCAGAACGGAAGGAGTAAGCACTATGGCTAAGCTATTTGCAGGGATGCTCCTGCAGCTCCGACAGGAAAGCGGCGTCAGTCAGCGCGACGCGGCAGCGGCGCTGGGCATCTCCCAGTCTTTATTATCCCATTACGAAAAAGGTTCCCGCGAACCGCGTCTGGATTTCCTGATCCGGGCAGCGTCATACTATCACGTCACGACGGATTTCCTGCTGGGCTGCAGTCCGGAACGTACCCGCTCTGACCGGCAGCCGGACGTTCTGTCCGAAAAGAACCGCGTGCTGGTGGAAACCATGCGTTTCATCCTCACCCATCTGGAAGCAGACGACGATCCGGTCTTTTCCGAGGCAGCAGTCCGCTATATTTCTCTGGCAATGTACAAGATCTGCCGCTATCTGTGTCTTGCGGTTCCTGCCACAGCCGAGCACTTCGCCGCAGACGCGCAGTGCTTCTCCGAGTATGCCGATGCCGCTATGAAACGCGAAGAGATCACGATGAAGCGCTGGTCACTGCGCCGCGGTATGTCCGCACCGTCTCTTTCCAACCTCTGGAACAGTGATCTGTCCGAGCCGATGTACCATGCAGCGGTCAATATGCTTCATCGCTGCGAGGGTCTCATGCGCGACTGCATTCCGTTGGCATAATCCCCCTCTCATAATGTAAAAAGCCTGCCGTATCCCGGTTTTCCGGAAACGGCAGGCTTTCTGTTATGTTTTGGTGATTTCGGGCCGCGATTAATTACTTTTTCGCCCGTTTCTTGTCCTGAGACGCGCCCATGCGGAAGTCGATCTCCTGCGGCGGATCAAATGTGAGCTTGACCTCGGCCAGCAGCTCATCGCTGTATTCCACGCCGCGCTCACGCGCCACCTGACGGGCCTTATAGCGGAACCAGATGTCGGAGGTGGAGTTTTCACCCTCACGGATAACCGCAAAGTCACGCTTGAAGAGGGATTCCACGTATGCCGTCTCGCCCACTTCCACGGCGGCAGAGCCTGCCAGCAGCGAGATGCGATCCTTGGCCTGCAGGTTTTCGGGCAGGGTACGGTAGAAGTCCCAGGTCTGCTGATACAACCTCTGCTTGACCAGCAGGCTCATGTATTCCTCGGCAAATGCCTGATCGCTGTAGGCTCCGGGCAGCTTGAACAGCCGCTCATAGCAGGCCATCGCCATGGGAATGTTGTTGTCCAGCTTATAGATATAGGCAATATTGCGCAGCGCCCAGACATTCTCCGTGCACTGCAGCGACTTTTCAAAGCTCTTCACTGCCGCGTCAAAGTCGCCTTCTTCCGCCTGCATGATGCCGTAATGAAGCCAGGCGTTCCAGTTCCGGTTTGCCTCGTCCTCCAGCGCCTTCTCAAGCAGCTCCATCCATTCCTTCTGCACCACATAGGCCGCAGGAATGCGCTCCGGGAATGCAGCGGGGAACCTGCCCTCATCCAGCAGGCTCATCCACAGCGCCTGATCAGGACCCATGGAAGCTTCAGGGAAGATCATGCCCTTCGTGTCGTAGGGACAGCCTGCCTTTTCGCGGCGGCGCAGCTCCAGCGCACCGAAGCCGGAACCCATGTGGAGAAGCTCCGCCGGCTTCTTCTCAGCCAGCGCACGGAAGCGATCCTGCAGCGCGTAGAGCTGATCGCTGGTGATCTCTGCGTGGATCTTCTTCTCCATCGCAGCCTGCGCTTCGTGCCACTCGGGCTCCTGAAATTCATTAGGCTTGCAGTACAGGCAGCCAAAGGCCTGCACAAACTCGATGGTCTCCCGGGGCTCCATGATATAGCCGTGACCCTGCGTGGGCGCAAGCCCCGCCTGAATCTCGAAGAAGTCGCCCTCGTTGGGACGTGCCAGATAATCGCGCCACTTCTGACCGCCGGCACTCACGCCCCAGCAGAACATCTTATGGTAGCGCAGCGCACTGGTGGACACCTCGTACATCACAAATCCGTCGGTATATGCCGCAGCCTCCCAGGGCATGGGCTCCGTCTCGGGGATCTGGAAGAAGTAGTCGGTGGCAAAGGAATAATTGCGCGGATAGCTCAGGTCAACGCCCGGCACCGCATCCAGATACGGGATATTGCCCACAGCCATGTTGGAGTAACCGGGGAGCTTCGCCATCTGCTCGGGGGACATATAGTAGATGACCTCGTCGGTAGCCGAAAAGACGCGCACGCCTTCCTTCTCCGGCAGGTCAATGTTGGTCCACCAGTAGGTGGAAACCGGCACATCCTGCGGATTGATGATCTGGGTATAGAGGTAGAGGAAGCGGCTGCCGGAGGGCAGATGGAAGTCCATCTGGTAGAACACGCCCTTGCAGCGCTCGTATTCGTACATACGCAGGAACTCTTCGCCGTTTTCGTCCACGACCTTGGCGGCAAACAGCGGCTCACAGGTCAGGAAATGATGACCGAACTGGGAGCAGTTGAACTCGATACCGGTGGAAAGCCAGGCGTCGCGGATAGCCAGGTTGCCGGGCTGAAAGACGGGATTGTTGTGGACCAGCTCACGGTTGTTGTCCTTGTCAAAAAGCGAGGTCAGGCGGCCGCCGTATTCCAGATAGAACACCGCGCGCATATGCTCGTTCTCCAGTACCGCGGATTTCAGGCCCATCGGCGCACGCTTGCGTCCGTAGCGATCCTGCATACGGTAAGGCAGGAAGCGGTTGCCGCACTCGTAGCCCATGAGCTTTCGGTGCTGTTCCTTCATGCTTTCGTGGACGAGCTTCGGCGTGTGATGATGCTGACGGTCACGGAAGATCGGCAGGGGATTTTCGCCCTCCAGCGGGGCACCGTCCTTCACATCGGTATAAAGACGCAGTTTCATGGCAGTTCCTCCTTAATCTAATAAGGCAGTAATTGATATGGTAACGGCGGATTGCATCTTCATTATAGGGGGAACGGTTCATTTATGCCTTACGGAATTTGTTCGTTATTTTATGATTTCTGTTCCTTTTTGTGAAGTCGAAATTACATCCGTTCAAAATGTATAAATCGCAGACAGCTTTTTTGTAGAAGAATACCTGCTGGACTTTTACACACCGATGATCTCCACGATCCGCCTCATATGTTCCTCTTTCACGCCGCAGTCCAGGAGAAATGCCCGCGCGGCGTCGCAGATGGGGCGCCCCGGCGCATAAGCGGAAAGGTTCTTAAGAAATTCCGCGTAATAGGGTGCCGTGCGGCGGCGAAAGCCGTCCGCGCCTTCCGATTCGCCCGCCGCGTAGGCCGAAAGGCCGGTCAGCTCGTAATCCGTGTGAATCTCATCATCCGTCTCACCCACCAGCGCCCGCAGATACAGCGCGATCATCCCGGTGCGGTCGGCGCCGCCCCGGCAGTGAAAGTAGATGGGATAGTTTGACTCATCGGCCAGAAATTCCATGATCCGGCAGATGCCCTGCCGGTGCTCATCCTCAAAAACCTCCCGGTACGGGCGATACGGAAGCACGGCAAGCTGCACATCTGCGCCTGCTGGAGAACAGTCCAGTTTCCCGAGCATTTCCTTTCGCAGCTCAATCTGCGTGCGGATACCCAGAACCTCCCTGAAAATGCGCTTTCCCGCTTCGGTAATGGCGTACTTTCCGTCCATCGCGCCACCGCGATACAGGATACCCTGCCGGATTTTCCCGCCGCCCATGTCGCGCACATTCGGCACGCCGTCGATGCGGATGAAGCGTGGCACCGCGCTGTCGGTTTCAAACCACCGTGCAGCCGAACCGTTCACGCGCCAGAAATACCGCCGTCCGATTTTGAGGGTGTCGACTTCGGCCCGATCATCGCGCGTCACGATGAGGTGTGCATTCGTGAAATCGACATCTTCGGCCAGCTCCAGCCTGTATTCAGGCGCTCCGTCCGGAAGCCACGTAAACGTAAGCGCACGCGGGTATGTACACTCGCAGTTGTTCTTCACAGGACCCAGCCATGCAAGTGCCGCATCCGTTCCCTGCATGTGGATTAGATCGATGAAGGTATTCTGGATGTCAGTATGGGTGTCAAAGAAGTATCCGTCCTCCGGAAACAGCAGCCTGACCATGTTCTCTTCCTCCCGGTACCTCGTTTGATCGATGTACGAATCGCCTCATCAGGCGTCAAAGCTGCGCATCCAGATGAACGCTTCCTCCACCGCAGGTCTGATCTGCAGCTTTTCCCCGCAGAACACGTCATTGCCGCAGGGATTCTCCACGAACTCACCCACGAGCTGCGGCTCATGGCCGCCGTAGGGGAACGTGCGCAGCTGCGCCATGCCGCCGTTTTCCCGGATGCGGTCAACGAAGGACTTGGTGACCTCCCAGGAAACCGTCTGGTCATTTATGCAGTGCCAGAACTTCACCGGCACAGGGTAAAGTGCTGCCTTTGCGTTTTTGGCGGGGTTATAACCCGCAATCTTTGCTTCGTCATAGATGTATTCGCCATTTTCATCCGTATCCAGGCGATAAATCTTCCCCAGTGCGGTTTTGGGCAGTCCCCCGCTCCACGGATGGAGGAAAATCTCATTATAAGTATCCAGCACCGGGCAGTAGGCGCTGTGGGCAATCACCGGGATGCAGCCCGAAAGCACGAGATTGGTGCTGCTGATGCCGCCCATGGAGCCGCCGTGGACAAACACCTCGCGCTTGAGGTTAAAGTGCGTCATGCAGTAAAGATAGGCTTTCACATAGCTTCTGACCGCGATGGGGCTGCCGATATTATTGCGCAGATCGATTCCCTGCGCACGACCGTAATCATCCGGCAGGCCGTTGACATCCATCACCGCGTAGCCGTTTGCCAGCAGATACTGGGCAAGCACCTGATGCTCCACCTGCGAGTCGTCGGTTGCCACCGTGCCGCCGGCGCCGTGGCAATTGATCACCATGCGTGTGGGTGCACCGTCCTCGGAGTACGTATCGGGCAGCATAATCATCCCGTGATCGTCAAAAAGCTCCTCGCGGTCCTGCAGTCCGTCCGTGACCGTATCGGCGTCGGGAAGATAACAGTTTACCGGGATGGAAAAACGTCTGATCTCCATAGTTGTGGATCCTTTCTGTATCGTTTTCAAGCGGTTCGGGTATCCCGTTTCGCAGCACATTGCGTTTTTTCTCAGCAGATTTGCCGAACATGGCGGCATATGGAATCTGCTGTTTGCTGTACCGTTTTCAGTATAGCACGAAGAAGTCGTACTGTAAAGATTACATACGGCGCAAATGTCACCCTCCAAATCGGAACGCAAAAAAGACCCCGTCTGTGCGACGAGGTCTTTTTCCGGCTGTTATGAATCATCCCGATGCCGGCTGAAAGAAGGCTTAATTCAGCCCCGATTCATTTTACGATTTACGCTTATCAACACAATCAATCCCACAACCAGCATCACTGGAAATGCCGTAGCTGCAAACAATCCCGTTTTCAGATTGCCGCCGGCCATTTCGGAAAGGGTTCCCACCATGGTCGGGCTTACCGTCGCACCCAGATCACCGGCCAATGCCAGGAATGCAAACATGGCCGTTCCGCCTCGGGGACAGTTCTTTGAGGAAATGCTGATCGTTCCCGGCCACATGATACCGACCGCCAGACCGCAAAGAGCACAGCCTGCAAGTCCGAGGAGCGGCAATGCGGACAGCGAAGCCAGCAGATAGCAGCCGGCACACACCACACCGCAAATAAGCATTACCCGGGATAAATCAAGTTTTTCACTGAATTTACCGTAGAGCATACGGGCGATACCCATGAACATCGCAAACAAGCAGGGGCCTGCCAGATCACCAATCGTTTTTGAAACACCGAGAGCCGATTCGGTAAAGGCCGAAGTCCACTGCGTCATCGTAGCTTCCGATGCACCCGCGCACACCATAAGGATAATCATCAGCCAGAAGATCGGCGTTTTCAGAAGCCCGCCAACACCCAGACTCTTGCCTTCTTCAACCAATCGCTCTATAGGACAGTTGATGAAATTAAAGGTGTTATATAACGGCACCAGCGCCCAGACAAAAGTAAGGATCTTCCAGTTTTCGACCCCAAATACAGCAAAAAAGAGCGTTGAACCCAAAATGACACCCATTGCACCCCAGCAATAGAAGGAATGCAGCAGGCTCATCATACCGTCTTTATTTTCAAATGGACAGGCTTCCACGATGGGACTTACCAAAACCTCAATCAGTCCGCTTCCCATGGCATAAAGCACGACTGAAATCAGAATACCTACAAACGGCACAGGAAGCATTTCCGGCAGGATTGCCATCAAAGCAAGACCCGCCGCCGAGAACACCTGGGATGCGACAACGCAGGCGCGGTATCCGATTCTGTCGGCATATTTGGTTGCCGCAAGGTCAACGAGCAACTGCGTCAGATAGAACACCATCGGAATCAGCGCAATCTTTTCAAGTGTGATTCCGTATGAGCTTATGAATGTCAGAAACAGGAGGGGTGAATAATTGGCGGTTATTGCCTGTGTAACATAGCCGAGATAACAGGAAATCAGCGTTTTTTTGTAATTCTTCTGTTTGGTCATAATGATCCCTCCACATTCGTTCAATACGCTCCGGGATTCATTATATCACTCCGTCACGCGGGATCAAAGGCACAGAAGCACCAGATTCAAGCATTATTTACCCATATCACTGCTTTTGCTCGGCGCGTAACCGTATTTTTGCTTGAACCGGCGGCTGAAATAGTTTACGGAATTAAACCCGCAGGCAAAGCTGATCTGCTGAAGCGTCTGCGTTCCTTCACTCAGCAACCGGTGTGCCATTTGAAGTCGGTACTGAATCAGCGCATCGACGGGGGAATATCCCATATACGTATGAAAGCAGCGTCCCGCCTCACTTCGGCTGATATCCGCCGCTCTGGCAATATCCTCAAGCGTAACCGGCCCGGCATAGTTTTCATAAATATAGCTCAGCATCTTTTGAAGGCGAATCTGATTACTGATCTGTATACGTGTCGCCGTGTTTTTGGGAAACTGATCGAAATGATCCGCGATAAATTCAAATATGCGGTTGATATTTCGCTGAACAGCCAATTCATAGCATACCGGTTTCTCATTCATCAGCCTGTAAACCGCTTCGATACAGCCGTGCATCTCACCGTGAGAAGGATTGCTGCTCCTGAACACAATAAAAGGCAGCCAATCACACTGAGCCACGGGCAATATATATTTTTGGTAGATAGCAGATGTTTCCGGCGCAATCAACGTCCCGGAAAAAACAATATTCGGCATTGCATCGGGGGTATTGCCTGACAATTGTCTGATTCCGTGCAGCATATTCCCATTGACAAAGATACTGTCTCCGGCCTCCAGTATAATGTGCTCTCCGCCAACCTGATAATCCAGGACGCCGCATTCTGCTGTTGCTATCTCAAAATCAGGGTGCCAATGCAAAGGCCCTGCCCAATCCGGCAGGGTGCTCAGCTCATCATGAAAAAACGTAATCGGAAATTCCAAAGCATTATGCGGTATATGTTCCCGCAGCTGATGATCTAGTATGATCGGCATACACGCAGCGCCCCCTCAAATATTGAGCTCCTTTGCATCGCGCAATTCCGCCCTTTGCCACTCTATACGGCTATTGCAGAACCGTACCTCTGTGACAACCGCTGTAATGTGGAAAAAGACCAAGTCATTCGACTTGGTCTTTTTCTGGTGGAAGAGGGTGGATTCGAACCACCGAAGTCAGTGACAACAGATTTACAGTCTGCCCCCTTTGGCCACTCGGGAACTCTTCCATATGAACTTGTGGGCTTCCGAAGAAGTGGAGCTGGTGACCGGACTCGAACCAGCAACCTGCTGATTACAAATCAGCTGCACTACCATTGTGCTACACCAGCGTGTTCGGTCGTGTTCATCGGAGCCAACGATGTATATTATAGCAGGTGTTACCTTGTTTGTCAACACTTATTTTTCGTTTTTCTCAAAAATTTTTCAAGCGTCCGATCCGTCCTCCTGTCCCCTCAAAACGAAGTTGACAGCCGCATCGGCGCATGCTAAACTGAACATACCGATAAACACCGGACTATACATTCAGCCCCTCCTATTCCGCCATCACAACCATCCGAAAGGAGCAGCCACATATGAGAAAAGATGTCATCCTCGGTAAACTCCCCGATCCCTTCCTCTTTGCCGACGGTACCCGTGCAGCCAACCTCGACGACTGGCAGCGCCGCCGTCAGGAGATTCTTGACGAAGTTATCACCACGGAGTTCGGCGGTATGCCGCCCAAGCCCGATAAAATCGAGGTCGAGCCGCTGGATCTGCACGGCACCCACTTCACCAACACCTACCGCATCCACTGCGGCACCAAGGATCATCCCTTCTCCTTCTGCTTCATGACCTGGCGGCCTGCCGTCGACCACAAATGCCCGGTCATTCTCACCGGCGATATGCTCTACGACGCAAACCTCAACGATCAGGTCATCGCCGAGGCCCTGCGCCGGGGCTTCGTGGTAGCGAAGTTCAACCGCGTGGAGCTGGCGCCCGACCTGCGCAACGTCGGCCGCACCTCCGGCATCTTCCCGCTGTGGCCGGAGCTGAAATTCTCCACGATCTCCGCCTGGGCATGGGGCTATCAGCGCGTGGTGGACGCTCTGCTCACTCTGGACTACGTGGATCCCGACCAGATCGCCGTCACCGGACACTCCCGCGGCGGCAAGACGACCCTTCTCGCCGGCGCCACCGACGATCGCATCGCCTACGTCAACCCCAACGGCTCCGGCACCCACGGCTGCGGCTGCTACCGCTTTGAGCAGCGTGAGGAACCCGGCAAATTCGGAGAGGATTACTCCGAAACCCTGGAATTCATGTTTGAGCACATTCCGGACTGGATGGGTGAGGGTCTGCGGCAGTATATCGGCCGCGAGCAGGAGCTCCCCTACGACATGCACACCATCAAAGCCCTCATCGCGCCCCGGTATCTCCTTGAAACCAACGCCTATGGCGACATCTGGGCCAATCCCCGTGGCTCTTACCTTACCAACCGCGCCGCGCGCGAGGTCTGGAAGCTCTACGGCTGCGAGGAGCGCTGCCAGGCATGGTACCGCACAGGCGTACACAATCACGGCTGGCGGGATTTCAACGCCCTCTTTGACTTCATCGACGCCGTACGCTACGGCGCACCGCTCCCCACCGACATCACCCGCGTCCCCTACGAGGATCTGCAGCCGCTGCACGACTGGACCTGCCCGCAGGGTTAATCACCGCCTGCATCCGACATCATCCAAAACGGGTGGACAACCGCTGACCGCGGCTGTCCACCCGTTATATTTATCTGTGACCCTGCAAATCGCCGTTACTGCATCTCGGCGAGCACGAGGGCTACCCGGCTCTGGATGACCTCGGCGGTTTCCTCGGCTGAGCGGATACCATCGAGGAAGGCTTCAATTTCTTCGTCGAGGATGGGAAAGATGTAATAATCATATTTTTCCTCGGTTTTTGCCCCACGGATGATTGCGTCGAAGGAAGTGAAAACGTCTTCGCTTGGTTTATACTGAACTTTTTCACCACCTAAATGATCACTGTTGGCATCATAGTAATTGCGCCAGCGATCCAAATAGTCCTGATATTCGTATTTGAGCACCGGGAGCATCAACTTTATATCCTCGCCGTCAATATCCAAGATATATGAGCGAATGAACTCCCATGCACCTTCTGGATGCATGCAATGAGAGGTTACTGCCAACTTGTCATGGAAGAACACTGTGGAACCTTGACCTGGTATGCCAGTAGCCTGTAGGTCATCTCCAAAGCGTTCATATAAGTCCATAAATTCCATCATGCTGACACTTTTTGCATATGCAAAAAGTGATGAACCGTCTGCAAAAGACTCTGTCTTGTTTTCATTGTCATCAATGGTGATTTTAGGAATGCGGCGGATCAATTCCAGACAAGCCAGAAACTCTTCGTTATCAAAAGTGGCTTTCAGGTTATACCAGTCTACGAATTGGCCGATTATATACGGATAATACACAGGAAGCTGTTCCCGCACACAATTGGAAATGGGGCGTGAAATATTGGGATTGTTCTCCATCATGACCAGTGCTTCAGAAAAGGTGGTGGCAGGGAGTTTTCCCACTTTGGAATACAGTGTATACATGGTGCTGACTCTGAAACCGGGTGCCATATAGTAAATTGCCCCATCTGGATGTTTCATCACTTCAAAGATATTCGGCAGGAATAATCCAGGGGAAAGATCCGGGTCAGATTCAATAAACGGCGTCAGATCACGCAGAAGCTTCTTTTGAATCAGGCTGTAATCCTGCAGATTGGCAATATCCAAAAGATCAGGAATATTTCCTGTGGAAATTGAAACGGAAAAATTGGTCATACCGGTCGGGTCTTCTTCTGTTGCATATTCTATAATCTCAATCTGGTAATCGATACACGTTCGGTTGAACTCAGAAACTGCATTGGAGATATTGGTATCACACCGTATCGTTCCCAGCGTCAGCGTGATTTTTTCCGGTTCCTTGATGCGCTGCTCCAGCAGCGTGGGTGATACCTGACTGCCGTAAATCTCATAGCAGGCAAACTTTGGTGCACCCGTTTCCGATATACCTACCGGGAGGATACGTACAATATTGTCCGGCTGCATGCCAAAGTCGGAGAATGCGACAATCTTCGTCTTTTCGCCCGTGGCAAGGTGATAGCCCCAGAGGGATTCGCCGAAGAGATAGAGATCGAAGAACTCATCGCCCTCGGCCAGATGGATTTCAGAGTATCCATCGTTCACGGTGCCGACAGGTTTGAGCTTCTGGGCGGTTTCGTCCACCAGATAAAGCTTGCGCGCGCCGTTGGCATCGATCAGCAGCGCTATTTCGCCGGAGGATGTGAGCGTCGCCTCAGGATAACCGGTATGCTGATCGACCGTGGTCTTGAAAATCAGCTCACCGGCGCCGTCAAACAGGCAGACGAGCTCTTCCACGCAGAGAAAGTATCGTCCATCCGGGAGCGCCGTACCTACGGAGCGGCTGATCTCGCGCTCATCGATGATTGAAGTCACGTCGTCGGAGACGACAGCCTCACCATCCGCGTTCACGCGGACAAGTATGTGGGATTCATACGTTCTGCCGTCGGGAATGAAAACGCTTTCAACGAACCAGAGGCAGTTTTGTTCGCCGGGAATGGGCGCTAATGCGCTGAGAATGTGCTGATCCTCGAAAATGTAGGGATGGCGCTCGAAGAAATTACCCTCGGCCCGGATGGAACCGATAAACGGGGTAGGGTCATCGCTCTGGGCGTTGGTCATGTACTGCCAGAAGCGGCCGTTGCCGGCGACGGCAAAGCTGTTGCCGCGCATCCATTCGGGTGCTGCGCCATGCTCTGCGACGTACATAAATTCCTCACTGTCAGGGAGGACTGCATGGGTGGATGCAGGGTCTGCGGTGGTGGCGGCAGTTGTGGTGGTCACGTCTGGCGCAGCAGCCGGTGCGCAGGCTGTGAGGGAGATGAGGAACGCGAGGATGAGCAGGATAGCGAGAGCTCTTTTCATGGATTTGACCTCCTTTTCGTACGCTTTTTTTTGCTGTCATATATTAAACGTACCAGAAGGCGTTTTGTCGCAGTGATTTTGAAAAAATTTTTCAGATCAGAGCAATTGCTCGCTGCGGCTGCGGTATTCCGACGGCGAGCAGCCGTTATATTCCCTAAAAAGCCTGCTGAAATGGCTTTCGCTGCCAAAACCGCAGTCCGCCGCAATCGCCGCCACCGAGTAATAACTGCCGCTGAGCAGATCTCTGGCCCGGCTCATTCTGGCATTGATGATGTACTGTTTGGGCGACATGCCGTAAGTCTGCCGGAACAGCCGCCGGAAATAGGTCACACTGATATGTGCCTGTGCCGCCAGCGTTTCCACCGTCAGCGTCCGGTCCGCGAAATTTTCTTCCAGACAGGCCAGCGCCGGTGACAGCAGCGTTTTCTCTTCCATGCCATCCTGCCCGGCACATAGCCTGCTCAGGATCTCATAAACCAGTCCGATGCGCTCAAACCGATGCTCCGGCTGCGGCAGGACAATCAGATTCTGCAGTCTTGCAAAGCTGCGCGCATAGTAGGCAGAACCCGTGACCGGAAAGACCTCGAAGGAATCACAGACAAATCCGGGATCACATTCAAAATTGATCACCGGGAAATCTCCCTCGGACAGGTCGCTGAGCCGGTAACTCTGCCCCTTAGGGTGAAAAATCGCGTGTTCTGCGTCGGATACGTACTCTTTGCCGTTGTGCTCATATACAATCTTCGCGCCCGGTGTCATGCAAAACGAGATTCCGTAATGCGCACGGCATCGAATCACATTGCGTTTGCCCGCTTCCGTATGTACGAGATTGGCTCCCGTCACTTCCGTTATCACAAGGCGTTTCCAGTCCATTTCCGTTCCTCCTCAGGCCGCATACATCTGCCGTTCTTTTTGTATTATACCACGTGCATCTGCACCTGCACAGCCATTTGTGCCGAAAACATCAAATCTGGGACGATTCCGCTATTGCGGCAATGCCGCTCCCGGCATTATACTTAGTTTGAAATAACCTCAATGAGGTTGCATTTTCTCGCAGAATACGGTATTCTATATTCATACTGCAAGAATCGAAAGGACGTGCTCTTATGTCATTCAAAGGTAAAACCGCATTTCTCACCGGTGCCGCTTCCGGCATGTCGCTGCTGATGAGCCGCTGCCTGATCGCAGACGGCGCCAACGTCGCCATGTGCGACATCGACAAGGCTGCCCTTGACGAGAAGGTTGCCGAACTCAACGCCATGGGTCCCGGCCGTGCCATCGGTCTGATCGTGGACGTGCGCGACTACCAGAGCATCTGCGCCGGCCGTGATGCCGCCGTTGAAGCGTTTGGTTCCATTGATATCCTCGTCAACTTCGCAGGCGGTGCCGAAACCCGCATCCGCGGCACCGGCGGCGCCCGCTACTTCCATGAGATCCCCATCGAAGTCTACGACTGGGGTCTCGACGTGAACCTGAAGGGCCAGTTTTACTGTGACCACGCCATCATGAAGCAGATGGCCGCCCAGAAGAGCGGTGTCATCATCAACATCGGCTCCATCACCGGTCACGAGGGTTCTCCCACCGCCGTCGCCTACTCCACCTCCAAATCCGCCGCCATGCACGGTCTGACCAAGTCCGTTGCTCAGGCCGGCGCCCCCTTCAACGTGCGCTGCAACTGTGTCGCTCCGGGTCCCGTGCTCACCCGCGACGCCATGGCACGCATGAAGACCATGATGGGCCGTGCCGCCGATCCCCAGGAGATCGTCGATCTGATCCTGTATCTGTGCAGCGACAAGGCTGCCTTCATGACCGGCGAAAACATCCTCATCGACGGCGGTCGTCATCTGATCCAGGCTTAATCGGGAGGTTATCAACATGAAAGCTACCTTTTTACAGTACAACAAGCCGCTTCTCACCGCCATGGTGCAGGAGAAAACTCCCGGCGACGCCATCAACACCATCATGAACTCCCATTATGACGGTGCTGATGCTTTCGGCATCCAGCTTGAGTGCCTTGAGCGCCAGTACCGCGACGTGGAAACCCTGCGCGGCATCTTCAACGCCTGCATGGGCAAGCCCATTTACATCACCAGCTACCGCCATAATCAGAGTGACGGTATGACCGACGAGGAATGCGCGGAATACCTGCTCATGGGCATCGAGGCCGGTGCCACCCTCGGCGATGTGTTGGGTGACTGGTTCCATCCCGAGCCCTACGAGCTGACCTTCGACGAGGAAGCCGTTGCCAAGCAAAAGGCGGTCATTGACCGCATCCACGCTCTCGGCGGCGAGGTGCTCATCTCCTCTCATCTGCACACCCACTTCACCTGCGATCAGCTTCTGGAATACGCCCGTGCCCAGCGTGAACGCGGTGCGGACGTGGTGAAGATGGTCAACTTCGCCCAGACCGAGGAGCAGCTTCTGGAAAACCTCCGCGCCGCCGCCATGCTCAAGCATGAGCTGGACTGCCCCTATCTGCTGCTTGCCAACGGCGCTCACAGCCGTCTGCTGCGTCAGATCGGCCCCAATCTGGGCGTCTGCATGTACCTGTGCGTCCAGCGCTACGGCAACAACTCCAAGGAGCAGCCGATCCTGCGCTCCCAGAAGGCCGTGCGCGACAATATGTTCTTTGACAAGACTTCCGGACTTGCATAAAGGAGACACACTGTGAAAGCAATACTGGTTAACGACGATAAATCCCTGCGATGGGCGGATGTACCCGACCCGATCGTGGGCAGCGAAGACTGTCTGATCAAAATCGAGGCTGCCGGTGTCAACCGTGCCGACCTTATGCAGCGGGAGGGCAACTACCCCCCGCCTCCCGGATGCCCCGAATGGATGGGACTTGAAATCGCCGGCACCATCGTGGAGGTGGGCGCCAACGTGGCCAAGCACGCCAACTGGAAAGTTGGCGACCGTGTCTGCGCACTGCTGGGCGGCGGCGGTTATGCCGAATACGCCAACGTGCGCTGGGACATGCTGATGCCCATCCCTGAAGGCATCAGCATCGCGGAAGCGGCTGCCCTGCCTGAGGCATTTGCCACGGCGTTTCTCAACCTCTACATTGAAGGTGGCCTCAAGGCCGGTGAGACGCTGCTGGTCACCGGCGGCAACTCCGGTCTTGCCAGCGTCATCATCCCCATGGCCCGCGCATTCGGCTCCCGTGTCATCACCACTGTGCGCTCTGCGGAAAAAGCCGAGGCCATCCGTCATCTGAACGCCGATCGTGTGGTCAACACCTCCTGCGAGGATCTGGCAGAGGTCCTGCAGGCCGAGCTGGACGCCGGTCACGGTGTCAACGTAGCCATCGACTGTCTGGGCGGCACCCGTGTGGATGATTATCTGCATCATCTGGAACGCGGTGCACGCTGGATCATGATCGCGGCTCTGGCCGGTCAGGAGACGACCATCAACCTGCGCAACCTCTACGTGCGCGGTGCGCGCCTCATCGGCAGCACGCTTCGTTCCCGCGCGCCGGAGTTCAAGGCCAATCTTCTGGCCACTCTCGTGCGCGACGTCTGGCCGAAGATCGTCTCCGGCGAGATTCGTCCCACCATCGACTCCGTTCTCCCCATCGAGCAGGCCGAAGATGCCCATGCACTTCTCTACAACAGCAAAAGTGCCGGCAAGGTCGTGCTGACCGTGGGCGCATAAACTCCCTATCAGCATCAAAGCCCGCCGAAGAAGTTCTTCGGCGGGCTTTTTCATGTCCGGGCATAAAAAAACTCCGGAGCAAATGCTCCGGAGTTTTCGAAGTTTTGAAACAAACTTACTTGATCTCGACCTTGGCGCCGGCTTCTTCCAGCTTCTTCTTGATTTCCTCGGCCTCGTCCTTGGAGATGTTCTCCTTCAGGGGCTTGGGGCAGTTGTCAACCAGATCCTTGGCTTCCTTCAGGCCCAGGCCGGTCAGCTCGCGGACGACCTTGATAACGGCGATCTTGTTGGCGCCGAACTCAGCCAGAACGGGGGTGAACTCGGTCTTCTCTTCGGCGGCGGGGGCAGCAGCGCCGGCGGCGGGGGCAGCCATCATGGCCATGGGGGCGGCGGCGGAAACGCCGAACTCCTCTTCCAGAGCCTTAACGAGCTCGGACAGCTCGAGGACGGTAAGAGCCTTAACTTCTTCGATGAGGGCAGTGATCTTTTCGCTAGCCATTGTAATATCCTCCGTAAGAATAGATGTCGTGCAATTTTCTGCACATCATTGACGGGAGCGTACTCCCGGCGGAAGCAACTGAATGTTTACTCCCAGCGGATGTAATTAAATTACTCCGCAGCTTCGCCGCCCTTCTGCTCGGCGATAGCGTTGAGCGCGACGACCAGGCCACGCAGGTTGCCGTTGAGGACGTTGACGAAGCCGGAAATCGGGGCGTTGAGGCCGCCGAGAACCTGAGCAACCAGAACCTCGCGGGACGGGAGATCGGCAAGAGCCTTGACCTCATCAGCGTTGATGACCTTACCATCGACGAAACCGGCCTTGATCGTAAAGGAGCCGTTGGACTTCTTCGCGAACTCGGACAGGACCTTCGCGGCGGCGACAGGATCAGAGGGGCTGATGGCCAGAGCAGTGGTACCATTGAGATGCTCATCCAGCGCGTCGAAACCAATCTGATTGGCAGCGAAACGCAGCATGG
>SVMB01000071.1 GCA_015067675.1 Oscillospiraceae bacterium
ACATTTTTTCTTCTTTGCTCTTATTCTAGCACATCCGTCTGTCGGTGTACAGAGTCATCTGCGCAAAATGATCAGAACCTGTCCACGCCGTACATGGACAGGTCCTGTCGTATCATCCCATATTTTGCGCATCTCCGAAACTGGATTTCATTCGACAATCCGCTCCTCGATCGGCAAATCAATACACAAAATGTCATCTACCGGTATCCGCGTCCCGTTTCGCAGCACGATTTCCCGTTCATATTCATCCATCTTCTTCACCACGCCGGTCACTTCCACATAGGCGCCGCCTTTTTTGCGTTCATCCGGCTTGAAATAGGTAAACGTTACTTCCGGCGCATCCTTCATGTTCTCGGAAAGGTACCGCAGTTTCAAATCCAGCGCACTCTGTGCATCCTCGTTCAGTTCAATCCGCCGGTCTGTCAGGCGCCCTGTCTCACGTATGGCAGCATCGTAGCCGGTGAGGGCTGCGAAGGGCGAAAACTGTGCGGCGCGTTCCATCATCGACATCTGTGGTCGGGTAGTGGAGATGTGATGGGGAAGGTTGATAATGTCGTTATAGTACCGATTTCCTATGCTGGACATACCGCGCCTCCTTTTATCCGGCAGATTGTGTATTTCAAAACTGTTATAGCTTGATTGAACAGCAATATCATCTGCTGATGCGATAAGATTCAATTCCTTCTCATGCTTTATGCACCGGCCGCTTATGCCCGATGTCCTCCGATCTGTGCGTTGCGGCTCTGAGCCGTCGCGCCCTCTTTCAGGTCCATTCCCTTGAGGATTGCATTCCTGCCAAACCGTTTCTTAATGGTCAGCATCGCCTGCTGCATCCGTCTCTCCCGTGCAAGCGCCGCACGCATCTGCGCCTGTTTTTCCTCCAGCGCCGTGTAATCCGTAAACAGCTCCAGCTGCTCCATATCCTCCCCTGCTCTCGCCTGCGCCTCCGCTTCGGGGAGAACGCGGTTTGCAACGATGTTAAGCCTGCGCACCAACAGATTTTGATCCGCAATCCGGTCAAAGAGTTCCGATACCGCACAGAGTATCTCCTTCGTGGAGGATGTGTAGCCGTCGAGATTGGCTGTACCATGGGCATGCTTTGGAATCAGACGCCCGTAGTGATCCCGCACAACCTCGCCGAGATACTTTTGGCGGCGCTCTGGATCCGTGAGGTTTTCCACATCGTAGCCGATCGTAACCACGATCTGATTTGTCACCAACCCCTTATCCACCAGATCCAGCACCAGCGCGTCCGCCATCTCACGCAGGACAAGCTTTGCCTTATCCGCTTCGTAGGGTTCTTGCAGAACCTGCCCGGAACTCAGGCTGTTGGAGCTGGGGCGGTATGCCTTGATGACCTCAATAGTCGTGGGCTCCCACCCCCATGCGTGATCGATCAGAAGCTCTGCGTTCTTGCCGAAAAGTCTGTAGAGTAGTTCTTCATTCTGCACCGACATCCTGGCCACATCGCCCATGGTAAACATACCGTACGCTTCCAGCTTTTTGGCATACCCATGTCCCACACGCCAGAAATCCGTAAGCGGATGATGCGCCCACAGTTCGCGCCGGAATTTCATCTCATCAAGCTCTGCAATGCGCACACCGTTTTCATCCTGCGGAATGTGCTTGGCCACGATGTCCATGGCGACCTTACTGAGAAACAAATTGGTGCCAATACCGGCGGTGGCGGTGATTCCGGTGGTCGCCAGCACATCCATGATGATCTTCATCGCCAGTTCACGGGGTGTGAGCCTGTAGGATCTGAGATAATCTGTAACATCCATGAACACCTCGTCAATGGAGTACACCACGATATCCTCCGGGGCAATGTACTTGAGGTATACTTCGTAAATCCGTGTGCTGTAGGCCATATACTGCGCCATTCTGGGCGGTGCGATGATGAAGTCAACCTCAAGTGCCGGATTGGCCTGCAGCTCGGAAAACACACAGGATGATCCGGAAAGCCGTCGCCCGGGCGCGTCAAAGCGTCTCCAGGCATTGACTTCCCGGATGCGCTGCTTCACTTCGAACAGACGTCCCCGTCCGGGAATGCCGTAGCTCTTGAGCGAG
This sequence comes from Oscillospiraceae bacterium, assembly GCA_015067675.1. Lineage (GTDB taxonomy): Bacteria > Bacillota > Clostridia > Oscillospirales > QAMX01 > SIG502. Next base: position 2,071 of record SVMB01000071.1, read on the forward strand.
GGACTCACGGCAAGGCAGATGGTCTTGTCGGTACGGCTCTCATCCGCAACCACGAGGTTCGTATTCAGCGGATCCAGACCACGCTCCCGGCATTCAACCGAAGCATAAAAGCTCTTGAGATCAATTGCAATATAGGTCCGCTCTTTCATGCTCCGGCTGCCTCCTTTCACTCCCGACTCTTCCCCCCAACCAGGCAGCTTACCGCCTCACAGGGTGTCCCATGCACCGCTGACCATTTCAGCACCAAGTCCGCAGGCCTTTTTCATTTCTTCCGGGAACACGGCTTCGTGCCGCGCCCGCTTCGCCTGTGCATCAAACATCGTCCAGTCATACCGCTCGTAATCATTGACCTGCAGGGTATCTCCGCAGATCATCAGCTTCGCAGGACCCACCATGGCGTTCAGCGTCTGCTGATACCTGGCAAGCATTTGATCATACCCCAGCTGCGGGTAGAAGGTTTGTGCTGCATTACTGGTCATGATCAGCAGCACGGGGATTCTTCTGGTGTTATAACAGCGCGGCTCGGTCTTATAGGTAAGCGACCGAAAAATCAGCCGCTCATACAGCGCACGAAATGCCGCCGAGACATCGCCGAGATAGTTGGGCGTGCCGATGATCAGCCCGTCGGCATGCCGAATAGCCTTCAGGACAGGGGAAAGCCCGTCTTTGCAGACGCATACCCCCTGATGCTCCGGCAGCTTACAGCCAAAGCAGGAAATGCAGCCGCTGTACGGCTCCAGCCTGTACAGATCAAACCGGATAATCTCTGCACCAGCATTCTCAGCCCCTCTGGCAGCTTCACAAACGAGAGTCCCGGTATTCCATGTCAGTCTCGGACTTGCATTGATCGCAACAATCTTCTTCATACGTGCCTCCTGTGTCTGTATTGGGCAGGAATTACTCGCCATGCCACTTCCGCACGTGCGCTCACGCTGTCATGCCCCGCTCTTCAAGAACATTTGTTTGTTAATATAAGTTCGTCGCAGAACTTTAGTTCGTATATATAATACCACACTGAACTCGGTTATGTCAATGGTTCAATGCACCTTCTCCAAAATTTCTCACAGCAGCCATAACTTTCTGTTCTCTGTCCGGCTTCCGTTCCCTCTTCCCTGCATAAAAAGCACCCTCCACGAAAACAGTTTTCATGGAGGGTGCCCAGCAATACCGATTACTATTTTCCCCGGCGTTTTATTCTGCCGGATACAGCTTATAACGGTGCACGATGTTGAGATCCTCTTCCATGTCAAGGCCATGGGAGCCTGCATTGCTGTCGATCTCGTGGCAGCCGTGATCCATTGCAAAGCCGACAAGGGTGTTATGTGATTTCCAGTGACGGCGGATCAGTTGACTGAACAAGGCAAATGTCTCATCGTTATTGCGCAGCTCGGCCAGCGCTTCGATGCTCTCCGGACCGAATTTGTGCATCGTTGCGTCGTAGTTGCCGTTATAGACCACCAGGAAATCGTACTCGTCCCGAATGATCAGCTCCGCAGCCGTGGCGTTGATCTCCTCCATGCTGGAACAGATATAGTAGTCCATCGGACGCTCAAGGAAGATGTTGCCGAGGCTGCATTTGGCGCTGGCAACGATTGCCGGCTTCTTCCCTGCTCTGAGCAGTGCATCGAAGATCGAGTCAATGGTAATCACGGGCTTTTCGTACTTTTGAATACCGTGAACGGCAGGAACCGCACCGGTGTACATCGTGCCGAAGCACACCGGCGTCACGGAGGGCATCATCGTGCAGAAGGGTACCTCAATATCCGTCTGGGCAATCGTTTTCTTGAGCAGCTGGGGATACTTGCGATAGACCCATTCGCCGATGGCATCGGGATTGTACATGAATACGCGGTCGGCTTTCTTTGCGCCGAAAGCTTCATCGATCGCGGTACAGAGCTGTTCATTGGGAGCCGCGGCAAATTTGGGTGGCTCGACGCCGAAGGCATAGGTCAGAGCGGCGCACAAGTTGTCAAGGGATACGGTATTGAGCATAATTCTTCTCCTTTTCCTTCCAAATCACCAATTGTGTACAAGATGATTGCCGTCTGAGCCGGAGAAATGCCTTCAGGGCACAAATTTCAGCGTGATAATCTCAAAATTCTTCACCGGAAGGGTAACTGTACGACCGTTGAAGGGAAGTTCCTCAAGCTCTGTTTCCATCATATCACACAACCAGGCCTTTGTAAAGCCGTCTGCCACGGTAATGGTAACGTTGGTGCGTGTATCGAAGCTGTCATAGAGTCTGACGATTACGCCGCTGCCGTTTTCGGCGGCTTTCACGGTATCGATGATCACATTCTCCCGGTTACAGGACACCAGGCTGAAGCTTTCGGCAAGCTCACCGTCAGCAGCCGAAACCGGCATGCACAGCAAGGGCTGGTTGAAGCTGTAAGCCTCTTTGATCACGCCGGCCTCATACAGGCTGCCTGTATGAGGAAGCAGGCTGTATGAAAACTCATGAAGTCCAATGTCCGCTTCCGGGTTTGGAGAAGTACCGGCCTTCAGCACCGTCAGCTCCAGCGTACTGCCGTGCGCGCTGTGGCCGTATTTGCAGTCGTTGAGCAGCGCCACACCGTAGCCGTTCTCGGAGATATCCGCCCATTTATGGGCGCACACTTCAAACCTGGCCGCATCCCAGCTGGTATTCTGATGAGTGGTGCGGCGGATGTGTCCGTACTGGATTTCGTAAGTTGCTTCGTTTGCGTGGATGTCCAGCGGGAAGGAAACTTTCAGCACCTGATGGTGGCGGTTCCACTGAATCCGGTTGTCAAAATCCACCCGGCGTGAATCACTGCCGAGCCAGATATGCTGCGTGATGGTGCAGTCCATATACTGCTTTTCCACCCTGAAGCCTGCCCGGCTGCCATCGTATACGGGCGTAATGACGGCCTCGGCGTCCAGCGGATATGGCTTTGAACGGTAATAATCTGAGATTTCCCAGTTGTCATGCGCATAGGGCAGATCTTCATAGGCGGTAAAACAGTTACCGGGAGCGGCAAACACTTCCCTCTCCGCTGCCTTGTCAAACAGAGACACAATGCGTCCCATACCATCCAGTTCCATCCTGTAGTGACGGTTCTCCGCGGTCAGGCCGTTGATCGTGACTCCGCAGGAAATCTGCGGCTGACCGATGACCTTCCAGCCACAGGCGGGAATCGGCTCCTGCAGTTCCACGGTCTTTCCGTCAATCAGGACGTTTCCGCCGTGAGGAAATCCCAGCGGGTTATAGACCAGCCACCCACCCCGTGTATTGAGCCGTGCAGCAATACATGAAAGCTTTTCCTGTTCCATCGAGGCGCAGTAGTCAGCGATGCGGGCATAGTCTTCGTCCGTACCCTGATAGACCTCCTGAATGGAGCTTCCCGGCAGGATATCGTGGAACTGATTGTGCAGCACCGCACGCCAGGCCTTGTTGAATCCTTCCCGGTCATAGTCATCTCCCAGCAGCATGCCGATCACGGACAAGCCCTCACAGCGCTGCAGAGCAAACTCGCTTTTGCGGTTATGCCGTTTGTTTTTCGCAATTGAGGTATAGGTGCCCCGGTGCAATTCCAGGTACAGATCGCCCACCCATTTGGGAGTCCGACCCAAAGCGCGGCAGTTTTCGTTAAACTCCGTCTCAGCAGTCTCCAGATAAGGCAGCAGGAAGTCTGCTTTGGTAACGGGCAGACCGGGGATACCGCGTGACAGGCGGCGCAGCTTTTCCAGATCCTCCCTGACGGGACCGCCGCCGCCGTCGCCATAACCAAAGGTCATCATGACGTGGTTGGTGTACTCTTTCTGTCCAAACCGATCCCATGCACCCAGTGTATAGCCTGCGTTGAGTCTTGCGTTATAGGTCACACGGCGGTCTGCCATGTGGTTCTGCTTTGCTTCCTGGGCAGTGATAAAGGTGGTAAACACCTCCGTGCCGTCAATACCCTGCCACATAAAAGCATCCACCGGCATGGTATCGGTGTCGTTCCAGCTGATTTTGGACGTAACGAAGTAATCAACACCGCTCTTTTTCAGAATCTGAGGCAGCGCTGCACTGTAACCAAACACATCCGGCAGGAACAGCACGCGGTTTTCCACGCCGAACTCATCTCTGAAGAATGCTTTGCCCATCATCAGCTGGCGCACAAAGCTTTCGCCGCTGACCAGATTGCAGTCGCATTCCACCCACATACTGCCTTCCGGTTCCCAGCGGCCTTTGGCCACCCAATTTTTGAGCTGTTCGTATTTCGCAGGCGCTTCTTCCTTCAGATACTGGTAAAGCTCCGGCTGGGAGAGCGTGAACAAATACTCCGGGTATCGCTCCATCAGCGCGTTTGCGGTAGAGAAGGAACGCTGAATCTTTTCGCGGGTCTGCTTTCTGGTCCACTTCCACTCCATATCAATGTGGGTGTGTCCGACGCAGTGAACCACAGGCTTTCCCTCGGGCGTGCAGAGTTTTCCGTAAAACTCCCGTTCCAGATAATCAGCGGCCGCCTTTACGGAGGCAAAATACGCCTGACTGTACACCTCACGGGTATCTACCAGATTCACAGCCTTTTCCAGCGTAGTCAGAATCGCCCGGTATTCACCGGTATTCTCGTTGAGGTAGTCCAACGCCTCCAGAGGCGTCTGGATATCATAATACAGTCCGTCCACCGCAGTATAACGGCGCACCAGATCCACATCAAACGGGAAAGGCTTCGTCACAACGCTGGTGTACAGGTACACCAGCACATCGTACCGGGTATCCGGCTGCAGGAAAACCTCGGTGTGGTTGATGTCAAGTCCCTGGACCATCTCACCATTGAGATACACAAGACCCTGCGGGTTTGCTGCATACCAGCCCTGCAGTCCCGTTGTGCAGCTCAGGAGATACTCTGTTCCCTCCCCTGCTTTGGGCGTCTGCAGGGAGAAGCGAAGCCACAGGTGCTTGTTCTCTCCGCAGACAACCCGGAAAGGTTCCCATGGGCCGTCCGGCGGGGTATGTCCTGTTTTGTAGCCGCATTCGACGTATTCAATTGTATCAATGTGCCGGATGTGCTCATCCGCGTGCGACTGCAGCGTTCTGCAGAAGGTTTGAAGTTTTTCCTTGATATGCATAGGCGTATCCTCCTTTTGCTTTTATCATTGTAGCAAGATGGAGGTTGCAAAGCAAATACTATTGCGATACAATAATGATAGTATTGTGATATCCGGAGGACTTCCCATGGAACCCAAACTTCTCACCGCACAGCGGTTTGTGGATATGCGCACCGGTATTTCCTACCGGTATGTTTATACCCAAACAGAGTATTTCAGGCCCCATTATCATGACTATTTTGAGATTTTTCTGGTGCTCTCCGGCGGTGCACGGCATCTGGTGGGCAACCAGGAATTTCCCCTCGTGCCCCGGCAGTTGGTCTTTATCCGTCCCAGTGATCTCCACGACTACATCAGTGTTGCCGACGGCTACTCTATGCTCAACATTTCCTTCACACAGGAGACAATGGGAGAACTGTTCACGTTTCTCGGCGACGGTTTTCCTGCCTTTGCGCTGCTCAATGCCGCCTTACCGCCTCAGGCAACCCTGTCCCAGCAGGAGTTTGACATGATCAGCGCCCGGATGACGGCGGTACGCGCCATCGATGCCGAGAATATCTCCGAGCGCAGAACCGCTCTGCGGATTCTTCTGGTGGACATTTTCAGCCGGCATTTTTTCGGCTTTGTAGGGGATCGAGAGGCTTCTCCCGCATGGCTGGAGGAAGCCTGTGACAAGATGCGGCGCAGCGGCAGCTTTGTAGAGGGCAGCGAAGCACTGTTTGCATCGACGAACAGAAGCCGTGAACACGTTTGCAGGTGCATGAAAAAGTACAAGGGCATGACCGTTTCCGAGTTTGTCAACGACTTACGGCTGCGCTACATTGCCAATATGCTCCGTTTCAGCAATCACACGGTGGCACAGATTGTTTTTGCCAGCGGGTTCAATAATCTCAGTTGGGCAGCGTCCCTTTTCCGAAAAAAGTACGGGATGAATATGAGCGACTACCGAAAAGGCTCCTGATCACACTCGCCCGGCTCTGTATTCGCTGGGAGAATATCCCGTGTTTTTCTTAAAGCTGTGGCTGAAACTGTAGACATCCGTAAAGCCGCACTGCTGGGCAATATCGGTGATGCTTTTCGAGGTGCCGGCCAGCAAAATCTCCGCCTTATTGATGCGCATCTCCTGCAGGAAGGCCGACGGCGTTTTGCCGTACACTTCCATAAATACCCGTCTGAAATGCTTCTCGCTCACACCGGCAATTTGTGATAGCTTTCTGATTTCAAATCCGGAATCGGTGAAATGCGCTTTCATGTACTCCACAGACACCTTCAAGCTCTGTATCTTCCGGTTATCGAAATTCAGACTTTTGTATTCGCTGTATAAACAGCCGATAATCTGCATGATCAGCCCGCTGCATATGGCGACGTAGCCCGGTGTTTTTGACAGGTAATAGCTCAGAGCCTGCGAAAACAGACTCTCATAGTTGAAACGAATTCCCTGCGAGCATACCGTTTCAAACGGCAGGGTGGGAATCGGATTTTTCCGGTCATGGCAGAAGTTCACCGCCATATAGGATACCGCGTCACAGTCACAGGCTGCACTCGTATCCACACTGCCGCGCGCGATGTAGCCGATCTGTCCTTCCTTGACAAGCTCCCGCCTGCCCTCCTTTTCATAGAGAAGCGTGCCGTTTGTAACAATAAACAGGCTCTCATGATCCCGCGGTTTACGTGCGATATAGGGTGCATCTTTTCTCAGTGTATCTGTAAAGACGCGGGGTATATCCGGTATCTGATAAACAAAAGTATCGTGATTCATGTCATTCCCCCTGTTATTCAAGTGCATTATAGCATAACAGATGATTAGATGCAATGCAAAAGCTTCTGCTTTTTCCGAAACACATGTCCCTCCAAAAAAGTCCTTTTCAGACAAATTTAAACCGCTGCAAGCATTTCTATTTTCAGAAGAATATGCTATCATTGTCACGGGGGTGTTCATCATGTTAAAAGGAAACAAAGCACTTGTCACAGGTGCCAGCCGCGGCATCGGCTTTGCGATTGCAAAAGCATTGGCAGATGCCGGCTGCTCCGTGGTAATCACCGGCAGAAATGCCCAAACGCTGCAGGCAGCCGCTGAACAGATCGGCGGAAATACCACGGCATTGGTCTGGGACGCTGCCGAGATTGAACTGGCTGAGTCCAAACTCAAAGAAGCAGCCGCCCTCCTCGGCGGGCTTGATATCGTGGTAAACAACGCCGGAATTTTTGCCCGGCGCAGCGAGTGGAATAAGAACAGTCTGCTCCAAACCACCGTCGATGAATGGGAATCGGTTATGAAAACCAATACCAGCGCTGTCTTTTTCACCATGCAGGCGGCTGTGAAGTATATGCTTGAAAACGGCGTCCGGGGCAATATCCTCAACGTAACCTCGGTTGCGGGCAATGAGCCCGTATACGGCGCCTACGGTGCCTCCAAGATCGCGGCAACCGGTCTCACCCGGGGCTGGGGCAGGATGTTTGCCCCCGACGGCATCACCATCAACGGCATTGCCCCGGGTCCCGTCGCCACAGAAATGAACAACTGGCATGAAGGTGATCCGATGGAGCACAAACGTATTCCTTTTGGCAGATTTGCCACCATCGACGAGATTGCAAAGCTTGCCATGTATCTGTTATCGGAAGAAGCGCAGATGATCTGCGGGGAAACAGTCGTGTTTGACGGCGGATATGCCATCCGCTGACGGGGGTATTGGCGATGAATGAGAGAATCCAAAAGCTGGTTGAGAGGACGATTCGGGGCGAGATGTGGGTTGAACCCGTCAAAACAGAGTATGACAGAACCGATCTGTTTTTATCGCCCGTGAAGATGTCCGGAAAACGTGTCTGCGAGTACATTCTGAACCAGGAACTGCATATTCCGGCAGAAGCCTGCTTCACCGGACTGATGCGCTTTGACAGCAGTGTGGAGGGCGATATTTTCCACCGGTCCGGCCATAAAAACTTCCAAATGGCGAAGGCGAATTTCTACAACAAGCCCGTAGACAACCTTTTAACCTTCGAGTGGCAGCATTCTGTAGGTGATTTCGGCAAAATCATCAATCGCGGCCTGACAGGCATCAAAGAGGATATCGAGAAATCCAAAGCCGCCCACCGTGATGATCCCGCGGCGCTGGAGTTTCTTGAAACTCAGACCGATCTGTGCAATACCATCATTCTAAGAGCGCATAAGGGTTCTGAAAAGGCGCTTGCCACGGCCGAGTCCACCGCGAATCCGGAATACCGCAAAAATCTGATAAATCTCTCACGCGGGCTGCGCCGTGTGCCGGAATATCCGGCCGAAACCTTTTATGAAGCTGTCCTCAGTCTCTATTTCTGCTATCCCTTTATTCCCGACAGCATCGGTCTCATCGACCGGTATCTGTACCCGTTCTTCAAGCAGGATGTAAGCCGCGGTACCCTGACGTTTGACCAGGCAAAGACCTACCTGCAGGAACTTTTCCTGATGCTGCAGGCAAGAATCAACATCAGATCCGACCGGTTTTACCGCGGCGGCGAATCCCATTTCTGCATCGGCGGGTATCTTGAAAACGGCGAGGACGGATTCAACGACCTGTCACGACTCATTGTGGAATCCCTGATGGAGCTGCCCACCTGGATTCCGCAGATATCTCTGCGATGGACGAAGAAAACGCCCCGCGAGGTGCTGCGCTTCATGCTCGACTGTGAGCGAAAGGATCCCAACAAGCGCATTGCTTTCGTCAACGACGAGCCGCGTATCCGGGGACTGATGACCTATACGGGACTTGCCTATCAGGAAGCAGTTAACTATACGATGATGGGCTGCAACGAGCTGGCACTGCCCGGCGGCATGGTCTTCGGCTTTGATCCGTTCAACATCATGCGTTGTGTTGAAACCATCTTCCACAAGAGATCAGACGACATCACCCAAGCCGCTGATTTTGATGCTTTCTACGCAATCTTCGAGGAAGAACTGTTCCGGGATCTCTGGCAGGCTGAGAGAATCAGCCATGGATTTCAGGACATCCGCAGCCGCGACTGCAACCTGGTGAGCAACATCTTTCTGGAAGGCTGCATCGAAAACGCCAGAAGCTGCACCCAGGGTGGTCTGACCCGCTACATCGCCGTGGGACTCCCCATCGGCCTTTCCAACGTCATCGATTCCCTGTCGATCACCAGGCAGTTTGTATACGATGAAAAGCTCATCCCCATGCAGCAGCTCGTTGATGCGCTGCGTGCTGACTGGAAAGGTTTTGAATCCCTTCGCCGGTTGATTATGCAAAGAGGTCATTTCTTCGGCAATGATGACGACTGCTCAAATGAGGTCGCACGAAGGCTGTTTGCCTCTCTCGGCAAGTGGAACAATTCAGACAACTATCTCGGCAAAAAATGGCTTTTAGGCAACCTCATCGGCTACAACGAGCACCACAAGTTTTTCGGCAGCGCCATGGCTGCCACACCCGACGGACGCTATGCAGGCGATGCCATCAACTTCGGCATCGGTCAGTCCCAGGGCAAGGACCGAAACGGGCTCACCGCCCTGCTCAGTTCCATTGCCAAATGTGATCCGGATGCGATTCTGACAGGTCCCAGCGTGACCAACGTTATGCTCGAGGAAAAGCTGATCCGTGACGATCAGAGCTTTGAAAAGCTGGTGGATCTGTTCCAGACGTATTTCTTCTGCGGCGGTACGCATTTCCAGCTCACCTATGTTTCAAAGGATGACCTGATCGCCGCCAAGGCCGATCCCGAAAGCCACAAAAACCTGCGCGTTCGCGTTTCAGGTTTTTCGGATTACTTTATCTTCCTCAACGGAGCTTTGCAGGATGAGATTATCACACGCACCGGCCATTCACAATAAATAATCCCACACAGCAGATGCCCGGAGAGCACACAGGCTCCCCGGGCATTGTTTATTTCTTATTCGGTCATTTTCTCTTTCAGTGCTGCCCCGGCGGCGTCTACCTGAATGCCGGTAATTATCCCCATTCATGTATTTCCGGCTATTCCGAGGAACACTCCCCTTTTTCGTGGATACGTTCCATCGTGTATGCACCATTACTCTCACAGGAAACAGACAAATCTGCGTCTCCCGCTTCAACCGCTGCAACGATGATTTGGAAATTCTCGTTCCTGCCGTGCGCACCGACCGTGCACCGACAATCCGCAAACTTGATGCCCAGCTTGCAGCAATCTCGTCTCACCGCATCCGGGGGCTTTTCTTACATAGACAGTCTGAAGCAGGCCAGAATGTCCTCGCGGGTCATCTTGGGATGACCGTTGAGCTTACCGTCGGGGCCAAAGCTGACAGAGACAACCATATCGGTGATCTCTTCCAGCGCATCCTCGGTCACGCCGAACTCGGAAATGCGGGTCTGCACACCCTTGGCAAGAGCAATCTGCTCAAGCTTGTCGGCGGCTTCGGCAAGAGAGCAGCCAAATACGTTCTGGGCAAGCTTGACGTACTTGGCATTGTCGGGACGATTGACGAAGTATCGCATCCATGCAATCATCATGCAGCAAAGGGTCGCACCGTGGGTAGCGTTGTATTTGGCGCTGAGGACGTGACCGCACTGGTGCATGGGGGTAAAGGCGAATGTACCGGACAGCAGCCAGCCGTTGAGCGCCACGGATGCAGCCCACATCAGCACGCCTCTGGCCTGAACGTCGGCAGGATTGGCCCAGACCTGCTCTAGACCCTCCAGTGCCGCCTTCATGACACCCTCCTGCATATGGTCGTGCAGGGTCAGGTTGGTCTCCGGATCGCCGTTGATGTAGGCTTCCATGACGTGGGCAAAGATGTCCAGCGCACCGCAGGCGGTCTGATAGGGCTTGAGGCCGACGGTGAGCGTGGGATCCATGATGGCAGCCTTGGCATACAGGCAGCCGGGCGCCCAGACATAGCTTTTTTTACCGGTGGCATCGTCGGTGATGACGCCGATGGGATTCATCTCGCTGCCGGTACCGGCAAGCGTCGGAACGGCGATATACGGCAGAGCCTTTTCGGGAGAGATGGAGGTCACATCAGAATGGGAAAGCATGAGCATCCGGGAAATCTCGTGCTCGTAGTAAACGCCGGCGGCGATGACCTTGGTGGCATCAATGACGGAGCCGCCGCCCAGACCGATGAGCAGATCAATGCCGTTTTCCTTACAAAGCTGCACACCCTGCTCCACCTGAGAAACTTTGGGGTTGGCGGTGATGCCGTGAAAGTCGATGCACGCAACACCGGCTTCGGCAAGGCTCTTTTTGATGGTTTCAATGACGGAATCAAAGTACACGCATTTGACGTAGGTGACGATCATGGCTTTCTTGCCGTATTGGGCGGCATGGGTACCGATCTGATCCAGGGTATTGGCGCCAAAAACGACCTTTACGGGATTATAGTATTCAAAATTCTCCATGTTGTTCCTCTCCTTATCATTCTACGTAAATACCAGCTTCCTTGAGGATGCTGATGACAGAATTGACGCCGATACCGAAACGACTGCATCCTGCGTCGATCATGGCAAGCACGGTTTCCAGATCGCGTACACCGCCGGCTGCCTTGATGCGGGCAGAATCGCCGATGGCACTGCGGATGAGCTTGATATGCTCGACGGTGGAGGGCTTGCCGCTCCAGCCGGTACCGGTTTTGACAAAGGACGCACCGCTTCTGACGGCGATTTCCGCACCCTTGCAGATTTCATAGTCGCTCAGGTACCCGACCTCGAGAATCACCTTGAGAGGCGTGTCGCCGATGGCGGCTTTGACTGCGGCAATGTCGGCGGCAACTTCGTCATAATCGCCATGCTTGAGGGCCGTGACGTTCTGGACCATGTCGATTTCGGCGCAGCCCAGTTTCTTCTGGATAACTGCGCTGTTGACCTTGTTTTCGGTCAGTTCGTTGCCGTGGGGAAAACCGGCGGTGCCGCCGACAAAGGTGTCGGGGGCATCCTTGAGCTGTTCGACGAGCCAGCGGGTATAGTAGGGCATGGCAAAGCAGCAGATCAGCTTATTCTTCTTGGCAATATCCACCATCTTGTACATTTCTTCAAAGGTGGAATCGGTCTTGACGCAGCTGATGTCAATCATGCGCGGCAGAGTTTTAAAGTCCATGTTTAATTACTCCTAATGTGTTCAGTTTCTCTAAAAAACGGTATGAAACGGCTCCCGTACCATGCAGTCACGGTGCTTGCCGTCGGGTTGGGCAGTTTCAGCGGCGTTTGCAGAGTATTTGAAATGATTTCCTGTATGAAAACCTGCGCCTGTTTTGCCGACTTGTCAGGAAAGCAATCCCGTATCTCCGGCAAGATCACCCAGATCGGAGCAGGCATCGCAAAGCTTTTTGTAAACCGGCAGCACGCGTTCATACACGGCGTGATTGTCGGCGTTGGGATGACTGATGGTCAGGCCGCGGTGTATCTCATGCAGAGGATCAAAGGACTCCCAGACACCGCAGCCCACTGCGGCCAGCGCAGCAGCGCCCAGAGATGCTGCATCCTGACGCACGCGTGAAACCGCCACTTCTCTGCCAAATACATCCGCATAAATCTGACGGTTGGATTCTCCCTTGGCTCCGCCGCCGACCACCAGCAGGCGATTGCCCAGCTTGCCCGAGCGCACCAGCGGCATTGCCGTGGCATACAGGTGCATGGCAATGCCTTCAAAAACGGCGCGGGCGACATCGGCCTTCGTGCTGCCCAGCGACAGATTAAACAGACAGCCGCGGATGTTGGGGGATTTATCGGCAGAGGAGCCGCCGGCAAGACAGGGGTTGAACATCAGACCATGCGCACCGGCAGCGGATGTGTCCGCAAGTCCGGCAATGCGGTCGTAACGATCCTCGCCCTGAATATCCGCGAAGAAATTATCCGCAGCCCATTTCAGAGCGCTGCCGGAGGCAAAAATACCAAGGCTGGGAATAAAACGTCCGGGAACGCAGTGCGCAAAGGTATAAACCATGCTGTCATAGTCCACGACGGGAGCGTCCGTGGTTGCAGTGATCCAGGCAGACGACCCCAGGGATGCATAGGTATCGCCGTCTTCAAAGCATCCTGCTCCCAGCGCCATACAGGCGTTGTCCACGCCTCCGGCAACCACCGGTGTTCCTTCCGGAATGCCCAGTTCTGCCGCAGCGCTCACCGTCACACGTCCAATAATGGCGTGGGAGGGAAAGATCGGCGGGAATTTTTCAATATCCACACCGGCAGCTTCTGCAAAATCGGCACGGTAGACGCCCTTTTTCAGGTCATAGATACCGCAGCCTGAGGCATAGGAGTGATCCGTTGCCATAACGCCGGTGAGATAGAGATTGACAAAGTCCTTGGAGCCGATGAAACGGCAGGTCTTTTCATATACCTGCGGGGCGTTATCCTGATACCACATAATCTTGAACAGAGAGTACAGATGGGCAGGAAATCCGTTGCCGGTAGTCTCGTACCACTCGCGATGCCCGATCTTTTCAAAGAATCGCTGCGCCTGCTCACCCGCTCTGGCATCCGACCAGATGGGAATACGCTCGACCAGGAGTTTCCCGGCCGCATCCACCGGCAGCGCCCCCAGGGAATGCCCCGACACACCGATGGCGCAGATCTCTGCATCCGACGAACCGGCCGTCAGTTTCCTGCAGGCAAGTTTTATCTGCTCAATCCAATCAAAAGGATTTTGTTCACGCCAGTCTGCGTGAGGATAATACGTTTCATATTCACCGTATTGGGCACCGAGAAGTTTACCGTTTACGCTGTACAGCGAACATTTGACACCGCTGGTTCCCAGATCAAAGGCCAATATTGCTTTCATATCGTGCACCTCCAGAGCCAGTATAACATAATGACCTTTTTGTGTCAACACCGGGTTTTCAAAGCTATGCAAATCACGTATTCTTGGGCTTTGGTCCAGACAAATGGAATTTTGAAGTGTTTTAGTTCCTTATGACTCTGTCGTCGACGCATTAAACGTGGACAAACATCATCATGTTTCCTCCAAAAAGATAACGTTTTTGAACGTGGATTGCAAAACCGTTTTCGGACTTCCCATTTTCTTTCGGATATGGTATACTGTTTCTGACTTCAGGTCGATATCAATCGTGCATACGGGGTACTGATATGAAAGAGCCAGCATACAAGCGCGTCTATGAATCCATCCGCTCACAGATCATGGAAAAGAAATACGATGTCGGCGCGATCCTTCCGCCGGAACCGATTCTGGAAAAAGAATTCGGAGTCAGCCGCACCACTGTGCGCCGCGCCATCGATCTGCTCTCCCGTGAGGGACTGCTGTCTGTGCGTCAGGGGTTTGGTACGCAGGTCATCAGCCGCAAAACGGTACAGAATCTCAACCGGTTTACGTCTGTCTCCCAGTCACTGGCCCAGAAAGGATACCGTGTTGGTTTGCGCAGCTGCTATATCGAAAAAACAGGCGCTCCCGAGGATATCGCCGATCTTCTGGGGATACCGATGCATACGCCGGTCATTTGTATCTACCGCATCAAGACCATAGACGACCGCCCCATCAGCATCACCCGCAACTACATTCTGGAACAAATCGTCCCTGATCTGGATATGACACAGCAGATTCCGCACCTGTACGATTATCTCAAGGAAACCTACGGGCTGCAATATACAGGCTGCCGCGATGTGATCAGTGCCTACAATGCAAGCTTTGAGCAGGCGCAGCTGCTGGGTGTCGAGCCCAAAACCGCGCTGTTTCGTGTACGCCGGGTGTGCTATCTCAATTCCCGCCCCTGTGAGGTGGATATCGTAGATATCATCGCTGATCTTTATGAGTATGAGGTTGCCATCGGAAAAGGAATCGGCTGATCAATCGGATTATGACACCCACGCGATAGCAGAGTGGCCGCAAAACAGTAATCTAAAAAAATTACTATTTTACGGCATCTGTCAGACGGGGTTGGTAAACAACAACGAAAAATGAGTGATGCCAGGTCGAAAGACAGAGCATCACTCATTTTTTATTTCAATGCATTTTTGACATTATGGAGGTACATATGATGCAGGAACTGAACTATATCCGTTGTGGTGATTACTATATTCTCGATATTCGTTTACCAGAGGAAAACAGACCTATTGGTCGGTGGGGGCGTATGCACAGAGATTACATCAAGGAGCACAACCCCATCCGCTTCAATACTCTTTGTCTCAGCGGCAAACTGTGGGCTTATCTGGCTGACTTGAACGAGCAGGCACAGAACCGCCTTGAACTTGTCATCGAGCAAATGAAAGCCGCCGAGGACGTGACAGAGCACATGAAGCAGCACGATCAGATGGCATGGGTCGGAGCCATGAACAGCATCCGCAACAGAGCCGAGGAAATCATCCTCCGTGAAATGATCTACGAGGAGGATGCGGTATGAGAATCCTTGAAGAATTTTGGTACGGCAACATCGAGCCAACCGAGTATGATACATTTTCCAACAAAGAGTACAAGAAATTAGTGGAGCTGATCTGCAGGAACGAAGAAAAGCTCAAGGCCACCATGACAGACGAGCAGAAAGAACTGTTTGAGAAATACACCGATTGTGTGCGGGAAAATCAGGTTATTACAGATTGTTTGATTTTCCAAAACGGCTTTAAGCTGGGTGCCAGGATGATGTTGGAAGTCATTGAAGAATAATAGAATAGCGTATCACCATAGCCCGTCGGTCAGTGATGATCGGCGGGCTGTTTCTTTTTGTAATTTGACTTGGATTTCACATTCCTTGTATTTTTGATTTCACATGGCAATACTAGAATACAACTGTACCCAGGAAATCCAAACAAAAACAGTTGTCTGAAAGGAGACACTAACATGAAAAAGATTCTTACTATGATGATGGTCGCAGTTCTGGCTCTCTCCATGCTTGCAGGCTGCGGCAAAACTACCGGCTCTGTCACTACCGACGGTTCCACCTCTATGGAGAAGGTGATCGGCGCTCTGGGCGAGGCATTCCAGAATGACACCGGCATCAGCTTTACTTACAATCCCACCGGCTCCGGTTCCGGTATCAAGGCTGTTCAGGAAGGTCGCTGCGACATCGGTCTTTCTTCCCGTGATCTGAAAGATGAGGAAAAAGCCGCTGGTCTGACCGGCACCGTTCTGGCTTATGACGGCATCGCCATTATTGTGAACCCCGAAAACCCTGTCGCTGATCTGAGCGTGGAAACCATCGCCAAGATCTATACCGGCGAGATCACCAACTGGTCTGAGGTTGGCGGCAA
>SVMB01000072.1 GCA_015067675.1 Oscillospiraceae bacterium
TGCCATCAGGACCGTCTGCCAGCCTGCCTGCGCAGCGGCATAGGCGCAGGCAGCGGCAACTGCCGTCTTGCCGGAGCCTACGTCGCCCTGGATGAGGCGGCGCATGGGACGGCTGCCGTCGGACATGTCGATGAGTGCTTCCCGGATGCAGCGCTTCTGCGCGCCGGTCAGGGGGAAGGGAAGCGCTTTGATGAAGGGTGTCATATCACAGGCCGGCAGCGGATCGGTGGGTTCCTGGGGGACATAGCGCCGGGAGGAAAGGGCTGCCGCAAGATAGAACAGTTCCTCAAATGCCAGACGCCGACGGGCGGGATCTACATCTGCCATGGTCTGCGGCGCATGGATGGCACGCAGCGCATCGCCGTAGGAGATCAGATCGTACTCGTCGCGCACGGAAGCGGGAAGCCGGTCGGGGAGATCATCGGCGATGGACAGTGCGGACTGTATGACCTTGACCAGCAGCTTATTTGACAGATTGGCAGTCAGCGGATACAGCGGTATCGGGCGGCCGGTCACGGTACCGGCGCGGTCGAGGGACTCAAAGATGGGATTGACGACGCTGACACGACGTCCCTGCTTCTGAACAGTCCCGTAAAAAATAAAGCTCTCCCCATCATGGAGCGAGTCCTTGACGTAGGGAGAATTGAAGAAGGTCAGTTCGGCAATTGCGGTGTCATCGGAAACCGTGGCACGGGTGAAAACCCGGCCGCCGCGGCTGCGCACGACGGCTGCGCTGCCGCACAGCGTACCCCGGAAGCAGGCGGCCTCGCCGTCCTGCAGATCACAGATATCGACAATCCGGGAACGATCCTCATATCCGCGGGGATAGTGGCGAAGCAGATCGCCGACGGTGCGGATGTCGAGTTTGGCCAGCAGCTTGGCTTTGGCCTCGCCGATGCCGCGCAGCGCGGAAACTTCGGTGGAAGGGTTCATGCTTTCATCCTCTTTAAGAGCTGCTGCAGCTCCTTGAGTGCCGCCTTGTCCAGACGACGCGCAAAACGTCCCAGCAGCGTGTGGTGCAGCACCGGCTCATGGGAGAACTCCGCAAGGCCGATGAAATACTGCAGGTAGGGATTTTCGGTGATGACATTGACGGTCTCACGCTCGGTCAGGTGCAGCTTCTCCTTTATAAGGTAAGCGCCGAGGATTTTTCTCAGATCCTTGGCAGGTGCACCACGGCTGGCGTACAGGCGCTCAGCCCAGGAAAGCTCAAGCTCGGCCCAAGGGATTTCCTTTGACCATTTGACCCAGCGATTGTTCATGTCGATGAGCTGCTCCAGCGGGCAGTAGACCGAGTAAATATCCAGTTGTCCGTCGGGAAGCTTATACATGGCAGCCGCCTCTTTCTTTACAAAGTATGCTTTGCAATTTATGCTATTCTATTATATAATGATAGTCAGTGAATTGCAAGGAGATTTTCAAAAGAATGGAACAATCTAATCAGCGGATGGGCAGAGCTGCCCTCATGTTTTTGCCGTCCAAGGTGCTTGAAGGTCTCATCGGCGTGGTGACGCTGTCCTACACGGCCTCTGCACTGACCTATGACGCCTACGAACGCTTCAATTCCACCAATACCGTGGTGGTATTTGCAAACCTTCTGCTGTTGGGCTGGCTGATCAACTCCACCACCCGCTATGTGGGTGACTATGCGGGGGAACCGGCGAAGGCCCGTCGTTTTTTCAGTACCCAGACCGCTCTCTGGATGATTCCAAACCTTGCGGTGCTGGCTGTCGCGGCGATAATCTATGCCGTCACCGGATCCACGGTCTGGCTGGGTGCATTTGGAATGCTCGCGGCAACGTCCATCTACCAGATCACGCTGGGCATGCTTGTGCAAACCCAGCGGCAGCTGGCGTCGGTGGTGATTTCACTGCTGACGGCGGTGTCAAAGCCTGCGGTGATCTGGCTGACCTGCCGGATATTGAGCGGCGGTGCGGAAGTGGACAGAATCCTTCCCGCAGTGCTGGGCTATGCCCTCAGTGAGCTTCTGGGCGGACTTCTGGGTGTGCTGACACTGAAAATGCCCCGGTATCTGCGTGTCGGCGGATGGGATCGGGAGATTTTCAGAAAATTCATTGCCTACGGTGTGCCGCTGATGGGTGTCAGCGTCAGCGTTGGCCTGCTGAATATGGTGGACCGCTTCATCATCATGGCCTTCGGCATGAGCTACGGCGTGTACCATGCCAATAACACGATCACCTCCACCGTCTTTTCGCTGCTGACGGTGGGTATTATGCGCGCAGTGTACCCCAGTGTACTGCGCGGTTACCGTGAGGGTGGTAAGGAAAAGGCGCAGCCGCTGCTGGATGCCGGCGTGCGGATGTATCTGCTTATTGCACTTCCTGCGGCGGCGGGACTGGCGGGAGTGGCGGAGAATATCAGCAGATTTCTTTATCCCACAAAGCCTGAACTGGTGGCAGGCTATGCCGTCATTGCCCTGTCGGGCTTTGCCATGTTCTTCTCGGGACTCAATGAGTATGCCATCAAGACCTGGGAACTGCGCCAGGATACAAAGCCCATCATGGTAAACGCCCTCATCGCCGTTGGAGTTAAGCTCGCGGTATCCGTGGCGCTGCTGCCGGTGCTGGATTTCTACGGCGCGGCTGTGGGCTCTCTGGTGGGCTTTATGACCTACTGCGGCCTGAGTATGTTCCGTGCCCGCAAAACCCTGCTGTTTCGCGTAAAGCCCCGCACACTTGCTGCCATCGGCGGCGGCAGCCTCCTGTGTGCCGTGGGCGCCAATCTCACAACCCGTATCATATCCGGGAATACCATGGGGCTGCTGGCAGCCATCGCCGTGGGCGTGGTCGTCTATGCCGCGGTGCTGGTTCTGTCCGGTGAAGTGAAGGAAGAACTGGCGGCTGTGCGCCGTCTGATTGCAAGACGCAAGGTCTAAACCGTGTCCCCTCCGCATACCCTGTACAAAATGGGAAACGGAGGAACTGTTCATGGTTATGTACACCGCAAAGCTTACCAAAACCCGTCTTGCGCTCATCGTCGGCGTCATCTGCCTGACACTGATGCTGGTCATCCTCGGCGTGTCCTCGCTGCGTACGCGAACGGAGGATACCCTCGGCGGAAAAAAGGCCGAGGTCAGCTTCAAAGGTATTGCGTCCAATGAGGAGCGGATTGCTTTCCTCAATGCCTACGGCTGGGAAGTGGGGGAGGATCCCATTTCCATCGAAGAGGTCGTGATTCCGGCGGAGTTTGACGATGTCTATACCCAGTATAACGAGATCCAGCAGTATCAGGGTCTGGATCTGAGCCGGTATCAGGGTAAGACCGTCAAACGGTATACCTATGAGATTACCAACTACCCCGGCGGGGAAGATGTGCACGCCAATCTCCTTATATATAAGGAACGCGTCATTGGCGGGGACGTGTGCTCTGCTGAGTTTGAAGGGTTCATGCACGGCTTTGAAAAGGTTAGTTACTGAACGCCTACGTGAACGGGAATATATGAATACGATCGGATAAGGAAGAAAGATTATGGAACGTCTGGATAAGGTACTGGCAAACCTGGGCGAAGGTTCGCGTAAGGAAGTGCGGCTGCTGATCAGAAAGGGAGCCGTCACGGTCGATGGAGCAGTCGTGCGCGATCCGGAAATGAAGATCGACCCGGAATCGGTCGTGCTGTGCCTGAACGGACGTACAATCTCCTATAAAAAATACATCTATATCATGATGCATAAGCCTGCGGGACTGCTCAGTACCACGCGGGATCCCAAAACCCCCACCGTTTTGTCCCTGCTGCCGGAAAAACTGCAGAAGCAGGGACTTTTCCCTGCGGGAAGGCTGGACAAGGACTCCGAGGGCTTGCTTTTGCTCACCAATGACGGTGATACCGCACATCGGCTCATCTCTCCGAACTTTCACGTGGAGAAGCGTTACTTTGTAAGGTATGCGGGAATGCTGGATGCGGATGCGGCAGAGCGTATCGAGGGCGGTATTACCATCGATGGGGGAGAGGTCTGCCGCCCCGGAAGACTGGTCTGCACAGCACCTGGTGAGGCGGAAGTGTTCGTGACCGAGGGAAAGTACCATCAGGTGAAGAGAATGATTACCGCCTGCGGGGGAGAGGTGACTTATCTGCGCAGGCTGAGCTTCGGGCCGCTGGCTCTGGATCCGCAACTGCATCCGGGGGATTTTCGCTTCCTGACGGCAGAAGAAGAAAAAGAAATTTTAAAAATCCACGAAAAACTGAGCGGAAAAGTTTAAAAAATGAGATTTACAAAATTGCAATCCGCAGATTTCAACAAATTTGTCTTTTTTGCTATTTCGTGGCAGGATGTACAAACAACCCGGGAAATGTTTGTGAAATAAACCACTATACGTCCGGGAAAATATCTGCTATACTTACAGTACCAAAACCAATCATGGAGGTAAAGTTATGTCTAGCGTAACCCTGAAAGGTATTTACAAGCGCTACACCGGCGGCGTCACTGCTGTTTCCGACTTCAACCTGGATATCGAGGATAAGGAATTTATCATCCTCGTTGGTCCTTCCGGTTGCGGTAAGACCACCACTCTGCGTATGATCGCCGGTCTGGAAGAAATCTCCGAAGGCGAGCTGTACATCGACAACAAGCTGGTCAACGACGTCGCTCCTAAGGATCGCGACATCGCCATGGTTTTCCAGAACTACGCTCTGTATCCCCATATGACCGTGTTCGAGAACATGGCCTTTGGTCTGAAGCTGCGTAAGGTTCCGAAGCCCGAGATCAAGAAGCGCGTCGACGAGGCTGCCCAGATCCTGGACATCGCCCACCTGCTCGACCGTAAGCCGAAGGCTCTGTCCGGTGGTCAGCGTCAGCGTGTCGCCCTGGGTCGTGCCATCGTCCGTGATCCTAAGGTCTTCCTGCTCGACGAGCCGCTGTCCAACCTGGATGCTAAGCTCCGTGCCCAGATGCGTACCGAGCTGTCCAAGCTGCATCAGAAGCTGGCTACCACCTTCATCTACGTTACCCACGACCAGGTCGAGGCTATGACCATGGGTACCCGCATCGTCGTTATGAAGGACGGTTTCATTCAGCAGGTTTCTGCTCCCCAGACCCTGTACACCGAGCCCGCCAACCTCTTCGTCGCTACCTTCATCGGTACTCCTCAGATGAACACCATCACCGGTACCGTCGTTGATAAGGATGGCAAGACCTACATCCAGATCGGCGAGCAGACCATCGTTCTGCCTGACTCCAAGGGCCGCAAGCCTGAGGTTCTGGCTTATGCCGGTAAGGAAGTTATCGTTGGTATCCGTCCTGAGGCCCTGCATGACGAGCCCAGATATATGACCGAGTTCCCGGATTCCATCGTTACCGCTCATGTCGACCTGACCGAAATGATGGGTTCTGAGACCTATCTGTACCTCCTCCTCGAGGGCCAGAACTTCATCGCTCGTGTTGCTCCTACCTCCACTGCCCGCAGCGGTGACAAGGTTAAGATCGCCATTGACAACACCCAGATCCACCTGTTCGACAAGGACACCGAGAAGACCATCACCAACTGATTGTCTTAAACAAAGCTTTATACAGAGGACCGGTTCATCCGGTCCTCTGTTTTTCATTCTAAATGCCCAAAAGAAAGCGTATAAACCCCTGCTTGACTGTCTAAGATAGCTTTGAAACCTGGCGCAAAAAGGGGTAATAAAAAAATTATGTAAATTCGGGCAAAAAACTGTTGCAAAATGATGACAAATCAGTTACAATGTTAATTGCACAGGTTTCGTATTACCCATCAGCAGAGCCTATTTGGGGTGCAGGGCTCTGACAGGGACAATTTTGCACCCGGAAAGGCTTGAATTGCATGACTGGAAGACTGTTTCAGGGCATTATTCTGCAGATGAAGGATGTTGCCGACCGTATCATCGGCGTCATCGACTCCACCGGTTCCGTTATCGCCTGTACGGAGCTGACCCTCATCGGTTCCGAACGCGAGGATGCAGCCGTTGAGATGAGCTTCACCAACGACTTTGTAACCCACGGCGGTTACATCTATCAGACCATCTCCACCAAGTCTGCCCGCTATGAGTACGCCGTGTTCGTCGAAGGCGACGACTCTCTGGCTAAGACCGTCTGCAATATGGCGGCCATTGCCCTGTCCAATATTCGCTCTCTCTACGATGAGAAGCATGACAAGGCTACCTTTATTAAGAATATCATCCTGGATAACATCCTG
Organism: Oscillospiraceae bacterium; assembly: GCA_015067675.1. Taxonomy (GTDB): domain Bacteria; phylum Bacillota; class Clostridia; order Oscillospirales; family QAMX01; genus SIG502. The sequence continues at coordinate 6,172 of SVMB01000072.1, forward strand.
CCCGGTGATATCTATATCAAGTCCAAGGAACTGCACTTCGGCGCCGATGTGCCCCGCGTCGTGTTCCTCATCAAGCATACCGAGAAGACCGATACCACCGCCATCGACGTGGTTTCCAGCCTTTTCCCGGACAAGCAGCGTGACTTTGTTATCAACATCAGCGAAAATGACCTGGTGCTGGTCAAGGAAGTGCGTCCGAATGTCGAGCTCAAGGATCTGGTGAAGATCGCCAAGACTATCGAGGATACCCTCGGCACCGAGCTTATGGTCAAGACCACCATCGGTATCGGTACGGTTGCCATGCAGCTGAAGAATATCGTTACCTCCTTCAAGGAAGCCCAGCTTGCCATCGAGGTCGGTCAGGTCTTTGATACCGAAAAGACCATCATCAGCTTTGAGAATCTCGGCGTCGGCCGACTGATTTATCAGCTGCCCACCACCATGTGTGAGCAGTTCCTCTCCGAGGTTTTCCGTAAGGGCTCCATCAGCGCCCTGGATCACGAGACGCTGTTTACCATCCAGAAGTTCTTCGAGAATAACCTCAATGTTTCCGAGACTTCCCGTAAGCTCTTCGTCCACCGTAATACGCTGGTCTATCGTCTGGAGAAGATCAAGAAGATCACCGGCCTTGACCTGCGTGAGTTTGACCATGCCATCATCTTTAAGGTTGCGCTGATGGTTCGTAAGTACCTGAATTCGAGGGAAATCAAGCAATGATCCACTTCTCAGACGTCTATTATTCCTATTCCACCGGTACCCGCGCCCTTCAGGGCGTGGACCTGCGCATCGAAGACGGCGAGTTCGTCTTTCTGGTCGGTCCGTCCGGTTCGGGTAAATCCACGATTATCAAACTGATGACCGGTGAGCTGCGTCCGTCCAGCGGTATCGTATCCGTCAATGGGTATAATACTTCCAAAATCAAGCCGCGCCAGATTCCGTATCTGCGCCGTACGATCGGCGTTGTCTTTCAGGACTTCCGGCTGATTGAGAAGAAGACCGTCTACGAGAATATCGCCTTTGCCATGCGCGTGGTCGGCGCCTCTCCCAGGGAGATCCGTGAACGTGTCAGCTACGTGCTGGAGCTGGTTGGACTTTCGCATAAGGCACGCAGAAAACCGACGGAACTCTCCGGCGGTGAGCAGCAGCGCGTGGTTATTGCCCGTGCGCTGGTCAATAACCCTCAGCTTATCATTGCAGACGAACCGACGGGCAATCTGGATCCCGACCGTTCTCTGGAAATCATGATGCTCCTTCAGCATATCAATGATCTGGGTACTACGGTACTGGTCGTTACCCATGAAAAGGAGCTGGTCAACCAGTTTGACAAGCGCGTGGTTGCCATTGACGGCGGCCTCGTCGTGAGCGACAAAACGGGCGGGTATTACCAATATGAGCAGACACAATATTAGTTACTATTTCCGTGAGGGCTTTAAAGGTGTGTTCTCCCACGGATTCATGAGCTTTGCAGCCGTCAGTGTCATGACGACCTGTCTGGTTCTGACCGGTACGGTGGTTCTCATCGTGCTGAGCCTGAACCTGACGATTGATTCCATGACCAAGATCGGCGACATCCGCGCTTATGTGGATGATACATACACCATCGAGGAAGCAGCAGCCCTGGAGAATAAGATCCGCGAGATCGATAATGTCAGCGGCGTGGACTTCATCGACCGTAACCGTGCACTGGAAGAATTGGCGGCTTCTCTGGGCGAGGAGGATGCCTACCTTCTGGAAGGTCTGGAATATGATAATCCCCTGCGTGACTGCTATCGTGTATGGGTCAAGCATATTGACGACTATACCGATACGATCAATGCCATTCAGGGCGTGCGGGGCATCGCAGAGGTGGATGCTTCCGTCAAGGCGATCAATGAGCTGCGCAATATCCGTACCATTCTGGGCGGTGCGTCACTTGCCTTTGTTGCGATGCTGGGTCTGGTGTCCATCTTCCTCATCGCCAATACCATTAAACTAGCTTCCTTTGACCGCCGCGAGGAAATCGGCATCATGAAGATGATTGGCGCCACCAATACCTTCGTGCGTATGCCTTTCGTGGTGGAAAGTATCCTGCTGAGCATCATTGCCGCCGTGCTGGCTTTCGGCCTGCAGTGGCTGGCCGCCGACGGTATCGCCGCATCAGGTTTGATGAATATCTCCTTCATCGAGCTTGCAAGTTTTGTCGATTACCGTATGGAGTATGCTGCGGCATTCCTTGGCTTCTCGCTGTTCCTTGGTGTCATCGGCAGCGCTTTGAGTATCCGTAAATTCCTGCGCGTGTAAGCGTGAAGCGCTGCGCGTCCCGTTTTTCTATCGGAGGATAACATGAAAACCCGCACTACCCGCATTATTACCTCGATTATCGCGATTCTGCTGGTTCTGGGCATGCTTCTCAGTCTCGGCGGCAGCCTGTTTTATTCCTATGCCGCGTCCAATCAGAGTACGCTGAAAAACCTGCAGTCCCAGCTCGCCACGATCAAGGATCAGAGATCGGCACTGGTAGCTGAAAAGAAGGCGATCGAAGCCCAGAAGGCGGAGGTCGATGCACAGGTTGCCGATGCACAGGCAAAGCTTGATGAACTGGAAGCAAGAGAAGCCGACATCATGGATGAAAAGGTGAATCTTGACCAGCAGATGAATCTGACCATGGAGGCCATTGAGGTTTCCGAACAGATTCTTGCAGAGCTTGCCGTTGAGATTAACGATACTACCGTCGAGCTGCATGCCGCCCAGGAGGACGAAGCGGAACAGTATGCGCTGTTCAAGCAGCGTCTGCGCGCGATGTATGAGAATAATTCGGTTACGGAACTGGAAATGATCTTCTCTGCCTCCAGTTTCACCGAGATCTATTCCCGTATGTCTGCTCTGTCCGATATCGCCCGGCACGACCGCGGCATCATGGAGCGTCTGGCGGAAGTTCGCGCCTATGTGCAGTCTGTGAAGGATGAGCTGGAAGCCCAGCGGACAACCGAGGAGACGACCAAGGCAGAACTTGAGCAGCTTTACGTAGAGCAGGAAGCCCAGCAGGAAGAGCTGATGGAGATTCTGGCCCGCCTGGATGCCGAATCTGCCGAAGCCGATGCTGCCCTTGCCGAAGTCATGGCGATTGAAGAAGAGTTTGAAGCGCTGCTGAAGGCAAAGATCTCCGAGATCAGCGGTGTGGATACCAAGATTGCCAATACCAATAAGAAGATTACCTCTACCAAGAATGCCATTGCTGCGGAAGAGGCTGCCAAGAAGGCTGCCCAGTCCAACGCAAGCGCCGGCTCCAAGTATACCGGCGGCACCATGACCTGGCCCTGCCCGGGATACTATACCATCACCTCCAAGTATGGTATGCGTACCCATCCCGTGACCGGTGTTTATAAGCTCCATGACGGTATTGATATCGGTGCGCCGAAGAATGCCAAAATCGTCGCGGCTGCTGCCGGTACCGTGAGCACCGTGGCCTACTCAAAAGCCTGGGGCAATTACGTCATCGTCAGCCATGGCGGCGGCGTGCAGACGCTGTATGCCCATATGACCACAGCGACCTGTAAGGAAGGCGATAAGGTTTCGGCTGGTGAACAGATCGGTAAGGTCGGCACCACGGGATACTCCACCGGCTATCATCTGCACTTTACTGTGCGTGTGAACGGCTCGGCGGTCAATCCCAATAAGTATCTTGGCTAACGCAAAAGAAAAGACGGCGGGGGAGAGAACCCCCGCCTTTTTCTCAAAGGAATTTGTCATGAAAAAACAAGTGTCCATCGGCGTGCTGGCTGCAGCGATTGTACTGACAGCCGCCGCTGTGTTTAATGTGGCGTATCTGCTGGTCTGGAATAACTTCAGCGACCGGCTTGCCAATTTTACCGCGCGGGAAGCGGATTATGGTAAAATCAATGAGATACGGGCTTATCTGGACGCCTGCTATATCGATGAATACGATAGCAAAGATCTGATGGAAGGGGCGGCCAGAGGCATGCTGGATGAGCTGCCCGACGGCTGGTCCTATTATATGTCTGCCGGGGAGTACGAGCAGAATGAAAACGGCCGGGATGCATCCATGGTCGGAATCGGCGTCAATGCCTATTACGATGAAGAAACCTCGCAGCTTCGGGTTGTGGAAGTGTACCGGGATTCTCCGGCGGAGAAGAGCGGCGTGCGCTTTTATGACGTGATTCTTGCAATTGATGATACGGCAATCGCAGGACTGGGACAGGAGAATATCGACAATGCACTGCGCGGCGAAGCGGGAAGCACAGTCAGCCTGACTGTCGAGCACAGCGACGGCAGCATTGAGACGCTGACTGTGGAGCGCGCCCAGATTTCCGAGCAGGCGCTGGAATCTGCACTGCTGGATGATCAGGTGGGATATATCCGGATTCCTGCCTTTGAAGAGCGCGTGGATGTGCAGTTTGAAGGCGTGATTGAAATCCTGCGGGAGCAGGGGGCGGAGTCGTTGATCATTGATCTGCGCTTCAATCCCGGCGGACGTGAGGAGATCATGTGCCGGATGCTGGATCTGCTGCTGCCGGAAGGCGTGATCATGCAGAGAGTAAATAAGCTGGAAGAGACAACGGTTGTCAATTCCGATGCGGCCTGCGTGGATATGCCGATTGCCGTTGTGATCAACGGCTACTCCTTCGGCATGTCGGAGTTCTTCGCAGCCACGCTTCAGGAATACGGCGCGGCGGTGATCGTCGGCGATCAGACTGCAGGAAAATGCTATGCCCAGAGCGTGTATGAGCTCAGTGACGGCTCGGCAATTGCACTGTCCACCTCTGAGTATGTCACGCCTCAGGGAAGAACGCTCCAGGATACGGGCGTTGTCCCCGATGTGAGTATCTCGCTGCCGCAGGAGCAGCTTTACGGCTTTGCGTCGCTGAGCCATGCCGATGATGCGCAGCTCCATGCTGCCCTTGAAGCGCTGGCCGGATAATGTGTGACCGGGGTTTGTTCAACCTTGCGTTTTTTGCGGAAAAGTGTCTGTTTGGACGAAAGAAACGCGGTTGGAAACAAAAAACCTAAGGAACATTTACAATTCGGCAATAGATTGTTGTTTCATATACTTGACAGAACGGGCGAATACGCCTATAATACAGAAATATACAACATAATTAAAGCAAAGGAAGTAAGCACACATGAAAAATCCCACCAAGCTGACCCCCACCCGTTTAAAGCAGATTCAGGACGAGTTGGAATATATCAAGACAGTACGTGAAAACGAAGTGGCGGAACTGATCAAGGAAGCCCGTTCCTTCGGCGACCTGTCTGAAAACTCCGAGTATGATGAAGCCAAGAACGAGCAGGGTAAGCTGTTTTCCCATAAGCAGGAGCTGGAAGCAATCCTTGCAAACTACGTCCTCATCGATGAAGAAGCGCAGAGCAATGATGTTATCGGTCACGGCAGCCGTGTAACCGTGCGTGATCTGGAGTTTGATGAGAAGGAAGAGTATACCATCGTCGGTTCCCAGGAATCCGATCCGGCCAACGGTCTGGTCTCTGATGAATCTCCCTTCGGTAAGGCTCTGATGGGCCTCAAGGTTGGTGATATCGCGGAAGTTCATGCTCCCGACGGCATCATCAAGTATGAGATCGTGGAAATCGACAAGTAATCAGAATCAACTATACGAAAGGAATTAACCGTAACTATGAGTAACGAGCCGACTCCCCGTGAGAATACGCAGCAGGATCTTAACGAGCTGCGTCAGATCCGCCGCAATAAGCTTGCCGAGCTGCAGTCTGCCGGTAAGGACCCCTTTGAGATCACCAAGTATGATGTGACCCATCACAGCCAGGAGATCAAGGATCATTTTGACGAGCTGGAGGGCAAAACCGTTTCTCTGGCCGGCCGTATGATGTCCAAGCGCATCATGGGTAAGGCCTCCTTCTGCAATGTGCAGGACCTGAAGGGCAATATTCAGTGCTATATCGCCCGTGACAGCGTCGGCGAGGACTCCTATAAGGACTTCAAGAAGATGGATATCGGCGATATCATCGGCCTGGAGGGTGAGGTTTTCCGTACCCGTACCGGCGAGATGTCCGTGCATGCCCATTCCATCACCCTGCTGTCCAAGAGCCTGCAGATTCTGCCCGAGAAGTTCCACGGACTGACCAATACCGATACCCGTTATCGCCAGCGCTACGTGGACCTGATCATGAATCCCGAGGTCAAGGATACCTTTATCAAGCGTTCCCAGATCATCGCCGCCATCCGCCGCTATCTGGCAGGGGAAAATTTCATCGAAGTCGAGACCCCCATGCTCGTTTCCAACGCCGGCGGCGCCGCTGCCCGTCCCTTCGAGACCCACTTCAACGCTCTGGATGAGGACTTCAAGCTCCGCATTTCTCTGGAACTCTACCTCAAGCGCCTCATCGTCGGCGGTCTGGAGCGCGTCTATGAGATCGGCCGTGTCTTCCGCAACGAGGGTCTGGATACCCGTCATAATCCTGAGTTCACCCTCATGGAGCTCTATCAGGCATATACCGATTATAACGGCATGATGGATCTGACCGAGAACCTGTACCGCTACGTGGCGCAGGAAGTTCTGGGCACCACCAAGATCGTCTACAACGGCGTTGAGATGGATCTGGGTAAGCCTTTCGAGCGCATCACCATGACCGAGGCTGTTAAGAAGTACTCCGGCGTTGACTTTGATACCATCGAGACGCTGGAAGAGGCCCGTGCCGTTGCCAAGGAACATCATGTGGAGTTTGAGCAGCGCCATGGTAAGGGTGACATCCTCAACCTGTTCTTCGAAGAGTTTGTTGAGGAGCATCTGGTGCAGCCTACCTTCGTCATGGATCATCCCATCGAGATCTCGCCTCTGACCAAGAAGAATCCCCGCAAGCCTGGTTATGTTGAGCGCTTTGAGTTCTTCATGAACGGTTGGGAGATGGCCAATGCGTACTCCGAGCTCAACGATCCCATCGATCAGCGTGAGCGTTTCAAGGCGCAGGAAGCCCAGCTTGCTCAGGGCGACGAAGAAGCCAACACCACCGACGAGGACTTCCTCAACGCTCTGGAGATCGGCATGCCGCCCACAGGCGGTATCGGCTACGGCATCGACCGTATGGTCATGCTGCTCACCGACTCTGCGGCGATCCGCGATGTGCTGCTGTTCCCCACGATGAAGTCTCAGGACTGACGGCTGCTTAGAGAGGAGCGCAAAAGTTGGGTAAACGCTACGGTTCCCAGGAAAAAAAGAAATGGGTACTCCTGGACCCGAATAAAAAATATCCCAAATGGCTTGAATGGATCCGCGACTACGGTTACTACTACAAAGGCATCTTTGCGGTAGTGGCGGGTATCGCTGTGATCGCGTTCTGTATGGCTTTCCTGTTCTCTTACCAGGGTGCTGATATGCGTGTGTTCTTTGTATCCACGGATCATTCGGTGGAGAAGGAGTCTTACTTCGCGTTTGTTGACAACCTTGCATACTATGTTTCCGATATCGACGGCGATCGGAATGAATTCCTGCGGGATGAGATGTTCTTCCTGTCGGAGAATCCCTCGACGGATGAGGAAAAGGAAACCTATGCAAAGCTCGATGAAATCATTAACCATGAGGAAACCATCGCGTTTATCGTGGATGAGTTCGGTTATGAGTACATCAGCGAAAAGACGAAGCTTCGCGACCTGAAATTCTTCCAGGTCGTCGCGGATGATGAGTATAAGTTCCGGCTCAACGATACCGGGCTTCTGGAGGGTATCACACTGGGCGACGGCCGCGATTACTATGTCATCATGCGGTATTTTGAAGCAGAAAACTATCCGGAAAACTACTACCTCAGCGGACGTACCGATCTCTGGGTCGGTATGATGCTGAACAATGACCAAAGTGAGGAGAACAATGTCGCAATCTCGCAAAAGTAACGAACCTCAGAAAAACTCCGGCTTCGGCGAACCGCTTAAATACGAATCCAAATTAAAGCCCATTGCATGGTTTAAGAATTACTGGTACTATTATAAGGCGCCGGTCATCGTTATTTCCGTGTTTGTGATTATTGCAGGCTGGCTTATCCATGACGTGCTCACCGCCAAGGAGATCGATATGCGCCTGTATACCATTACCGAGACAGAGCTGTCTACGCAGGCCTGCGAGCCTATGCAGGCGGTCATGCAGGAGTATGCCACGGATGCTGATGGTGACGGTGAGGTCGTGCTCAAGACCAGTTACATGCGTCTGGCGGCGGAACCTGCCGATGAGATGGAGGCGGCAGCCTATCAGCAGATCATGACCGTTATGGTTGATGATAATGTGACGCTCCTGCTGATTGACGAGTTTGTGTACAATTATCTCAAAAATTCCGATGCGCTTGATCCGTTGTCTGTCTACGGACTGGAAGGTATGGATGAGTATCGTATCCGTGCCACCGATTCCTTCCTGGTGGAGGACACGAAGTTCGCTGATTTGCTCGAGTTGTATCTGGTGTTCCGCGTGCGTCAGGTCGATACGGTGGATGACCCGGTTGTCCAGGCGCGTTATGATTCCTCTGTGAAGCTTGCCGCCGCTGTGGCAGCCGATACAGAACAGAATCCTTGATGGAAAAGGACACTGACTGATGGAAAAACTGACAAGCCGTTCCAACCCCTTTCTGCAGGGGTTGGAACGGTTGGCCAAAAATGCATCTGAGCGAAATGAACAGGGTCTTTACCTGTGTGAAGGTGAAAAACTGCTCATCGAAGCTCTGGCGGCAGGCGTTGAAGTGACGGCTGCCGTTTGGGACGAGGAACTGACGCCGCAGGGCGTCTATCCGTCCATTCCGCGCCAGGTTGTGGTGCCCCACAGCCTGTATGAGCGCGTGAGTACTTTGAAAAACGTACGTTCGGTTCTGTTCTGCTGCCGGATGCCGCAGGTTACGGCCTACACACCGCGCAGGGGACAGGTCATCTGCCTGGAATGCGTGCAGGATCCGGGCAATGTTGGAACGGTGCTGCGTACCGCCGATGCCTTCGGCATGGACGCCGTGTATCTGCTCGGCGCATGCGCCGACGTGTATAATCCCAAGACCGTACGTGCGACGATGGGTTCACTGTTTCGCGTTCCGGTGATCCGCACCGACGCCGGGCGATTCCTGCAGGATATGAAATCAGCGCAGATTCCTGTGTATGCGGCTGCTCTGACCGAGAAAGCAAAACCTCTGCAGGCTTTTGATTACAGCCGTGCGGCGGTCATCATCGGCAACGAGGGTTCGGGCGTGTCACCGGAACTGTTGGAAAAAAGCGATCACCAGGTGATCATCCCCATGCGCGGCCGGACCGAGTCGCTCAATGCGGCGGTGGCGGCATCTGTGTTCATGTGGGAGATGAGCCGGTGAGCGTCGGGTTATCGGCGCTTTGAGGAGGGCTTCCCATGTCACTGAGACACTGGATTTGGCTGACACTTGAGTTGCCCAGGGCGGCGCGCAGCGTGGCGCTGCTGGATGCACTGGAGAGTCCCGAGCGTATTTATACCGCCGATCGTGAAACATTGGCAGCGACCGGCATTTTGAAGAAGGAAGAAATTGACCGCCTGCTTGCCCATCGTTCTCTGGAACAAGCACAGGCGGTACTCTTGCGTACGGCCGAATTGGGGATTCAGGTCATCACTCTGCGTGATGCGGCGTACCCAGACCGGCTGCGCAATATAGATAATCCGCCGCCGGTACTCTATTGTAAGGGTACGCTGCCGACGGTGGATGACCATGTCTGCATGGCAGTAGTCGGAACCAGAAGGGCAAGCGTCGCGGCCTGCCGTACAGCGGAGCGCTTTGCCTATAACCTTGCCCGGTCGGGCATCATTGTTGTATCCGGTATGGCAGCCGGTATCGACTCGCAGGGTCATCTGGGCGCACTGCGGGCAGGCATGCCAACGATTGCTGTATTTGGATGCGGCCTGGATATCTGCTTCCCGGCAGAAAACCGGCAGCTGATGGAAAATATCATCGAAAACGGCTGTATCCTGTCGGAGTACCCGCCCGGAACGCCGACGTCAAAGTACACATTCCCCGAGCGTAACCGCATCATCTCGGGTCTGTCCATGGGAGTGTTGGTGGCTGCAGCCCCGAAGCGTTCGGGATCGCTGATCACTGCACGGCATGCGCTGGAACAGGGCAGAGATGTGTTCATCATCCCCGGTGATATCAATGACCCGGAATATGCCGGCGGCAATGAGTACATCAAGGAAGGCGCGGCGATGGTTACTCAGCCGGAGGATATCCTGCGGGAGTATCTGGAACGCTGGCCGGAGCTGATTAAGCCGCCTGCACCCAAAGCCGCACCTGCACCGCTCTTTCCCGAGGAAGCGCCGGTGGGAGAGCGCGTAAAGCAGGCACCCCGGCAGGAGACGGAAAAGAAGCCGCGCTGGACGCCGAGCTGGATCAATCCGGCAAAGCTTGGCATGAAGAAGGAATCGCCGGTACAGCCGCCTGTGGCTCAAACGCCGGCGACACCTGAACCTGTACCGGAAACCACACAGCCCAAAAACGCCGCTGCAGCGGATTACGCAGCGCTGACGCCAAACGATCAGCGCATCATTGAGGCCATTCAGAACGGCGCCAATCATCTCGACCGTATCATTGAAGCCACAGGACTGAGCACGGATATCGTGGTATCGCAGCTCGTGATTCTGGAAGTGGAAGGTATCGTGGAGAAGGATGCGTCGGATCATGTGTCAATCGCCGGAAAATAGCAAGCGGCAGGAGACGACAGCACGATTAGAGAAAGACGCGCGGACAATGGTGCGCGCGCTGGAGGAACTATGGGAAAACTGGTGATCGTTGAGTCACCGGCGAAGGCAAAGACCATCGCCAAATATCTGGGTGAAGGCTATCAGGTCAAGGCATCGATGGGCCATCTGCGCGATCTGCCGCCGAAGAAATTCGGTGTAGACGTGAAGAAAAACTTCGAACTGACCTATATTCCGATTCCCACCAAGGATGATGTTATCCGTGATTTGCAGAAGGCTGCCGAAAAGAGCGAAGCAGTCTTCCTCGCGACTGACCCTGACCGCGAAGGTGAGGCGATTTCCTGGCATCTGAGTAAGCTGCTGGGGCTGCCCGAGGATCTGGATAACCGCGTGACATTTAATGAAATCACGGCGCAGGCTGTTCGAAGCGGTATTGCAAATCCGCGCCATATTGATATTGATCTGGTGGATGCGCAGCAGGCACGCCGTGCGCTGGATCGCATTGTGGGTTATAAGCTCTCGCCGTTCCTGTGCAAGAAGATCCGCCGGGGTCTTTCTGCCGGACGTGTGCAGTCGGTTGTCACCCGACTGGTGGTGGATCGTGAGCGTGAGATCCGTGCATTTGAGCCGGAAGAATACTGGAGCCTGGGCGCAAAGCTCCATAAGGGCGCCAAAGGCCGTTTGTTTGAGGCTAAATATTACGGCAATACCGAAGGTAAGGTTGATCTGGCCAATGAGGAACAGACCCTTGCGATCAGGAATAAACTGGAGAACGCGGAGTTTCGCGTGACCGGCGTCAAGAAGAGCGATAAGCGCCGCAATCCGCCGCCGCCGTTCACCACGTCCACCCTGCAGCAGGATGCCTCCCGCCGTCTGGGTATGGCCTCCAAGCGCAGTATGGCGGTTGCGCAGAGCCTATATGAAGGCGTTGAGCTGGGCGATCGCGGCCTGACGGGTCTGATTACCTATATGCGTACCGACTCCGTGCGTCTCTCAGACGATGCGGTAAGTGCCGTGCGCAGCTATATTTCCGAGAACTTCGGCGATAATCTCCTGCCGAAGAATCCCAGAGTGTTCAAGGCCAAGGGCGGCGCCCAGGATGCCCATGAAGCGGTGCGTCCCACTGACGTGAACCTGACCCCTGCGATGCTCAAGGCTGATCTCACCAACGACCAGTACCGGCTCTATAAGCTCATCTGGGAGCGCTTTGTGGCCTGCCAGATGGCAGTTGCCGTCTATGACGCGGTGAGCGTTGAGATCATGGCGGAGGATGAAATCTTCCGTGCCAGCGGCCAGACGGTGAAGGTGCCCGGCTTTACGACTCTT
>SVMB01000073.1 GCA_015067675.1 Oscillospiraceae bacterium
ACCGCTGCGCAATGCTCTGATCGTTCGCGAACACGGTGTTCTGCCCTATCCCGAAGGCCAGGCCTGTGCCGAAGTTATGCTGGCCGGTGAAGAAGGCGGCGCCAACGCCTCCACCGTTTTTGCCGGTATGGGCTTCTCCGCACTCTTCAAGTTTATCATCGACGGTCTCAAGCTCGTCCCCGGTGAGGTTTCTCTCGAAGGCAGCGCCAAGACCTATCCCGGTGCTATCGGTACCCAGATCTATCCTGCCGTTATGAGCGTCGGTTATATCTGCGGTCCCCGCATTTCTTCCTATATGTTCGCCGGCGGCGTCATCAGCTGGCTGGTGCTGATTCCGATGATCGTGATTTTCGGCAGCAACCTGACCCTGTATCCCGGAACAGAGTCCATCAGCGCCATCTATGAGTCAAGTGGAGCCAGCGGCATCTGGGGCACCTACGTGCGCTATATCGGCGCCGGTGCGCTGGCTGCAGGTGGTATCATCAGTCTGATCAAGTCACTGCCTCTGATCGTGCGTACCTTCCGCGACGCTCTGAAGGGTCTCACCAGCGGTGCCAAGGCCGGATCCGAGCGCACTGCGCAGGACATCAACATCAAGATCGTTCTGCTTGCCATCCTTGTTCTGACCCTGGCCGTCTGGCTCGTTCCTGCCATTCCCGTCTCTCTGATCGGTGCCATTATCGTCGTCATCTTCGGTTTCTTCTTTGCCACCGTTTCCTCCCGTATGGTTGGTCTGGTCGGCAGCAGCAATAACCCTGTTTCCGGTATGGCAATTGCCACCCTGCTTATCGCCACCCTGATTCTTAAGCTCACCGGCGAAGTCGGCGCATCCGGTATGCAGGCCGCTATCGCCATCGGTTCCATCATCTGCATCGTCGCTGCCATTTCCGGCGATACATCTCAGGATCTCAAGACCGGCTACATTCTCGGCTCCACGCCGAAGAAGCAGCAGATCGGTGAGATCATCGGCGTCGTCGCCTCTGCACTTGCCATCGGCGGTACCCTGTACCTGCTCGACAGTGCCTGGGGCTTTGGTTCCGAACAGCTTGGTGCGCCTCAGGCTACGCTGATGAAGATGGTCATCGAAGGCATCATGGGCGGTAATCTGCCCTGGGGTCTGATTCTCATCGGCGTGTGCCTTGCTGTCGTCGTCGAAATCATCGGCATCCCGGTTCTGCCCTTTGCTATCGGTGTTTATCTGCCGGTTCAGCTCAACGCCTGCATCATGGTCGGCGGTCTGGTTCGACTGTTCTTCGACCGTATGAAGGATGAGAAGAAGCGCAGTCGTGTCACCAGCGACGGTATCCTCTTCTGCTCCGGTATGATCGCCGGTGAAGGCCTTGTCGGTATTTTGCTGGCCATCCTTGCCGTCTTTAATGTTGGTTCTCTGCTTGATCTGTCCGGCGTGCTGAATCTGCCCACGTGGATTTCCAATACAGGCAGCCTGATCGTCTTTGCTCTGATCGTGCTCTGTCTGCTCAAGTTCAGCATCTGGAAGAAGTCTGACAAGTCCAAGTAATGAAAAATAGAAAGATCGTTATCCCGCAGAATTATCTTACCAGAATCCCTGCCCGGGCCGATTCCGTCGGCTGGGAAGCAGGGGAGGATGGTCTCGTCACCCTCTCGGTTGCAAATACCGGATGGGCCAATCGTCTGGCGCAGGCTTTCTTCAACCGTCCGAAGGTCAGCTACATCCATCTCGACCGCTTCGGCAGCTTCATCTGGCCGCTGCTGGACGGCAAAATGGATATCATTGCCCTCGGTAAGCTCGTAGAAGAGCATTTCGGCGAAGAATCCCATCCGCTTTATGAGCGACTGGCACGGTATTTCCAGATCATGGACAGCTATCATTTCATCCGCTGGTGCGGTGAAGAAAAAGCCTCCAGGTAGCACAAAAGCCCGGTATCCACAGGATACCGGGCTTTCTCGTCTTTTGAGAGCTCTTATTCTTCAATCGTCAGGGTCAGCGCAGGATTGTTTTCCGCTGCATCCCGCAGCGTATTGATCAGCGCTTTTGCATACCGTCCAAGTTGGTGCTTCATCATCGCTTCGTAACTTAATACGATCTCTATGGGCTGCGCACGCTCAGTCAGCAGATCATAAAGTGCATCCAGATTTCGTCCATAATACGCAGGAAGCGCCAGCTGCTGCTGCAGATACGTATGAGTTGAGGCCTTGTCAAACATCAGGCGTCCATCAAGTTCCACCTTCATCGTCATTCCTCCCCATAGAGCAGGGTAAAGCTTTCGTAATGATCGTCTGTATAATAAATCAGTCCGTCATTGGAAAACACCAGGCGTTTTGCGCCTCGGCTGCTGCGCCCGTTGGTATCAATGTCGCATTCGTAATATTGACGCCCTCTTGCGGTTGGGAGAAGTTCCTCTCGGTTGCCGAATTTATCCCCGCCGATGGCGCAGCCCGGCGCATAGTCTTCTACGCTGCCGCCTTCCCAGCCCAATTTCCGGGCATCTGCCTTTGTGATGAAGTTGCCGGGCAGGTAGCCGTATGTCCAAAGGTACAGCGCGACGTCATCTGCACTGTAGTACCAGCCTTCCTCATCCAGAAGCTCCGCCTGCGTCGCGGCAGTGGTAGTCGTCGTGGCCTTTGTTGTAGCTGTGGTGGTTGCGATGGTTGTGGTCGTCGCTGTGGTCGATTCCGCTGTGGTGGTGGCTGCAGCAGAGGTCGATGTTGCCGGCGCGGTCGTGGTCGCATTGGTTGTTGTCTGCGTCGCTTGGGTTGTATCCGCAGGTTTTGACGCTGCCGACGTTGTGCTTTGCACCGTTGACGATGGTGCCGGAGCGTCATCATCATCCGATGTAGCCGAATCACCGGTACTGTCGATCACAATATCCGTCAGGACATCGATTGCCCCGTTGACAAGCGCTTCGTTGAGCTCTGCATCACTGCAGCCGACAAGACCAAATGTCATGGTCAAGGCAAGCAGAAGAGCTATGAGTCTTTTCATCAAGTATTCCCTCCCAAATCTGACAATTCACTTGGCATTCAAAGCGAATATGCGAATGATATGCAAAAAATCCCTTTTGTCAGTGACAAAAGGGATTTTTCTGGTCGGAGTATCGGGACTTGAACCCGAGGCCTCTTGGTCCCGAACCAAGCACTCTACCAAACTGAGCTACACCCCGCCAACAGATGGTATTATAACGGATAAATCCCGATTTGTCAAGCCCTAAATACCAACTTTTATGAAATACAGGATTTTTACTTTTCTTTTACCGAAATACTTGAGAAATATGCCTGTTCCTGATACAATGTAGATATCTTACTTAACGGAGGTCTCAATATGGAAAAACATTACGCATTCCGCGAAAAGCTCTGTCAAGTTCATAAGCCCAACCGCATCAACGAGGCCGTCTGGAAAAACATCGACGGCACTGTTATCGACAGCTCCTGGACCATCCGCAAGCCCTGCAATGCCGGCATCATTCTGAGCAATGCAGTCAAGGATCTTCAGCAGTATTTCGCCGTTTCCATGCGGCTCAACCTTGCCATTTCCTGCGAGGCAGGGGAGAAGCAGATCGTTTTTAAGACCAGTCTTGAGGCCGATAAGCCCTCTTACCGCATCACCGTCGACGACACCATTGTCATTGACGGTACCAACGAAAAAATGACTGCACAGGGTGTCTTCGCTCTGGAAGACCAGATGAACCTCAACGAAGGTCCCGTGGTCAAAACGCAGGATCAGGTATTCACCCCCATGTTCTCTCCCCGTGTCATTCACACCGGCCTCGGCGGTGATCTCCGATTCCGCGCCAATATGTATCCCGATGAGCATCTGAACATGATCGCGCACACCGGTATGGATGCCATCATGGTCGGTACCGGCAATGTCATCGAGGACGAGGAATACCGCGCCTGTACAAACGATATTATCGACCGTGCGCTCAATTACGGTATCGAATCCTATACGTTTGCCCATTTCAAGAACCGCCGTCATCCCAGCGAGCCTGATGCATGGGAACATTATGATTCCATGTACGGCGAACTTTTCCGCTGCTGCCCCAATCTGAAAGGTATTTTTATCGTCGGCGAAACCTGCGAATTCCCGTCTCATGACGCACGTACCACCGGCAAGACCTGGCGCGAGTCCATCAACGACGATAAGCCCAGTCCCGGTTGGTTCCCCTGCGATGACTATCCGGAATTTGTCACCATGCTGCGTGACGTTGTCCACAAGCAGAAGCCCGATGCCGAAGTCATCTTCTGGACCTACAACTGGGGTTATATCGATACCGATCTGCGCGTTAAACTCATCGAATCCATGCCCGAAGGCATCACGCTGATGTCCACCTATGAGATGTTCGAGGAGTTTGATATCAAACCCGGCGTGAAGGAATACTGCAGCGATTACACCCTGTTCTTCACCGGCCCCGGCAAGTATTTCTCCAGCGAAGTGGAAGCTGCAGCCAAGCGCGGCATCAACTACATGACCATGTGCAACACCGGCGGCAATACCTGGGATATCGGCGTCGTCCCGTATCTGCCGGCGCCCGGTCAGTGGTTCAAGCGCTACGCCGGTCTGGTGGACGCGCACAAGAAATATACCCTCAATGCACTGCTGGAATCCCACACCTATGGCTTCTGGCCGTCCTTCCTGCCTGAGCTTGCCAAGGCTGCCTATACCGAGCCGCAGCAGGACATGAATGCTCTGCTTCGTGCCATTGCAGTGCGCGACTACGGCGAAGTCAATGCTGATACGGTCCTCTCTGCCTGGGAGCATTTCAGCGAGGGTATGCGTCACTGCATTTCCACCAATGAAGATCAGTACGGCCCCTGCCGCATTGGACCTGCCTATCCGCTGTTCTTTGAAAAGTCGGAAAAGATTCCCGTGGGTCCCGAATCCTTCAAGAATCCCAACAATACCTGTGATCCCGTTTACCGTTTTAATCCCGACAACATGGATAAGCTCGCTTATGAGATCGATGAGTATAGCTTGATGATGAACGAGTTCCGTGCCGGTAATGAACTGCTGGCATCCATCATTCCCACGCTGCCGGAGAACAAAAAGCCTTATGCCGAAGAAGCCCTGACCGTCAGCCGCTTCATCGAAAACACCGCCCGTACAACGGTTAACGTCAAGCGCTGGCATAAAGCCAAGATCCATATTGGTGTCTATGTGGACAGCCGGGCCATCTGGACCGGTGGACGCCACGATATGGCCGATGCCAAGAGTCCTGTGAAGCCTTTGGACATCCGCGAAGATCGTGAATACTGGATCAACGAGCTGATTGCCATCGGCGAGGCTGAAATCCGCAATGCAGAAGATACGATTCCGCTTGTGCAGGCAAATTCCCGCCTTGGCTACACACAGGAGCTTGATTACTGCGGTTCCGAAGAGCAGATTCTTTGGAAAATCGAAAAGACCCGTGCAGCCATTGAAGAAGAAGTCAAGCCGCTTCTGAAAAAGTAACGCTTTCATGCTTTCCCCGCTTGTCCTGTTGAGCGCGGCAGGCAAGCGGGGAAGTACCTTTTTCCTGGGCAGAAAAATTTTTGAGAAAATCCGAAAATTTTGCTTGACAAACGTCATCCAAACGTGTATAATAACACTTGCTGATCGCGAGAGCGACGGCGTGACGAATAGGAAGGAACAGGGAAGCATAGCTCAGCTGGGAGAGCACCTGCCTTACAAGCAGGGGGTCACAGGTTCGAGCCCTGTTGTTTCCACCAGGACGCGGCCCGGTAGTTCAGTTGGTTAGAACGCTAGCCTGTCACGCTAGAGGTCGTGAGTTCGAGCCTCATCCGGGTCGCCATTCCCTCTCTTATTCGTTTAATATGCCTCTGTAGCTCAGTTGGTAGAGCAGGGGACTGAAAATCCCCGTGTCGGTGGTTCGATTCCGCCCGGAGGCACCAAAAAAATGCGGGTTTAGCTCATTTGGTAGAGCGCCACCTTGCCAAGGTGGAGGTAGCGAGTTCGAATCTCGTAACCCGCTCCACTTTTCCTTTTGCATCAAGTACATATATGCGGGTTTAGCTCATTTGGTAGAGCGCCACCTTGCCAAGGTGGAGGTAGCGAGTTCGAATCTCGTAACCCGCTCCATTTTTCCTTTGCATCAAGCATATATGCGGGTTTAGCTCATTTGGTAGAGCGCCACCTTGCCAAGGTGGAGGTAGCGAGTTCGAATCTCGTAACCCGCTCCATTATATGCCTCTGTAGCTCAGTTGGTAGAGCAGGGGACTGAAAATCCCCGTGTCGGTGGTTCGATTCCGCCCGGAGGCACCAAAACGCGGGTTTAGCTCATTTGGTAGAGCGCCACCTTGCCAAGGTGGAGGTAGCGAGTTCGAATCTCGTAACCCGCTCCACAAAGCGATCAGACGTAGTCTGGTCGCTTTTCTCTTTATCTGAAACATATCATATTCTGCTGCGTCAAATAGCGTGGAGGTAGTTGTCCGCGATCACGACTTCTGACCGCGATGATCTGCCTTTTCGTATGGAGTGCGTTAAGCCATACGCTTCCTATCAGACGCTTGACGGCCCGGTGGATTCCTTCGGGATCTACTTTCTGTGCAGTGTTGAAGGAAACCCGCTGGACTTCGGAGATGACACGGCAGATATTCATTGGATCTCTGTTGACGAGCTGCGTATGCTTATTGCGCAGAACCGTTTTTCCTCCATTGATCTCCCTGCTGCACTGATGTTTTTGCGCGACTGCGAGAAACAGTTAGTTTCCTTGTGAGCAAAGGTCCCTCCGACAAAACAATCATCAGCATAACCTGCGCCACTGGCTTTGAGGGCTACCTGCCAACCGAAGCAGCCTTCCGCAAGTGTGGCGCGTTTACGCCTGAACGCGAGAGTCCGTGCGTAGGTGCTGCGTTAAAACTGTTAAGTACCTTATAACGCTTTCTGTGGAGTTGTAATGAAATATGACTGACGCGAACAATATCATCCGCCACTATGATCTCCTCATCGACCTCGATAACGACCCCGTCCATGATCCACCGGAGCTGCGCGCCTACATGGATTGTTGGGATGGGCAGCCTTTTGTTGATCTGCTGGAACTGACGCCGGAGAAGTCTGCTCTTGAAATCGGCATCGGAACCGGTCGGCTTGCCATGCAGACGGCACCGCTCTGCCGTGACTTCTGCGGCATTGATCTGTCTCCCAAGACGGTTGAACGTGCACGTGCAAATCTCGCCGGCTATCGTAACGTCACGCTCATCTGCGCAGACTTTGTGTCCCATGCGTTTGCCGGACGTTTTGATGTCATCTATTCATCGCTTACCTTCATGCATATTCCCGACAAGCAGGCCGCTGTCACAAAGACCGCTACCTTGCTCAACCCCGGCGGGAGGTTTGTGCTCTCCCTGGATAAAAACCAGGCTTCCTTCATCGATATCGGCGTCAACAGGATCGCAGTGTATCCGGATGATCCTGAAAAGATGGCGGCCTGTCTTGCTTCTGCCGGACTGAAGGTCATAAAAACCCTTGAAACGGAACACGCTTATATTTTAGCAGCTGTTAAGTCTTAATCCTCATATCAGGAGGTATTCTTATGAAAATCATCATCGGCGCGGGTAAAACTGTGTTCGACGGGTGGATCAGCACCCAGGAAAATGAACTTAATTTGCTCAGCCGGGCAGACTTTGAGCGTATGTTTTCGGCAAATAAGCCCACGGCAATGCTTGCCGAACATGTCTGGGAGCATATGAGCTTTGAAGAGGGCGCTATTGCGGCCAAAAACTGCTTTGACTTCCTTGCTGACGGCGGTTATCTGCGTGTGGCCGTACCTGACCGCAACTTCCGCAATGAATGGTATCAGGACATGGTCAAACCCGGCGGAAACGGCGATCCCACCCATCCATCCTATACGCATAAAGTTGTTTACGACTATAAGAATCTCTGTGCGGTGTTCCGCCAGGCCGGATTTGAAGTGGAACTGCTGGAATGGTGTGACGAAGCAGGGGAGTTCCACTTCAAATACTGGAACCCTGACGATGGCCGCATCGGCCGCTCACTGCGCTTTGATACCCGCAATTCTGCCGACAAGCTTGGGATGGTGTCGATCATTCTCGATGCAAAAAAGCCCGGGATCATCCGCAGCGAGAAATAACACCGGAATAATACGGGATAACCCTTGCAATTCCCGCAGATATTTGTTACAATACCAATTGACACTGATCTGATTACTGAAAGGAACATGAAAACATGGATATGCAGAACAAAGTCCTCGCCAACGTCGGCGGCAAAGCCATTACCGAACAGGATGTCACCATGACCCTGATGCAGATGGGTCAGAGAGCGCAGAGCTACAACAATCCTCAGGGCCGCGCCATGATCCTTGAGCAGCTCATCGCCCGCCGCCTGTTCCTCATGGATGCCCAGCGCAATCTGTACGAGAGAGAGCCTGCCTTCAAGGAGCAGTTCAATCGCGTCAAGGAAGAGATGCTGGCCGGTTATGCCATGCAGAAGGCTCTTGAAAACGTCAAGGTAACCGAGGCCGAGGCTCAGAAGTACTACGAAGAGAATCAGGATAAGTTCGTTTCCGGCATGACCTTCAACGCCAGCCACATTCTCGTCAAGACTGAAGAAGAAGCCGCCGCTATCCTTGCTCAGATCAAGGATGGTTCCATCACCTTCGAAGACGCTGCCATGCAGAACAGCACCTGCCCCTCCGGCCAGAAGGGCGGCAGCCTCGGCGATTTCGGCGAAGGCCAGATGGTTCCCGAGTTTGAGCAGGCCTGCGCTGCTATGGAAGTCGGCACGATCTCTGAGCCTGTCCAGACCCAGTTTGGCTACCACCTCATCCGCCTCAACAACAAGTCCGAGGGCGGCGTCCTGGCTTATGATGAAATCAAGGGCGAGCTGATGAACCAGCTCAAGGAAGAAAAGCAGCAGGCTGCTTACCAGAGCAAGGTCAATCAGCTCAAGATCCTGTACCCCGTGGATAAGTTCTAAGTCTATCGTCAACCGAAGTATTTACAAGCGGTCCGCGTTTCTCGCGCGGACCGCTTTTCACAGGTTAATACGGCGTTTGTACGATTCCCCTTCTGAGCCGGTATTGCGAAAAAGGGCGATAGTTACAAGATCAATCAGACTTATTTGACGCAGCTATCTGCCCTTCACATGTAAATCCAGCGGCGATTTTGACTATATGCTGTTTGAAAATAACGGTGATCGCTACTGCTGTATCTTGAATCACAACGGTGTTTGCAAAACACTTGAAGATGGTGAATACATCAAAACCGAAGCCACCATCAAGGTGAATCAAAAAATGAAGGATACCAGTATCCTGGAAGTTCTCAATCTCTGTGAAAACGAATACACGCTCTCCGACGGTAACGTTCTGAATACAACTCTGACCGGCGGCAGCTTTCTCCTGTTCCGTTTCGGTTAATCCCACTTTACGGAGTAATCCCTATGAACCAAACTACCTATGCCCAACTTGATGCCTATATGCTCTCCTGTATGGGCGACAGTGCCCACGATGCAGAACACGTCTACCGTGTCCTCTATACAGCCCTTGAGATCGCCTCTGCCGAGGCTTTGGCAGATCATGACATTCTCATTGCCGCCTGTCTTCTGCACGATGTGGGGCGTCCTGAGCAGCTTGCAGACCCCTTGCTTTGCCATGCAGAGGTCGGAGCAGGGAAGGCGTACCGTTTTCTTCTGGACACCGGATTTACCGAAGCCTTTGCCGCTCATGTGCGCGACTGTATCCTGACCCATCGCTACCGCAAATCCAGTCCGCCGGAGATGATTGAAGCCAAAATCCTGTTTGACGCCGACAAACTCGATGTTGTCGGCGCAGTCGGAATTGCACGTACCCTGATGTACAAGGGTAATCTCACCGAGCCGCTGTATACCAAAACGCCTGATGGCAAAATCGCCGACGGAACAGGGGAGTGTAAGCCCTCTTTTTTCCAGGAATACAAGCGCAAGCTCGAAAGCATCTACGATGGTTTTTACACCCGCCGCGGTAAAGAAATGGCGCTTGCACGGCGTGAGGCGGCTGTACAATTCTACGAGAATCTGCTGGGAGAAGTGCGCGCGTCCTATGAAGGGAAAGAGCTGCTTGAAAAGATGCTGAAATGAATCCATGCCTCAAAGAGCCTGTGCCCGATTTCCGCGGGTACAGGCTCTTTTGATTTTCAGTGTTTTTTATTGTGTTTCAATAATAATATATTGACATTCGATTTTTCATGTGTTACAATACAGGCAACCTGACGTAATCATGAGATACAGGAGGAATCATTATGAACAGAAAGGCTGCCGTGTTTCCGTTGAGTATGGTGGGAGCTGCGCTTGTTTGCTTTGTTGCAGCTTTTTTCACCCTGACTCACAACGTGATCAAACCACCATACGGAATGCTGTCACTTCTTCTCATACCAGCCCTGGTCTTTCTGGCGATTGCTGTCCTTGCATGGAAAGGAAAACTCTCCCTGAGGGCATCCACAGGGCTGACGCTGGTTTCGACTCTGATCCTGCTGATACTATCCGTTCTCTATTGCTTTGTTCTGGTCTTTACAATCGCCACGACTTCGGTCACGGATATCTCGTATTACGAAAAGATCGTCACAACGCTGCAGGACAGGCCGGGTATCGAAGCATTTCCCGAAACAGTTCCTGATGATGCAGAGCTTTTCTATACCCCTGCATTTCTGCAGGGTGGAGAAGTGCTCGAGATCAGTTATGCGCCGGAGACAGAAGTGCTTCAAAGACTCTGCAATGAACTTACTTCGTCTGCAATGTGGTACGGTGAAAAGGAAGCCTTCCGGCGATATACCGGGATGTCTCTGTATGAAGCCAACGAATCCGATACAATCTATCTGCTATGGCTGAAAGGCTATGTTCCCGGCAGCTATAATCATGGCGAGGAAACCTATGTGATCGTCAACCAAGCCAAGGGAATGGTTCTTTTTCATTATTCACACTGGTAAACAACACAGAGGGGGAACGGTTATGAAACCGTTCCCCTCTGTGTTCCTCGCTCACACAATTTCAATCTGGCACTTTTTCATGGCTTCCAGCGCATTTGAATGGCTCCGCGGCGTAACGCCTGCGCAGCAGTCGGCGCGAACACTGACCGGAACTTCCGGCAGCGCAGCCTTGACCATCATGGCATTGGAGATCACACAGATATCCGTACACAGGCCGATGAGCTCGATGCAGTCAAAGCTGCGGCCCTTGAGCATCTCCGCCAGCGCCATGGAACCAAAGGTCGGCTTGTTGATCACGCAATTCTGCCACAGCGGAAATGCCTCCTGTACAGCGTCGGCCAGCTGCCAGCCGTGCGTTCCCTTGATGCAGTGCTCGACCGGCAGATGTTTGCCTTCCTGCGTTTCAAGATAATCCGCACCGTGGGTATCCCGGGTAAAGAGGAGCGCATCGCCGTCCTGCACAGCCTCACGAATCCGTTTGGCAACGGCTGGAACAATGTTCTGTGCCTCGGGAGTTCCCAGTGCGCCGTCAATAAAATCATTCTGCATGTCAACGACAATCAAAAGTTTATTCATCGATATCCTCCTCATCATCCATAAAGGTTTGTTCGTCGTCTCGGTCTGCCGCCTGCGGCTGGTACGTGGCCAGGGGATTGCTCATCGCGGCCGCTTTTATGCTGGAATCTGCAATATGGGTATAAATCATCGTCGTACTGACGTTTTCGTGCCCCAAAACCTCCTGTACGGTACGGATATCAACGCCGTTTTGATACATCAGCGTTGCTGCCGTATGGCGCAGTTTATGAGTTGAGAGCTGCTTGGCAGAAAGACCTGCGCCGGTCAGATACTTCTTGACCAGCCACTTGACTGTCTGCACATTAATTCGATTGAGTTCCCGGCTAACAAACAGCGCATTGCGGTCGGCTGGTTCTTTCGGCAGCAAACGATGGGGCAGATAATTGGCAATTGCTTCCTGGCAGGCAGGATTCAGGTACAAAATACGCACTTTATTGCCCTTACCGGTCACGCGGATATGATAATCCTGAATATCACCCAGATCAAGCGCAACAAGCTCGGAAACACGCAGCCCGCAGTTGAGAAACAACACCAAAATGCAGTAATCGCGCTCCTTGAACTTGCCCTGAACCGCTTCCAAAAGCTCATGACAGTCTTCCAGCGTCAGGTATTTCGGCAAGTCCTTTTTCAGCTTCGGCGATTCCAGCTCCGCAGCCGGGTTTTCTGTCAAATATGCTCGTTTAACAGTGATAAACTTAAAAAAAGACCGTAAAGAGGCAACTTTTCTGGCGCGGGCAGGTGCATCGTCACCAAGCGCCGTGGCGGGGCTTTTATGATGTTTGGGCCGCTGGGTACCGATGAAAAACAGATATTCATACAGATGCGACAGCTTAACCGTCTGCAAAAGATCGATGCCGACGTCATCAATGGGAATATCATCAAACTCCAAATCGTTCGGAACCAGGCCGTGCATTCGTTTGAGATAACGGAAAAACGTACGCAGGTCAAGATAATATTCATTTACGGTATTCTGCGATGCGCCGCGGGTATTGAACATATAAACCAGAAACTCGCGCAGAACTTCCGGCGCATCATTGGGAAACAGATCCATGAAAAACCTCCTGCGTTTATCATCCGCCATGCCACAGATCGGCCCGGCAAATGGCCTGGTATACCGTCCAAACGGTTTTCGGCGGCCTCTGCGGGCTGATTCTCCACTCCCAGTTATACAAAATTTTTATTTTGTATAACTGGCAATCTACTAATTTTGGGGGGAATCCGATTCCCCCCACAGTTCATACCTTTATTATATCACAGCAATCTTTTCTTGTAAAGCGGCTTTTTCAATAAAACCTATTCCTGCAGGATCTGCATCGGTTCCATTTTGGCCGCTCTTCGTGCAGGCAGGATTCCGCATGCCAGACCGATCACAAGCGCCGCCGCCGACATCCCCAGCATCACGCCTACGTTTATCGGTAAAACCAATCCGCCAATACGTCCTGCCAGGCATATCATCAAATACAAACAAAGCCCCACAGTATTTCCCAACATACACAGAATCACAGACTCCGTCAAATACAGCGCCGTAATGGTTCCGGATGATGCACCCAAGGCCATATAAATCCCGATCTCACGGCGCCTGCTTCGCACCGAGCTGAACATGCTGCTCATCACACTGCATCCCGCGATTATCAGTGCAATTCCTCCGATGATGCTGATAAACACACTGACTACTCCCAGAATATTCTGTACCTGCGCAACATATGCTCCGATGTTTTCTATTTTGACAGAATCCAGCCCATTATATTTTTCAATCTCGTTTAAAATAAGATCGTCAATTGTATCACTGCCATCTCCCGCAATCATCAGATACCGCACCGTATCTCGCTTTCCGTGTCCAAAAGCCGAATACGGCGTGATAATCAGAGATGGGATTTCGTAGCCCAAAACAGAATTCAGCTCCCCTGTAAGAGATTGGATCACACCAATGATCGTAAACGTCTCCGATCTGCCTTCGCTTTTCAGCTGAATCTGCTTTCCGATTACATTCTCGCGTCCATATGCCCGCATGGCAAGTTGGTTATCTATAACGGCAATTCGTTTGCTGTCCCGTACATCGGCTTCTGTCGGCAGTCTTCCGTACAGCATTTTCAGCGGCACGATCTTCTCTATTGCTTCTCCGCTTGCAATAAACGCGGCCTTCCCAGAAGCAGTGCTCATGCTGTAGCTGCCAACCGACAGGTTTAGCGGCACGGCCTCCGTTACGCCGTCCACCGTCTTTTCCAGCGTATCCGATAACAACGGATCAAGCCCACGGCTTCCTTCTTCTGCATACACAAAGATCAGATTGCCGCCCAGTTGTCCTAATTCCGTCTGAACCTCTGCGCAGGCCGTAGTGCCAATAGAGCTGATCAGTACCACGCTGGAGACGCCGATTGCAACAGCGGCAATACTCAGCATCGCCGATGCCCCTGATCGTCTCAGCTGCTGCCAACTGCAGCAAAACAGATCATGTCCCCGCATCCGCACGCCCCTGTCTGACCGGCATTCCATCATAATATGACGCCAGCGGATAGCTGATTACCCGTTCATCAAGCGCCAGTCCCTGGACAATCTCCACGTTATCATCCACTCTCTGCCCCGTAATAACGTCGCGTCTGAAAGCCCGGCCCATATGAATTACATAAACATACTCCACGTTATTTTCATCCTGCATAACAGCGCTGTTTGGAACAAAAAGTGCATCTTCCATCACATAATTTTCAATTTTTGCCGTCGCGCTGAAGCCGGCGCCAAGTGCATCATCCGGATCATCAACCCGAATCGTCAGATCGACTACACGCTGCCCATCTCCTGTCAGCGTAAATTCCGTATAGGCAAACGGCGCGATATCCGTAATGACTCCCGTATAGGTGTGATCCCGAAAGGCACTCCCCGTGATTTCACAAGCCATTCCGACGCCGATATCCTGCACATATTCCTCCGGTATCTGCGCTGATAGCTGCATACTGTCAGGATCAGCAATTACCAGAAGTGTAGTCCGCGCAGGTGCAGCGCCAAGCGGTGTGATCTGCGTCACAATGCCGTCTACAGGGCTCAGGAGCTCATAGCTGCTGTTTCTCTCCTGCATTGTCATTTGCTGTCTGGCGGTCGTCACAGAGCCCGTATCCCGCCCTGTCATTGACGCCAGGGCTGCTGCGATCTCTTCTGTATCCCACAGGCTGTAAATACTGTCCCGCAGGGTAATGTCAGCATCTATGCTTCCGGTCAACAGCACCTGTCCTGCCGATACCGCACTCCCCTGCTCCACCATCCACTCCTGCGGCTGAACCGTACGCTGTGCATACAGTCCGTAGTTTTTGCCGTATTCCAATTCACCATAACAAATCACATGACCTGTGACATTTCTCTGTTCCACACACGTTGTGTGTACGGCAACTCTATGAAGAGCTTCCCGTCTGACAACAACGCTCCCTGTCAGCAATCCTGCTGCCGCCAGAACAGCCGCTGACAGAATCAAGCGGCGTTTTTTCCGATTAATCTGCATGTACTCATCCCCCATTCAACTCTAGGATAACCGAAAACACGGCATCCATACCAGAGTATTAAGGGAAATACCGCTGCAAATACTGCCATAAACAACAAGGGCAGCGTCGAAGTGCGCTGCCCTTGTTCCCTCACCTGCTCTCGGTCCATGTTTGGACTTCGTTCAGGATGCGTTTCATATATGCCTGCTTTCCGTCTGTATAGACCCTCTGCGAATTGCCGCATTCTGCGGCATTGGCGATCTTCAAAGTCTCATATTCCCGCGCTTTTTCGGGATAAGCATTCATATAATCTCTGAAATCCACGTAATGATGCCATTGTTCCGAATCAAACGGCAGAATATGGATCTGATGGGTACGAATGATGCTACCATCAGCTTCTGACTCCATTACAAACAGGCGGTTGGTGGTACTGAACCGGTTATGGCTTTCCCGATATCCCGCCTCACGCAGCATCTGCAGTTCTTTTTCCAGATCACACAGCGTGTGAACACCTACTGCGATATCGATGATCGGCTTTGCCTTGATTCCGATGATTGCGGTACTGCCGATATGCTGGATATCCGCAGCTTTGACTCCGAAAATACCCTGCAGCTGCCTTATCGTCTCACCGGCGATCTCCGGCCAGCGCACACTGTAATCAGCAAGCCTCACCGTTCCTCTTGTCAGGCCTATCACCGCGCACTCCCCTTTCCAACGGACTTCTCTTCCACAGGAATCCAGACCTCATAGAACCGCTTTCTGCGTCGTGTCTGATAATCCGTCCACAGATGCAGGATTTCGATTACCATGTCATGGCTCACTTTGTATTCAGACTCAGGCAGCCATGCATCAAAAATCTGTTCAAACAACCGCGGAATTTCCTCCCAGGCGTTTCCGCCGCATTCCGTTCTGAACGCAGCGTAAGTTCCCGCAGGAATCGTCCGCTGTTCAAAGTCCGCACTCCGCACCGCTTCTTTCTCGCGAGCAATCATATACGTCCCGTTCTGCCAGATGCCATACCAAACCCCGTCCATCGCATGGCAGTCCGGCTGATTCCAGCGCCCTTCACAAAGCTGCTCGGGTACATTGTCGCAGTCCACCGCCCACATGATATGCCGCAGTTCTTCCTGATTCCGGTAATTTTGCCCCTCATACTGCTTTGAGATGCCGTATACCCTTGTTTCGTCCAGCGTAATAAACCGTAAGTCCATTTCCGCTGCTCCTTTGATGATGATGTGAAAGGAAGCAGGCGGATATACTTTCAAAGAGCCCTCTCCTTTGCGGCAGGCCGAGGGGGTAATGCCGTGCTGCTTTACAAATGCTCTTGAGAAAGCATCAGCGCTGTCGTAACCGAATTTCACAGCGATATCCAGCACGCGGGCATCACTTTGTCTCAGTTCCTGCGCTGCCAGCGTCAGGCGGCGACGGCGGATGTATTCATTCACCGTCATACCCGTCATGTAGCTGAAAAAACGTACAAAGCTGTCCGCTGACACACAGGCAATACGCGCTGCCTCATCAAGGTCAAATTCTGCGCACAAATTCTGCTCGATATAGGCAATCGCGTCATTGAGCTGTCTGAGTATGTTCATCTGCTTCACCTCCCATCACTATCCTAACACAACGGAGCATAAAACGTCCGACTATTTCCGGGCAGGCTGCATCGTCTGCTGTCTACCTAAACGCAGAAAGGGAGCCTCGCGCTCCCTTCTCTCCGTTCAGTTATCTTCCGCGTTCCGGTCCCAGTACCATATCGATTGCATCCCGAACCGTATCCACGGGAATCACATGCAATCCTTCCGGCACCGGCACATTGAGGCAGCTTCTGCGCGGGCAAATGCAGGCTGAAAAGCCCAGACGACGAATCTCAACCAGACGCTGAGCCGTTCCCATTACACTGCGCAGCTCACCGGTCAAACCAACCTCGCCGAATGCCGCAAGGTTCTCCGGCAGCGGCCAGTTGCGCATACTGGAAGCCAGTGCAAGCACCGCCGGAAGATCGGCTGCAGGTTCCGCCAGGTGAAGACCGCCTGTGACGTTGAGATATGTATCGCAGCCGCCGAACATCAGTCCTGCACGCTTTTCAAGCACTGCCAACAGCAGTACCGCGCGGTTATAATCAAAGCCATCCGCCGTACGGCGGGGATTGCCGTAACTTGTTTCCGATACCAGCGCCTGTATTTCCGCCAGAATCGGACGTGAACCTTCCATCACGCATGAGATGCAGCTTCCCGGCACATCCTTCGGACGGCCTTCAAGCAACGCCTGAGAAGGGTTAGGCACTTCCATCAGGCCATGGCTGCCCATTTCAAAGACGCCGATTTCATCAGTGGAACCGAAGCGGTTCTTGACAGCACGGATAATGCGGTAGCTTGCATGCCGATCGCCTTCAAAGTACAGCACACAGTCCACCATGTGCTCCAGAATCTTCGGACCCGCAAGGGTTCCTTCCTTGGTCACGTGACCCACGATGAACACTGTCACGTTCATGCTCTTGGCATACTGCATCAGGGACATGGTGCACTCTCTGATCTGGGTCGAGCTGCCCGGTGCGGATGCCACCTCCGTACGGTAAACCGTCTGGATAGAGTCCACGATCATAAATGAGGGGCTGAGCTTCTCTGCCGTGCTTAATACTGTATCCAACCGGGTTTCAGCATGCACATATAGGTTATTATTGTTGACTCCCAGACGCTGTGCGCGCAGCTTCAGCTGCCGCTGAGACTCTTCACCCGACACGTACAGCACCTTGCCCTGTGCGCACAGGGCGCTGCAGATCTGCAGCAGCAACGTGGACTTGCCGATGCCCGGCTCACCGCCGACCAGCACAAGCGATCCAAGCACCGTGCCGCCGCCAAGAACCCGATCCAGCTCTCCGATACCCGTGGACGTGCGGATATCCTCGCCGGAGACGTCAATCTCCGAAATCGGTACCGGAAGAGAAGAAGGCAAGGCGGTACCGGCGGCTGCTTTCGCAGCCACCGGCGCCGCCTCTACTTCGTACATCGAATTCCAGGCTCCGCAGGACGGACACTTGCCGTACCATTTTGCAGTCTCATGCCCACATTCAGAGCAGGCAAAGAGCGTTTTTGCTTTGGCCATGGAATCCTCCTATTTACTTGATGCCGATATCGGTGCGGTAATGCACGCCGTCAAAATGGATGCAGGACACGCCTT
>SVMB01000074.1 GCA_015067675.1 Oscillospiraceae bacterium
ATCTCGCTTTCACCCTGCAGCCGGGAATCCATCTGTGCAAGAAGCCGTCTGCAGCCATCCAGACCTGCGCAGCCGGCAGCACCGCTGTCCGCCAGCAGCTCCGCCAGCTTCTCCCCGCTCATTCCCACGCCGCAGTCCCGTACACCGATGCGCACACCGGCCTCACAGTTTTTCACAAACAGCGTCACAACGCCGCCGAAACGGGAGACATTGACGGCATTTGAGATCAGGTTGCCCAGGATTCGCTCCATCTCGTCCCGGTTGACCGCCGCCCGTGCTCGGATCGGTTCTTCTTCCAGTATAAGTGTGCATCCGGCTCTTTCCACCATCGGCTGTGCACGGTGAAAGACATCACGCGTAAGCTTTGCCATATCCTGCGCCGTACGCTCACAGAGCGGGCGAGGCGGCAGCGCCGCATCATCCACGTTGCGGATAAACCGGTACATACGCAGACTGCACATCCGGATCAGTTCCAGATACTGTGCTCTCTCCTGCGGCGTACATTCCACATTTTCATTCTGCATCAGATCCAGCAGCGACAAAATCGTCTGCAAAGGCTGCGTCATGGCAAGCTGTGCATGCTCCCGGAAAGGCTGTTTCTGATGCTTCATCCATTCATTGACGAATTGATCCATATCTCTTTCCTTTCTGCCAGCAGCCGGATAATCTTTCCGTTTGTCAGCTTTCCCGCAGCACAGCTGTTCAAAGCATCGCAAAGTTTCTGACAATCCTTCAGGCTGCGCACCGCGCTTTCAACGTTCTGGAAGGTGGTATCGCACTGTTGGGCACAGGCGATATAGACTTCCTTGAGTGACAGGGTATTATCCTGCATACAGATACTGACGCAGTTCACCAGATATCGTGTACCCAGCCGCATGGGACTGCAGCCCTTTGACACGAGCCATTCATACAGTAAATCAAGCTGTCTGATCTCCGGCTTCAACGCTGAGACCAGCGTCCGGATACATTGCAGCAGCGCCTCCGATGAGCACGGCATTTCCAGCAGATAGCTCACGCCCAGCCTCTGCAGCGCCCGGAGGGTGTTATCATCGAATATTCCCGCGGTCACAATCACAATCTCCGGCCGGTGGATCCTTCCCGTGCGCATACTGTCAAGCAGCGTCATCGTATCGTTTCCGCGCACGGCAAGCGATATGACCATCACATGATAGGTATTTGCCCGCAGAAGCTTTCCTGCCTGTGCAACAGAACAGGCACGGTCAGCCGCGATAATCTGCGGATAACTCAGCAGATATTTTGCATACAGATCACATTGCAGCCGATTTTCATCGACCAGCAGAATCCGCAGTTTTCCGTCTCCGTTGACGTTCATGGTACCTCCCGATAGTCCGATGTCCGTTTTTTTCAGGGGGATTCTATTTACATCAGCCCAGGGCTGTGTTATCATAAAGCAAAGCATAAATAAGGAGTGGCAGTTTATGGTTCTCAAGGATTCGCATACCGAATGGCTTGCAGCCATCGACGGCGGCGGCACCAAAACCTGGTTTGTTTTATGTTCTCCTGACGGCCGCGTGCACCGGCGCGTGCTGCGCGGTGCATCCAATCCCTTTGATATCGGCTTTGACGCCTGCCGTGATCTGCTGCAGGACGGTCTTACCGAGCTTCTCAGCGACGTCGGCGGGCTGGATGCCCCTCTCGCCGCCTGCTTTGCCGGTCTTGCCGGCGGCTCCTCCGGCGGCAGCGATGCAAAACTCCGCGAGTTTATGAGCACCCTGCTTCCCGGAAGCATCACCGGCGCTTCCAGCGATATGATCAACGCCATCTCTTCCGGCATCTACTCCGGTGAAGGCTGCACCGTTATCGCCGGTACCGGTTCCTCGGCATTTGCCCGGGTAAACGGCGAGCTCTTCCGCAGCGGCGGCTGGGGATATCTCCTGGATGGGGCAGGCTCCGGCTACGACCTGGGCTGCGGCGCCATCCGCGCAGCGCTGCGCGCCGGTGACGGCCGCGATAAGCCCGGCGTCCTGTCCACGCTTCTGGAAGAAGCCATCGGCGAATCGGCGGCTGACCATCTCCGTGTCTTTTATGACAAAGGAAAGCGCTACATCGCATCCTTTGCACCGCTGGTCTTTAAAGCCTGCGACGAAGGCGATCCCTTCGCACTTTCACTGGTCGCGCAGACCGCAGACTATCTCTCCGAGATCATCTCGGCTGTCTGCCGCAGTGCCGGTCTTGCTCAGACCGACGTCGTCTGTATCGGCGGACTCTTCAACCGCCGTGACATCCTGCTGCCGCTGATACAGCGCACGCTGCCCGCTGGCTTAAACCTCATCTTCCCCGATGCACCGCCCGTATACGGCGCTGCAGCCGAGGCTGCACGTCTGGCAGGTCTTTCTCCTGCCGCAGACTTCAAGGAAAACTTCATGAAAACCTGGGAGGACTAAAGCACCATGGCAAATTACGATCAGCTTGCAACCGAGCGCCAGAGCGCTCTGACAAAAGATATCGATCGCATGAGCACCGAGGAAATGGTGCGCGTGTTCAACGAAGAGGATAAGACCGTGGCGCTGGCCGTGGAAAAGGAACTGCCCGCCATTGCAAAAGCCATCGACGTCATCGCCGACAGACTGGCCAAAGGCGGCCGTCTCTTCTACGTGGGCGCCGGTACCTCCGGTCGTCTGGGTGTTCTGGACGCCTCCGAATGTCCGCCCACCTACGGCACCAGCCCCGAAACCGTGCAGGGCATTATGATCGGCGGCGAACGCGCGGTGTTCCGCGCTGTGGAAGGCGCCGAGGATGATCCCGAGGCGGGCAAAAAGGAGCTCATCGCCCGCGGTTTCACTGCAGGGGATGTCTGCGTGGGACTCTCCGCCAGCGGTCATGCGCCGTCGGTGGTCAGCGCCGTGGAATACGCAAAGAGCCTGGGCGCCGCAACCGTGGGCATCTCCAGCAATCCCGGCACGCCGCTGCCCTCCGCTGCCGATATCGCCATCACTCCCGCCGTGGGCCCCGAGGTCATCAACGGCTCCACCCGCATGAAGTCCGGCACCGCTCAGAAGATGGTGCTCAACATGCTCTCCACCGGTGCGATGGTCAAAAACGGCCGCGTGTACCATAACTACATGGTCTACATGAAACCCACCAACATCAAACTCCGCCGCCGCGCCGAACGCATCGTCGCCGCCGTCACCGGCGTGGATGACGAGACCGCAGCCAAGCTTCTGGTGGACAACGGCGACAGCATCCGCGAGGCAATCGTTGCCTGGGAAACTGCCAACGGTATTGAAAATGCATAACAGACCGGCGGGGGAGCATCACTCCCCCGCTGCTTCGTTACGGAGTATCCCAGTGTTCATATTACCATGATTGAGCGCATTTTGCAATAGTTTCGCTGCGTATTTCCCCCACTTTCC
Source organism: Oscillospiraceae bacterium (assembly GCA_015067675.1). GTDB lineage: Bacteria > Bacillota > Clostridia > Oscillospirales > QAMX01 > SIG502. The sequence goes on from SVMB01000074.1 coordinate 3,375, forward strand.
CCCATCCGGTTCTATTTTCAGCCCCAAGGAGGTGTCATGTGCCGTGGATCGTCGGCTTTACGGGGAATCTCTCGCTATTCTTCATCGTTTTTACGGTTCTGACGCCGTTTTTCGTCCCGGTCAGTACGAAGCCGTGGAGGCGGTCATGCATCACCGGCGTGTACTGGTCATCCAGCGCACCGGCTGGGGCAAGAGTCTGGTCTATTTTCTCTGTGCGCGGCTTTTGTCCCGTCAAACGCAGGGCGTGACGGTTGTGGTCAGTCCCCTTCTGGCGCTGATGCAGGATCAGTTTGACAGCGCACGCGCCCTGGGGCTCTCCTGCGCGATGCTTTGCAGCACCACCCGCCATCTGCGTCCGCAGATTCTCGCCGATGCGGCGCTGGGCCGCTATGAGCTTCTCTTCATCACGCCGGAAACGCTCTTTTCCGCCGGTGTACAGGCAACGCTGTCATCGCTGCGCGTATCGCTGCTGGTGCTGGACGAGGCACACTGCATCTCCGACTGGGGACACGATTTCCGTCCCGACTACGGCCGCCTTGTACAGATTCTGCAGCGGCTCCCCCATCCGCCGCACATTCTCGCCACCACCGCTACGGCGGATGTACAGGTCATCCGCGATCTGCGCGGGCAGTTCGGCGGCTTTCACAAGGTACTGCGCGGACCGCTGAAGCGTCCGGGACTCTCCATTCAGGTAATCCCGCTCCCCTCCCGGGTGATGCGCTGCGCCTGGATTCTGGATAACCTTCCCTCGCTTCCCGGCACCGGGCTCATCTACTGCCTGTCCCGTCAGGACTGCGATCAGGTTGCGGCCTTTCTGCGCAGTTACGGCGTGGACGCCCTGGCCTACCACAGTCAGGTGGAGGATCCCGCCGCCGTTGAGCAGGCCTTTCGTGAAAACCGTGTGCGCATTCTCGTTGCCACCATCAAGCTTGGACTGGGCTATAACAAGTCCGACATCGACTTCGTCATCCATTTCCAGAGCCCCGGCTCGCTTTCCGCTTACTATCAGCAGATCGGCCGCGCCGGGCGCGGCACAGAAGCGGCCCGCACCTTTCTGCTCTGCGGCGCGGAGGATGCCCAGATACACCGGCTGTTCCGTGAACAGGCCTTTCCCACGTCAGCCGAGCTTGAAAAGCTGCACACCCTCATCCGGAAGCATCCCGGCGATTCCCGTGAAGAGCTTACCCGGCACATGAACGTCTCCCCCGATGCGATCCTCCGACCGCTGCGCTTCCTCAGCTTCGGCGGAACCGTCTCCGAGGATGGCGGACGATACCGGCCTCTGCGCCGTTCCCTGCGCTCCTATTTGCGCCACATCGACACCGTCCGGCGCTATCGTGAGCACTGTTGGGATGATATGCAGGACTTCATCCGTACCGAAGGCTGCCTTGAGCAGTCGCTGATCCGTGCCCTGGGCGATACCCGGGCCATGCCCTGCGGCATCTGCGCAAACTGTGCGCCCTCGCAGGCGCTTCCCGCCGCCGTTTCTCCCGCTGCGCACCAGAAAGCGCTGAGCTACTTTTCTCCCCTGCCCTCGCCGCTGACGCTGTCAGGAGCACCGGAGCTTCTCCCGGGACTGGCCCTTTCCCTCCGTGGACAGCCGGGCTACGCGCTGCTTGCCGAGCATGCGCTGACCGTATCCGACGAGCCGCTGCCGGAGGCGCTGATTCTGGGAGCCGCCGTCGCGCTGCAGGGACTCCTTGCACGTCAGCGCATTACGGCAGTCACGGCGATCCCCGGCGACAGCGAGGCCTTTGCCCAACGGCTTGCCGAAGCCTGCGCCATTGCGTATGTTCCGATGTCTGAATCTCCCGCCGACATTCCTGCGGATTTACCTCGCCGTCTGCTGCTGGTCGATGCCCTCTGCCGCACAGACACCGCACTCTGCCGGGCAGCCGGGACACTGTTTGCGGCAGGCGCCGAGGCCGTGATGCCCTTTGCGCTGTGTGATCTGCGTACCGGGAGATAAAACCGTAGCTTATTCAGGAGGATTACCATGCAGCATCTGACAGCCTGCCGCCTTCGTGAGCTGCTTTGCGCCGGACGCTTCAGCGCCGAAGAGCTTACCCGTCTATACCTGCGCCGCATTGAGACGCTGGATGCAAAGTCTGGTCTCAATGCCGTGGCTGAGATGGATCCCACCGCCATCCAACAGGCAAAAGCACTGGACAGTCGTTCTGATCGCCGTCATCTGCCGCTTTTCGGCCTGCCGATCCTCGTCAAGGATAACATCGATGCGGCAGGGCTTCACACCACCGCCGGAAGCCTTGCACTGACGGACAATCTTGCCCGGAAAGATGCCCCTGTTATCGCCAATCTTCGAAAACAGGGCGCCGTCATCCTCGGTAAGACCAATATGACCGAGTTTGCCAATTATACCTCTCAGGGAATGCCAAACGGCTACAGTTCCCGCGGCGGTCAGGTCTCCAATGCCTACGGCCGCACCTTGAACCCCAGCGGTTCCAGCACCGGCTCCGCTGTCGCGGTTTCCGCCGGTTTGTGTGCCGCCGCCATCGGTACCGATACCTCCTTTTCCATCGTTGCCTGCGCCGCTGCCAACGGTGTCACCGGCTTCAAACCGGCACACGGTTCCCTGTCCGCCCAGGGGATTATCCCCATCGCCCACACGCTGGACAGTGCAGGACCCCTGACCCGTGATCTTTCCGATGCTATTCTGTTCTACTCCGCCATGCGCGATCAGCCGCTGCCGGACATTGCGCCGAAAGTCCCCGGAAAGCTGCGCATTGCGGTCAATCAGTTCAACCGGGAGCTTGTTTCACCGGAACAGTGCGCGTATTACGACGAGCTTCTGCAGAAGCTGCGCGATGCTGGGGCCGCTGTATCGGAAGCCCGTCACCCTGCCGTGCCGCAGCAGCTGGATATCATGCGCTGTGAGTTCCGTCACGACCTTGAGCAGTATCTCAAAACCTCGGCTGCGTCGGCAAAAACACTGGCGGAGATCATTCGGCGTTATGAAGCTGATCCGGAGCGCATGATGCCGTACGGCATTTCCTATCTGCGCGATGCGCAGGACAGCGCCTCCGGTCAACTCGATGACGCTGCGTATCTGGAAGCCATGCGCGTACGTCACCAACTGCGTGCCGGGATGCTTGCAGACCTCGCCGGGTTTGATGCCTGTATCATGACCGGGCCCACCAACATCATGCATTTCACCGGACTTCCCACCCTTTCGCTGCGGCTTTGCATGGGAAAAGATCACGCTCCATGTGGTCTGTTTCTATACGGTGCAGACGAACAAAAGCTTCTGTCCGCGGCTCTCACCATCGAGCAGTATTGTCCCGGCGTCCCCCAGCCGGAGCTTCCCGCATGATCCCCCTCATCAAAAATCCCGCGCCGTCTTTTCAGACAGCGCGGGATCTTTTTTATACACTCACAGCCGCCAAATCCGCAGCAGCGCTGAGCTCTTGGGCTCGGGCAATGTAATCGCATAACCCGCCGCCAGCTGCTCACCGTCCACGGTGACGCTCTCGCCCGTGTCGGCATTCGTCACCCGGTACTGCCGTCCGGGTTCGGCGAAGGGAAACTTTGCCGCAAATGTATCCTCGCGGCAATCCTCCATCCGGAAGGCCAGCAACACACTTTCGCCGGACTCAGGATCATCGTAGGCAAAGGCCGTCCAGCCCATGAGGTTGAGTCTGTGGTGCCAGGGTGTGAGGACGTAGAGATCCTTCGTGAGCAGATGGCGCACGCTCTTCCATTCGTTGAAGTTGGCGCGGTAGAGGTCGTAATCCAGGTTTTCGTTATGCACATAGGCCGCCTGATAATTCATCACCGGCAGGAATGATGCACGGGAAACGTAGGTGGAGCTGCCCTGTCCGGTCTCAGCCACCAGTTCATGCTCGGTTTCCTTGGTCGCCGAGCCGTGGAAGGGGATCCACTTACAGAACGAGGCGGTCATGGAAAGTCTGAGCGCCGCCGTGGTCCGGTCGGCGTCGCTGCGCAGGAAGGGAATGCTGCGGCGCATGGATTCGATATCGTTGCGGCCGCCGCCGGATGCGCAGGAGTCAAGGAAGGTACACTTGCCGTTTTCGGCACAGAAGGCAAGGATTTTATCCCAGAGCTTATAATGGCCGCAGATGCACTTGTTCTCGCTGATACCGGCGCGCATCAGCCCCGTTTTCACGATCTCGTTGTGGTCAAGAATACCCCAGGCTTCAACGGGATTGGAGTTATTGTCCTCACGGTAAAGATCGATGTCATTTTCCTTCATCATCTTCGTGATGCGCTGATAAATCCACTCCAGACATTCCTCGTCACCGATGTTGTTGGTAATGACCTTACCGCCGGCGGTAATGCCCCACTCGGGCTTGTAGCCGTAGTTCTTTGCCAGATCATCCACATGGGTCACGCGCTCCGGCTCAAACCACACAAAGGTTTTCATGCCCACCGCATGGCAGGCATCCACGGACTCCCGCAGCGAGCCGTCAGGCCACTTTTCGGTATCCAGCTCCCAGGAGCCGATGGTACCCCACCAGTCCTTTTCCACGGTGTTTCCCGCGGGATCAAAGTACCAGCCTGCGTCAAACCAGCGAAAGTCGTGGTGAATTCCCTCGGCAAGCAGCTTATCAAGCGTGGGCTTCCAGGTGAAATGCCGCTCGGAGATGCTGCCGTCGGAGTTTGGCAGTCCTGTGTCCAGCGCCCACATGGTGGTGGAGAAAGGCTCGATCAGATCGCCCTGGGCATTTGCCCGGGGCATGTTGTACTTGATAAACCACTCACGCCAGAGGTTTGCCGCATCGTCTGCATTGCGTCCGGAATATGGCAGGATGACAATCAGACCCGTGCGAACCTTTTCTCCCGGCAGCAGCACGGTCTTTAAATACAGGCAGGTCTTGGCCTTGACCTCCACGCAGTCGGGGCCCTGCATGAACAGCGCATCCCAGGTACCGGCCCAGCCGATGGCTATCATGCTTCCGCCGTCGCCGTGCACCAGATCAAAGTAGGGAAACACCACATGGGTTGCGCGTCCGCTGACGGATTTATAGTACACATCTCCCTTGGCGAGATCGCTTTCGTAGGCACGGTAGGCGTTGTCATGGTCGCCGAGGATACCGCGCAGCACACCGTCGCGGCCTGCAAACCGGGCATCCAGCGCGTACACGTCGCGGATGATCTCGGAGGGCGCGCTGCCGGTGTTTTCAAAATACAGCGTATACTCCATCTGACCAAACTCCGCGCAGTACGAAGCTTCCACAATCGCCTGCACATTGGCATCCAGCGCTGCTCTGATCCGGCAGTCGGTGCCTTTTGGGGTCTGGGCAATCGTTTTTTCCAGTACTTCAAGGCCGCCAAGGCCATGATACTGCTTCTCCGCGTATACAAAGCTTACCGGGATCGATTCGGGCTCACAGAGACGTTCAAACGCATCCTGCGCCAGCAAAAGCGCCGTATTTTTACGTGACATACAGGAATCCTCCTCAAATTGTAACTCAAAAAAACGTCAAAACGGACCGGGGGATTGCCATAGAATCCCCGGTCCGTATCGCATTCTTATTCCTTGCCGCTCCAGCAGTAGGTACACAGCTTACAGGGCTCAATGCCGATGCTCTTGACCATATCATCCAGACGCAGGAACTTCAAAGACGTGAAATGGAGCTGCTTTTCGATATCCTTGACCATGGCGTTGTACTCCTCGGTGTTGGGATCGGTGTACTTCTGCAGCTTCCAGGTGGTCACCTTCTTGTTGCCCTCCTGCCTGGCAATGGTCTGACGGGTAATCAGATCCATCTCCGACTTGGAGCGGGAGAAGTTGAGGTACTTGCAGCCGTGCAGCAGCGGCGGGCAGCCAGGACGGATATGCACCTCGCGGGCGCCGCTGTTGTAGAGGAAGTCGGTGGTCTCACGAAGCTGGGTACCGCGCACGATGGAGTCATCGATGAGCACCATGCTCTTGCCGCGAATGAGAGAATCCACGGGGATAAGCTTCATGTGGGCGATGAGATTGCGCTGTGACTGACTGGCGGGCATGAAAGAGCGTGGCCAGGTGGGGGTATACTTGATAAAAGGACGGGCGAAGTGGATGCCGGAACGATTGGCATAGCCGACGGCGTGGGCGATACCGGAATCCGGGACGCCTGCAACGTAATCGGCGTCGATACCCGCGTCGCGCTCGGCAAGAGCTGCGCCGCAGCGATAGCGCATCTGCTCAACGTTGACGCCCTCGTAGGAGGACGGCGGATAGCCGTAGTAGACCCAGAGGAAGGAGCAGATCTTCATCTCGCTGCCCGGCGCCATGACCTGCTCGACGCTTTCGGGGGTGATGTAGACGATCTCGCCGGGTCCAAGCTCCCGCTCGTTGGTATATCCCATATTCAGGTAGGAAAAGCTCTCGAACGCAACGCAGTAGGCGCCTTCTTTTTTACCCACCACCAGCGGCGTGCGGCCCAGACGGTCACGTGCGGCGTAAATGCCCCCGGGTGTCAGTACGAGAATCGACATCGAGCCTTCAATCACGGACTGGGCGTAGTGAATGCCCTCCACGATGGAGGTACACTGGTTGATCAGCGCCGCCACAAGCTCGGTGGGGTTAATCATACCGCCGCTCATCTCGAGGAAGTGCGGATTGCCGCTTTCAAAGGTCTTATCCACCAGCTCGTCCACATTATTGATACGTCCGACGGTGGTGATGGCATAGTTGCCCAGATGGGAACGCACGGTCAGAGGCTGAGGCTCGTTGTCGGAAATGCAGCCGATGCCCAGATTGCCTTTCATTTCGTCCACGTCCCGTTCGAATTTTGTACGGAAGGGAGAGTTTTCAATATTGTGAATGGAACGATCGAATCCACGCTCGCCGTAAACGGCCATACCGCCGCGGCGGGTGCCCAGATGCGAATGATAGTCCGTTCCGTAGAAGAGATCAAACACACAGTCATTTCTGGATGCGACGCCGAATAATCCGCCCATAGGTATCTCCTTATCGAAATGAAAAAATTTTCACGACTACAGTATAACACAAACGGCTGCGCTGTGCAAGGCCATACTGCTGTTTCTCCGTTTCCACGGTTTGTCTGTCCGTACAGGGTGGACATTTTGGCGATATTTGTCCGCGTATCTGTCAGAATTGAAAAAATTACCTTGGATACGGTATGGAATATGGTTGAAATGTACCTTGCAAAGAACCGGCACTTCTTTTATAATAGTAGCACTGTTTTTAATGATTGGGAGAATCTCTATGTCCATCAAAGTACTTAAATTCGGCGGCAGTTCTCTGGCTGATGCCGCTCAGTTTCAGAAAGTAGCCTCCATTATCCATGCCGATCCCGAGCGCCGCTATGTGGTTCCCTCCGCTCCCGGCAAGCGTTTCTCCGGCGACCGCAAGGTTACCGATATGCTCTACGCCTGCTACGACGCCATTCAGGGCGGCGCCTCCTTCGCCGAGAGCTTTGCCGACATCCGCGAGCGTTATTTCGATATCATCCGCGAGCTGTCCCTCGATTTTGACTTCGACGCGCTGATCCCCGATCTGGAAAAAGGCTTTGCCGAGCCCGACGCCCGTGACTTCGCCGCCAGCCGCGGCGAGTTCCTCAATGGTCAGCTGCTGGCCGCCTACCTGGGCATTCCCTTCGTGGATGCGGCCGACGTCATCTTCTTCCGTCCCGACGGTCGTCTGGACGAGGAGCGCACCTATCCCGCCGTTGCCGAGATCGCCAAAAAGTATGAGCGTGCCGTCATTCCCGGCTTCTACGGCCGTGCTGCCGACGGTCGTGTGCGCACCTTCTCCCGCGGCGGTTCCGACATCACCGGTTCCATCGTTGCCCGCGGCGTGGGCGCCGATCTCTACGAGAACTGGACCGACGTCTCCGGCTTCTTCACCGCCGACCCCCGCATCGTCACCAATCCCCGCGTGATCGAGACCATCAGCTTCAACGAGCTGCGTGAGCTGTCCTACATGGGTTCCGTCGTTCTGCATGAGGACGCCGTTTTCCCCGTGCGTACCGTGGGTATTCCGATCAACATCAAGAACACCAACGCTCCCGAGGACGCCGGCACCATCATCGTGGATGCTTCCATCGCTCCCGTGCGCGCCGGTCGCGTCACCGGTATCGCCGGCAAGCGCGGCTTCTCCATCATCACCATTGAAAAGGACATGATGAACAGCGAAGTCGGCTTCACCCGCCGCGTGCTGTCCGTGCTTGAAAAGCACAACATCTCCTACGAGCATCTGCCCACCGGCATCGACACCCTCGGCATCGTCGTGCGCACCGAGCTCATCGAGAAGATCTCCGAGACTCTCGTCAAGGAAATCTACGAGGCTGCCGCTCCCGACACCATCGAGATCGTGCCCAACATCGCTCTGCTGGCCGTCGTCGGCCGCGGCATGGTCCGTTCCAAGGGTATCGCCGCCCGTCTGCTCACCGCCATTGCGGGTGCCGACATCAACATCCGCATGATCGACCAGGGTTCCAGCGAGATGAACATCATCGTCGGCGTCGACGAAGCCGACTTTGAGCGCGCCATGCGCGGCATCTACGTGGAGTTCTTCATCCAGTAAGCTTTTATCACCAAAGCGCCCCGTTTTTTCAAAACGAGGCGCTTTTTCACACCCACACATTACTCACCACCGGGAGGCTGTCATGCGTCACTCCAATCTCCATACCCACACCATCTTCTCCGACGGCGTTCATACCCCTGAGGAAAACGTGCTCTCCGCCATCGAAAAGGGCATGGTATCCCTTGGTTTTTCCGATCACAGCTTCACCTCTTTTGATTCCCGCTACTGTATGCGCCGTGTGCACATCCCCGCCTATATCCGTGAGGTCCGTCGCCTGCAGGAAAAGTACCGCGACCGGATCGAAATCTGCCTTGGTCTTGAGCTGGACGGCCGCACTGAGCTCTGTGATCGTGAGCTCTATGATTACATGATCGGCGACTGCCATTACCTCCTGCTGGACGGTGAATACCGCAGCGTGGACGGTATCCGGGACTGGCAGCTTGAGGATATCAACCGCCATTTCGGCGGCGACAGCGTCGCCTACGCCAAAACCTACTTTGATACCTACGTGGAGTGTACCCGTCGGCAGCGTCCGGATATTCTCGGGCATTTTGACCTGTGCGCAAAGTACGGCTACATTGACGAAGAGTCTCCCGCCTACCGTGACGCTGCCTGTGAGGCGCTCATCGCCTGTCTGGAAGTCACGCCGCTCTTTGAACTCAATACCGGCGCCATCTGCCGCGGTCTTCGCACCCAGCCCTATCCCGCCGCCTTCCTTCTGGACGAATTGCGGGCACATCACGGGCAGCTCATCCTCTCCTCCGACAGCCATGACGCGGCAAATCTGGATTTTTGGTTCGATGAAGCGCTGGAACTGCTTCGGACTCATGGATTTACAAGTATCGTGCAGTATCGCGGCGGGAAATTTGAGCAGGCGGGCATCTGAGCCGCCTGACGGACAATCAAATACACATCCGGGAATATGTTTCGAAACATATTCCCTTTTTTTCACCTCCCCCCGGGTAATGTTGGTGCCTCCTCCTTGACATCCCTCCCGGCATGTTGTACCATAATTGGCAGATAGACTATTCTACCTTTAACTGGAGGAACTTTATATGAACAACATGAACAAGTTATACGTCGGCTGGGCGGAAGAGAGCCTGGTTCCGAATGCCCGGGTCATGCTGGCCGGTCAGTTTTACGAGCGTATCTCCGAGTACGTGGAATCCGATATCACCGTAACGGCGATGGCAATCTCCGGCGGCGATGCGCAGCTCATCATCGTCTCCTGCGATCTGGTTTCCGTCTCCGATGCGCTGATTGCCGAGGCCCGTGCAAAGTTTTCCGACCTCTGTCCCGAAGTTTCCCCCACCAACATCATCATCGGTGCCACCCATACCCACGCTTCCATTAAGTACGGCATCGGCTCCAGCGCCTCCCTGCAGGTGCTCAAGCGCTACATGCCCGAGGACAAGCAGTACGCCGAGCTCGTCAGCGAACAGGATGACGTTCTCAAGGGTCTGGAAGCCCAGTCTTTCATCGCCGAAAAGATCGCCCGCGCCGCGGCCGACGCCTGGTCCCGCCGTGCGCCCGCGCTCTATGCCAATGAATTCGGCCGTGCCGTCGTCGGTATGTGCCGCCGCGTCAAATATGACGACGGCTCTGCCCAGATGTGGGGCGATACCAACATGGCAAGCTTTGATGCCCTCGAGGGCGGCAACGACTCCGGCATCGAGCTGCTCTACTTCTTCGACGAGTCCGAAAAGCTCACCGGCATCGTGGCAAACATCGCCTGCCCCTCTCAGGTCATGGAACACAGAAGCCTGATCTCCTCCGACTACTGGGGCAAGGTCAAGGAATATCTGCGCGAGAAGTTCGGTTCCGACCTCTATCTGCTGGCTCTGTGCGGCGCAGGCGGCGATCAGTGTCCCCGCGATCTGGTGCGCTGGGTCAATCCCGAGACGCCCATCAACGACCCCAACATCAAGCGTCCCAACTACATCGAGCGCCGTGCTGATCCCTCCATGTTTGATCTGGCCGGATGCAGGAAGATCGGCCGCCGCGTGGCCAACGAAATCCTTGCCGTCTACGAAGAAATCACCGAAAAGCACGATTCCGCCGAGTTTGTCCACAACGTCATGACCCTCGACCTGCCCCTGCGTAAGGCCACCTACACCGATTACCATCAGGCTGTGCGTGAAATCGAATACTTTATCCAGAAAAACGCCGACAAGGATACCTTCAACTTCGCCGACAACGCCGCCATGCATATCTACGCCGGTACTCTCGCCCGCTGGGAGCGTCAGCAGAATGAGGAAATGGTTCCCATGGAGCTGCACATAGTGCGTCTGGGCGATATCGCCATCGCCACCAACCCCTTCGAGCTGTTCCTGGACTACGGCAACCGCATCAAGGCCAGAAGCTATGCCAAGCAGACCTTCCTCATCCAGCTTTCCTGCGGCTCTCTGGGTTATCTTCCCACCAAGCGCGCCGAAGAAGGCAGTCACTACAGCGCCTACATCGCCAGCGGCAACGTCGGCCATGAGGGTGGCGATCTGCTGGTGAGAAAGACCGTCACCGAGATCAACAAGCTCTGGTAAAAGCTCAGAAAGTTCCGATTAAGGAGGGCTAGTGGTATGAAGGCAGGCTTTGGTTCGGCTGATATGACCCCTTACGGCGGTAAAACCGCCGTGGCCGGTTCCATCCGGCTGCGCTACACCGATGAGGTTCTGGATAGACTCCAGGCTGTCGCCATGGTTATTCAGGATGAGCACTGCCGCACCATCTGGGTCAGCTGTGACATGTGCCATCCCGCGCATACACTGACCGGGGAGATTATTTCCCGGCTCTCCATGAGTGTCGTGGGCTTTTGCCCCGATGAGCTCATCATCAACGGTACCCACGCCACCGCCTGCTGCCACACTTCCGACGATGAACCCCAGAGTACCACGCGGCATCAAGAGGCGCAGGATCATCTCCCGCTTCCTGAGCTGCGCCGCCAGATCACAGACGCCGTGGAGAAAGCGGTACTGCAGGCAGTGGAGAATCTATGCGAATGCCGCATGGATTATGCGCTCTGCGATATCCTCACAGGCTTTTGCCGCCGCACGATGTACCGCGACGGCCGCGCCGTGATGTACGGTGATGTTTACCGTGAGGACTTCCTGCGCATGGAATACCCCGACGGTGGACCGACACAGGTGCTCTACTTCTACGAGGCCGGGACGCAGCGTATCTTGGGTATCTTCGCCGCCGTTCCCTGCCCTTCCCAGTGCGATGAAAGCAATGCCCATCTCTCCGGCGACTACTGGGCGACGGTACGCGCGCTTGTCCGGGAGGAGCTGGGAGACGATGTGAAAGTCGTCGCTGCCTGCCGCGCTGCGGGTGAGCTCTCTCCCCATCAGCTCTTCCGTTACGGCAACTTCGAGCGTCCTCACGAATACGGCCCCGAAAAGTCCCGGCGGCTCGGTACCCTGATCGCCGAGAGTATTCTCCGGGAGCGAAAGCGTCCCGTGCATTCCTGGGACGCCGATGCCCTCGAGCATCGCCGCCTGACCCAAACGATCCCCTTCCCCGTCCGTATGCCATCGGTGCCGGAAATCGAGGCTGCCCAGGCGTATATGAACGATCCGGATAACTTTAACGAACATTCCGAAGCATTAAAACCTATGGAGGCTGCTGCCCATAAGGGTGTACTCAAGCGCAGCGGGTTTGCCAAAACCACCTATGAAGCGCCGGTCAGCGCCCTTTCCATCGGCAACGTTCTGCTCTATACCGCACCCTGTGAGCTCTTCTGCGAATACGCCCAGCGCATCGCATCCCATTTCCCCCGCCGCGCGATCATCGACGTGCAGCTTGCAAACGACTGTCTGGGCTACCTGCCCACGCAGGAGGCAATCGATCACGGCGGTTACTCCACGCTTCTCATGAGCACCGTCACGACACCCGCCGGCGGCGAGCTGCTGATTGAAACCGTCTGCGCAATGCTCGATACACTCATCGGACAGGAATGAATATCCCGGAATCGCGCATATTTTCGTAAAAGGAGCGTATAAAATATGAAAGAAAACTTCATGAAGGGCAATTACGGCCTCTTTGTCCACTATCTGGTGAAGCATAACGACGCATCCGTCACCGCCGAGGAGTGGAACCGGCAGACCGAGGGCTTTGACGCCGAGGGACTCGCCCGTCAAGCCCATGAAGCCGGCGCAAAGTGGCTCTTCTTCACCATGGGACAGGCCTCCGGCCATTATGCCGCTCCCAATGCGGCCTTTGACGAGATCGCAGGCGTCGAGCCCTCCAAATGCTCAAAACGCGATCTGCCTCTGGCACTTTCCGAGGCGCTGCGGCCTTACGGTATCAAGCTTTGCCTCTATATGCCCAGCGAAGCGCCCAACTGCCCCAATTTCGGCTGGCATTACGGCAAAAACAAGCAGACCGGCGAGATTTACAACGACCGTCAGGCAGATTTTCAGCTCAAGTGGGAGCGCGTCATCACCGAATGGTCCCTGCGCTACGGCGATAGGGTCAGCGCCTGGTGGGTGGACTCCTGCTACTTCGCCGATGCCATGTATAACTTCCCCGATCGCCCCAATTTTGCAAGCTTCGCCGCCGCGCTACGCGCCGGCAATCCCGATGCCATGCTTGCCTTCAACAACGGTTACCATTATCAATCGATCACCGACGAAAACGACTACACCCCCGGCGAGCTTGCCACAGCGCTGCCCATCTCCTTTGACCGCGCGCCGATCCGCATCAAGATCGGTGATCAGTTCCTGACGCCCGATCAGGCGCCTGTGCAGTATCACCTGCTCTGTTCCCTCGGCCGCGACTGGGGCCATCTGGTCAAGTCAGACGAGCCGCGTCTGCCCGACGGCATGGTCAGCGCCTACACCGAATACATCCTCGGCATGGGCGGCGCCATGACCTGGGAGGTTCCGGTCAACCGGCAGGGGTTGATGTCAGACTCCTTCCTGCGCCAGCTTAGGCTGACGAAGGAGCATATGGCCGCCGTTCAAGGAAAGGTTTGATACCTCCGCACAACCATAAAAAAGCGCCCTGTTTTTGCAAACAGGGCGCTTTTTGGACGCTTTAGCCGTTGCAGCCGCAGTTTTCCGCGCCGGGGAAGAATTCCGCCGTGGGGAAGTTGAGGCCTGCAAAGACAGTGCAGGGATCCTCGGAGCCGGAAACGCCGCCGTCCACGCAGCTGCAGTCCTTCTGGGGCAGGCAGAAGTCGTAGCTGGGGATGAGCAGCTGGCTGTCGCGCTCGAGGCGGATGATACCGAACTGGCCGATGGTCACGTACAGGCGCTTGCCGTCACAGTCGAGAATCAGCTCGTCATCGAAGCAGCCGCAGACCTCTGCCGGGGGCTCGCCGCAGTCGCTGTCGCAGGTGCAGCCGCAGCCGTTGTTATTGCAGACGCAGGAGCAGGAGGGATCGGTGACGCTGGAAGCCAGCAGGATGGGAGCGACGACCTCGACGGTCGCCTGGGGCATGTTGCCCTTTTCGGGATTCTGGACATCAGCAGCGCCGGGGACATAGGTGGAGCTGAAGATACGGGCGCCGCCCTCGCCGCCGTAAAGGATGATGCGTTTGGAGTAGGAAGTGACGCCGGTGATTTCGTAGGGGCGACCGACGCCGGTGTAGGCATCGGCGGTGACGCGGTAGAAGAAGCGTGCCTCGAGGTTATAGAATCCCTTGTTGAAGGCGACGGGTTCTACATCTATGTAGACCCAGAGCAGCTCGACGCTGCGTGCCTTGACGCTGACGGCACGGTCGAGGATTTCCTGAGAGCAGCGGGTCATATAGACGCGCAGATCCTGCATGCATTCCTTGAGGCGGCAGGAGTCGTAGATTTTGCGGGTGTGGATGCAGACAGCTTCCTTGAGGCAGGGGCTGCCGTGGATGGGGCCGGGCATGACTTTGTCGATCATAGTGGTTACCTCCGGATTGGTTTGATTGGGGTCGCCACTATCATTGTATGCGCGAGGTTCAGATTGGTGATTGAGACGCAGATGATGAAATGCAGCGGCAATAGAAGATGGTAAGGACAGATACAGCGGCGCAGCCGAATGAGGAACCGCGAGCGGTTCCTCGGGGTCAAGGGTGCTTTGCACCCTTGCGAGGGGGTCAAAGGGGGGCGAGCAGCCCACCGTCCTGCCCGCATCGGCGAAACAGGAGAATGAGAGATTGAGGTTAA
>SVMB01000075.1 GCA_015067675.1 Oscillospiraceae bacterium
CTTGTAGGCCCCGGCGGCGCTCTTTGATTACTTTCTCTCGACGCAGAGAGAAAGTAATCGCGGGGTGCATGCGCAATGCACAGGGCGTACGGGTCCAGAACCCGTGATCCTCCCTCCGCCGGAGGCGAACACGCTTCCAGTTGCATACAGAGGGAGCTTTCTGAGGGTTCTGTTGGGAACGTACCGAAGAATGAAAGCCTTCCCCCTCCCCACCACGCATTATATAACCGAAAGGACCTGCTTTCCATGAAATTCAAAAATTCCCCCAAATACCGCTGGGTGATTGTCGCAGCCTGCTTCCTGATGGTGTTCACTGCGCTGGGCTTCTGCTCCAGTAATAAGAGCATCTACCTTTCTGCTATCACCGAGGCGCTGGATATCCGCCGAAGCCTCTTTTCCATCAACGATTCCTGCCGCTTTGTCACCACGGCAATCGTCAATCTCCTCTTCGGTACCCTGATTATGCGCTTTGGCCCCCGTAAGCTCATCGCCGCGGGCTTTATCTGCCTGATCATCTCCACCCTCATCTATGCTACCGCCACCAATATCTTCCTCTTCTATATCGGCGGCTGCTTCCTGGGACTTGGTCTGTCCTGGACCACCACCACTATGGTCGGCTACGTGGTCAGCATCTGGTGCAAGGAGAAGAAGGGTACCATCATGGGACTGATTCTGGCCTCCAACGGCATCGGCGCCGTGGTCGCCACCCAGATCGCCGAGCCCATCATCTATCAGGAAGGCAATCTCTTCGGTTATCAGGACTCCTATAAGCTCGTGGCGCTGATCCTCGCCGTCGTCGGCGCGCTGGTGGTCTTTTTCTTCAAGGATAAGCCCGCAGGCGTCACCGAGACCGAAAAACCCAAGGATAAGCCCCGGGGCGGTCTTTCCGACCTGGTTGCCATGCTCAAAACCCCCCGCTTCTGCGTGGCGCTGGTGGGCATCTTCCTCACGGGTGCCGCTCTGCAGGGCGTTTCCGGCATCGCCGCTGCCCATATGACCGACGTTGGCCTGGATACCGGCTATGTTGCCACGGTTCTGAGCTTTCATTCGCTGGTCCTTTCCTGCGCGAAGTTCCTCACCGGTATCAGCTACGACCATTTCGGCCTGCGCCGCACCGTGCTCTTCTGCGATATCGCCGCAGTGATCGCGTTCCTGTGTCTGGCCAGCCTTTCTTCCTCTCCTCTGGGCATGGTGCTGGCCATGGTCTACGGCGCGTTCTCGTCTCTTGCCCTGCCGCTGGAGACGGTCATGCTGCCGCTGATCGCGGGCGACCTGTTCGGCCCGGAATCCTATGCGCAGTATCTGGGCGTGTTTGTTTCCGTGAACGTGGCGGGTTACGCTGTTGGCGCGCCGCTGGTGAATCTGGTGTTTGACCTCTTTGGCAGCTACATACCGGTGCTGTTTGTGGTCGCGGCGATGCTGGTGTGCATCACCGTTGCCTATCAGTGGGTGCTCAAGGATTCCAAGACCAAGGCAAAAGCGTAAAGCTTGCGCCGCAATTGCTGTAAAATGCGGGAGGAAAGTACCATGAAGATTTATATCTGCGCAGACATCGAAGGAACCTGTGGTTTTACGGTTCCGACGGAAGATAACTGGACCGGCGGGGATAAATGGTATCCCTACTTCGCGGCCCAGATGAGCCGCGAGGTTGCCGCCGCTGTGCGGGGTGCTTTTGCCGCCGGTGCGGAGGAAGTGCTGGTGCACGACTCCCATCTGACCAGCCGCAACATCGATCCGAGTGTACTGCCGCGGGGCACGAAGCTGATGCGCGGCGGCCCGGGGGATCCGTATGCGATGCTGGCGGGTGCGAAGGAAAACGGCAGCGAAGCGGTGATGCTGACGGGCTTTCATGCGGGAGTAGGCAGTGCGGGGAATCCCTCGTCGCACACCTTCAACCGGCGCACGGAGGCGTTGAGTATCAACGGCGAGCCGCTGAGCGAGTTTTTGTTTGATGCATACACGGCGGCGTATCTGGGGCTGCCGGTGCCGTTTGTCAGCGGAGATGCGAAGGTATGTGCCGACGCCGAGCGGCATATTCCGGGGGTTGTGACGATGCCGGTAGAGACGGGCTTTGGCGGCTCGACGGTATCGATTCATCCGGAGGAAGCGGTGGAAGGCATTGAGAGAGGTGTGCAGCGGATACTCAGCGGGGAGTGGAGAGCGTGTATGGCGAAGCTTCCGGAGACGCTGGAGATGGAGATGCGGTTCAATACGCATCAGCAGGCATTTTTCAATAGTTTCTACCCGGGTATCCGGCAGACGGATGATAAGACGCTGCGGTATACGGCGAAGGACTGGTGGGATATGCTGATCATGGTGCACTTCGTGCTGGATAAGTGAGAAAGCGAAAGGCAGCACCGAATCATGAAATGCAGTAGAAGCTAAGCGCCGCAGGCGAATGAGGAACGCTTTGCGTTCCTCCGGGTGCAGGGGCGTGCCGCCCCTGCCGAGGGTTGAAGGGGCGAGCAGCCCCTGGACGTTCCCATATGGCGCACTAACAGAATGACAGATGAAGCGTGACAGCGGACGGCAATGAAAATAATGAAAAAAATGAAAAAACGAGACCTTGCCCGTTTCGAACGTTATCTGCTTCCTTGCTTCGAGTCACAAGTGTAACGAGTGACGAGCCACTGCAGAACCCGTTTTCTGCTATACTGACTTAAAAGACAGAATCCGTATTCTGTATATCCGCGGCTTTCCGGATACAGAATACGGATTCTTTTTTACTCTTTTGGATGAATTTACGCCGTGGACGGGATCTTTCTGTAAGGCAAGGTTGAAGAAGACGGTCGGAATCGTGGCTCGACGCTCGTTTCACTTGCGTCTCGACGCAATGCAGCAAATAAAGGGATCAAGCGGAAGGGCTTTGATTATTTTGATTTTTCTTTTTTTGCCGTCCGCTATCCGCTTCATCTGTCATTCTGCCAGTTCGCCTTACGGGAACGTCCAGGGGCTGCTCGCCCCTTCAACCCTCGCCAGGGTCCACAGGACCCTGGACCCGGAGGAACGCAAAGCGTTCCTCACTCGCCTGCGGCGCTTAGCTTCTACTGCATTTCATGATTCGGTGCTGCATTTTCGCAGTTACGCTATCCACGAGAAGAATCCGTCGTCCGTTTCGGCATCCTTCACATAGCTCCACGCATTATACACCGCCTGCAGCGCTTCCCCTCTCGTCAGCGTCTCCTCTGCATCGCTGCCGTCCAGCACGCCCAGCGTCTCTACATTCCGCCATGCCTCCTGCGCCCACGCCGGTACCGCGTCATCCATTGCCGCCGCCGCATCCTGCAGCCCAGCCGCAGCATCCAGCATCACCGCAGCCTCCGCCTTCGTAATCGGCGTGTCCGCATCCAGTACCCTTCCGCCATCCGTGTCCATCCCACGGGCAATCCCCGCCTGCAGCGCGGTTACCGCAAACGGCTTTACCCATACCGGAATCGCCTCGTCATCGGCATAACTCGTGTTCACCGCCGGGATCATATCCCGCCCCGACACCGCAACCGCAAGCGAAACCATCTCGCCCCGGGTCATGATCTCATCCGGCTCCAGATAGTACCGTCCGCCGACACACACGCCCGTGTAAATGCCCTCCTCGGCCAGCCGGATTGCCGCATAGTGCGCGGGATTACCCTGCATGTCGCTGTATACAAGCCCCGTACGCGGCTTCTCAATCTCTACCACAACCTCCGCCGGCGCACTCACAGCCCCCTCGCTGTCCGTGACCGTGAAGGTGAACCGGTCACGGCCCGTCTCACCCTGATAGGGCGTGTAGACGTAGCTTGAGCCGTCCTCACCCAGTGTTACCACACCGCGCACGGGCTGCTCCACAATCTCGCAGCGCAGAATCTCCCCGTCCGGGTCAATCCCCGGTAGCGTGCCCGAGAGCGCAATGCCCCGGTAGGTTTCCAACGCCAGCTCCTGCGCAATCGGCGCGGTGTTGGCGCTGCCTGCACTGTCGCTCATGGCAGCGCGGCCGTCGGCGCCCCAGGTCTGCAGCGCATCGCAGATGCTGCAGGTTTCCTCTGCACCCACACGGCCGTCGGCGTACACCGGCAGCCAGGATATTTCCTGCGCAGCAGCGTCCCCATCGGACTCCCAGCGCAGCAGATCCAGCCGCTCTGCGGCGACGCCCTCGCCGCGCAGCAGTGCGCGGCTGCCGCAGTACAGCGTGCCGGTCTCCGGCAGCGACGTGATGACGATACCGTCCAGCGTCTCCGGAGTGGCTTCCTCCTGCCCGGCAGCAAAGCACAGGCACACAAGAAGCCCCAGGCAGATGAATGCGGCAAGTGTACGTTTTCCAAAAACGGATGTTTTCAAAGCTCTGTTTCCTCCCTTGTGAAGTTTCGGTATCAGTTTTCCCCCGCAAAGGCGAAATATCCCGGGAAAGCCATGGGATATACTGGAAAACACGGCGCATGAAAGCCTTGGAGCCGCAGGTTTCGGCCTGCGTATGGGAAATACAGGAAAAGATGGGCGAAAATGCAGGAAGTGACAAAAATGAGAGGAAAAATGCGGGAAATCTTTCGCCTTTTTTGCGGAATCTCCCTTGAAAAGCGGCGGCAAACGTGCTATGATAGAGTTTGAGGTTTACAGAATACAAAATCGTGAGGGAGAATGTCATGCCTGAAAAGCGCCGGGGCGCATTTTACTATATCGGCACCACGCTGTGCATTGCCTTGATTCTGGGGCTTTTCTGCGCGTGGGTGGTGCACCGCCGGGATGCAGCGGAGAACGTGCCGCAGCCCGGTACGTCGTCATCGTCGTCGGAGACACCGGTCACCGGCCGGGCGAAGAAGCCCTGGACGGTGCTCATCTATATGTGCGGCACGGATCTGGAAACCGTGGACGGCGCGGCGACGGCCAATCTGGGGGAAATCTGCCGTCCGATGAATCGGGACAGTATCAACGTGGTCATTCAGACCGGCGGCACCCGCAGCTGGAAGCTGGGGGGCATCCCGGAGGACAAGCTGGCGCGCTTTGAAGTCGTGGAAGCCGGGCTTGCCTGCGTGGGTCAGTATCCGCTGGCCAGCATGGGCGACGAAGCAACGCTGGCGTCGTTTCTGGAGTGGGGCGTGGACGCCTACCCGGCGGAGAAGTATATGCTGCTTTTGTGGAACCACGGAGGCGGCAGTCTGGGCGGCGTCTGCTACGACGAGCTGTTTGACAGCGACAGTCTGGAGCTCGACGAGATCGCCGGGGCGCTGGATGCCTCCGGCGTGACCTATGAGCTCATCGGCTTTGATGCCTGCCTGATGGCGACGCTGGAAAATGCGGCGCTCCTGCGGGATTACGGGCGCTACATGGTGGCGTCGGAGGAGTTTGAGCCCGGCGGCGGCTGGGATTACGCGGACTTTCTGGGATATCTGAGCACCTCTCCCGACGTACACGGCGCGGAGCTTGGGCGGCGCATCTGCCAGGGCTACTACAACAAATGCAGCGCCAGTCAGGACGAAACCATGGCGACGCTTTCTGTGATTGATCTGCGCAGGATCGACACGCTGCTCAACTGCTTTGACCTGCTGGCAGCCGAAATGGGCGGCCTGGTGGAAGAAATGGAGCAGCTGCAGGAGCTGACCATCCGAGCGCGGCGCGCCGAGAACTACGGAGGCAACAGCTCAGGCGAGGGTTACACCAACATGGTGGATCTGGGCGACCTGGTTTCCCACACCCGGGATGTATTGCCGGAGACCTGTCAGGCGGTGCTGGACGCGCTGGATGCCGCGGTGCTCCACAGCGTCAGCGGCCGTCAGCGCGACGGCGCACAGGGGCTTTCACTGTTCTTCCCGCTGGATCTGAGTGCCCAGGACTGCGGAGAATACACGGAGGTCTGCCCCAGTCCCCACTATCTGCGCTTCCTCGAGGCCATCGTCCCGGGCTTTTCGGCGCCCGACGATACACCGGCGCCCCGGCTCGACGCAGCCTCCGAGGATGACTACGACATCCGGCTGGTGACCACCGTGACCGACGACGCAAACTACACGCTCTGGGTCAAAGACGGCCTGGAAGCCGTGCAGTCGGTGCAGTTCTGGCTCTTTTACGTGGACTACGAATACGGCGAGTACGTGACCATGGGCATGGACAACGATGTGCACGCCGACTGGGAGGAAGGCATCTTCGCCGACAACTTCCGGGGCGTCTGGCCCACGATCAACGGCTTTTTCTGTGCGCCCGTCCTTGTTGACGAGGGCGAGGCGTACAACATCTACTCCATCCCCATCCTCCTCAACGGCGTGCAGACGAACCTGCGCGCGGCCTACATCTGGGACGACGGGGACAACGGCCACTACGAGATCTACGGTGCCTGGGAGGGCGTGGACTCCGACACGGGCGCGGTATCGCGCACGGTGCGCAAGCTGCGCGACGGCGACGAGGTGGAGCTGATCTTTGCCTCCGTTGACTGGGAGACAGGGGAGGAGCTCTACTACACGATGGGCAGCTTTACCGTGGACGGCGAGATCGTGATGGAAGAAAGCGAGCTCATTGACGGCGACTACCTGTATGCTTACGAGGTAGTGGACGTATTCGGCCGGAGCCATATGTCGGATTTTGCGCTGATGAGCAGCGAGGGCGACGAAATCCGGGTCTCGGCGGAGTAAGGATCGGGGTAAAAACGGGGCACAGAAAAAAATCGCGGCAAAACACTGGTCAAATCCGTTAACCTGTGCTATACTACCTTTAGATTCTTTTGAAAAGGAGAGAATACCATGGCTAAACTGCGTGTTGGTATCATTGGTCTGGGCAATATGGGTTCCAGCCATGCCCGTAACTTCACCGCCGGTCTGATTCCGGAGGCGGAGCTCACCGCTGTCTGCGACATCGAGCCTATCCGTCGTGAGTGGGCGAAAGAAAATCTCGCCTCCACCGTCGAGATCTTTGACAATGCCGAGGATTTCTTCGCCAAGGCGCCCGTCGACGCCGTTGTCGTCGCTACTCCTCACTACTTCCATCCCGTTTACGTTCAGGAAGCCTTCAAGCATGGCAAGCATGCTCTCACCGAGAAGCCTGCCGGCGTCTACACCAAGGCTGTCCGTGAGATGAACGCTGCTGCCGACGAGGCTGCCAAGAAGGGTCTCGTGTTCGGTATCATGTTCAACCAGCGCACCAATCCCGTCTATCAGAAGGCCCGTGAGCTGATCGCTTCCGGCGAGCTGGGCGAGATCAAGCGCAGTGTCTGGATCATCACCAACTGGTACCGCAGCCAGAGCTACTACAACTCCGGCGGCTGGCGTGCCACCTGGGCCGGCGAAGGCGGCGGCGTCCTGCTGAATCAGGATCCCCACCAGCTCGACCTGTGGCAGTGGATTTCCGGCATGCCCACCAAGGTTCACGCCTTCATGCAGTTCGGTAAGGGTCGTGACATCGAGGTTGAGAACGACGTTACCGCGTATGTTGAGTACGAAAACGGCGCCACCGGTCTGTTTGTGACCTCCACCCACGAGGCTCCCGGAACCAACCGTCTGGAGATTTCCGGCGACCGTGGCCGTCTGATTATCGAGAACGGCAAGCTGACCTTCGACCGTCTGCGCATTCCGGAGTCCGAGTTCAACGCGCTGTCCGCCAACAGTGACAAGAACTTTGGTCATCCCGAGTGCTGGCACTGCGAGATTCCGACCCAGCCCGCGCCCAACGGTCATGTTGAGGTCATGAAGAACTGGGTGAGTGCGATTCTGCACGGCACCGAGCTGCTGGCTCCCGGTCAGGAAGGCATCCGCGGCCTGACGATTTCCAATGCGATGCATCTGTCTGCCTGGACTGGCGAGACGATTGACACGGCGAACATGGACGAGGATCTGTTCTACGAGCTGCTGCAGAAGCGCATCAAGGAATCCACGTTTGTGAAGAAGAACGTGAAGCTGAATAAGAACGCGTCCATCTAACATAAGGAAGAACCGAGGGGCTGCCGATAAACGGCAGCCCCTTTTGTAAAAATGCAGTACCGGATCATGAAATGCAGTAGAAGCTAAACGCCGCAGGCGTTGGAACGCTTTGCGTTCCAACGAAACTGGGTCCAGGGCCGTGTCGGCCCTGGCGCGGGGTACAAAGGGGGGCGGCGTTAGCCCCCCGTCCTTCCCGTATGGCGTAGTAAGAGAATGACAGATGAAGCGGATAGAGGACGGCAAATAAAAAAATCATAAATCGGGAACTTCGCCTGTTGATGTCTTTTTCTGCTGTCTTGCGTCGAGTCACAAGTGTAACGAGTGACGAGCCACGATTTCGACCGTTTCCGGCGTACTTGCTTTTCTGTTCGATCTCATCTTCGGCGTATTCACAGCCTAAAAATACATCTCTAAATCGCATCAAAAAAGAATCCGTATTCTGTAACGGGAAAGCCACCTGGATCGCAGAATACGGGTTCTTGTTATGTCTTTCAGGGTGAATTTGCGCCGAAGGCGGGATAATTATGAAAGCCAAGTACGCCGGAAACGGTCGAAATCGTGGCTTGTGACTCGCGCTGCTTGTCACTCGACGTTGGTACAGCAGATAAAGAGTTCAAGCGGAATGGTTTTGTATTTTTCATTTTTTCTTTTTTTGCCGTCCTCTATCCGCTTGATCTGTCATTCTGCGACATCGCCATACGGGAACGTCCAGGGGCTACTCGCCCCTTCAACCCTCGGCAGGGGCGGCACGCCCCTGCACCCGTTTTTCGTGTGCCACGCTTAGCTTCTACTGCATTTCACGATTCGGTATTGCATTTCATCATCTTCTCTTTTTCTCATCGTTTTTCCTTGCACCTATGCGTCTTCCATGTTACAATGGTATCAAATGAATCCACTTCTCTGAAAGGATGTCTTACCATGAACGATTTCGTCTTCTGCGCCCCTACCAAGGTCTTTTTCGGCAAGGATACCCACAAGCAGGCCGGTTCCATCGTCGCCGGCTACGGCTTTAAGAAAATCATGCTCCACTTCGGCGGCGGCTCCGTCAAGCGCAATGGCGTCTACGACGCTGTCATGGACTCCCTGACCTCCGCCGGTATCGAGGTCGTCGAACTCGGCGGCGTTGAACCCAACCCCAAAATGAGCCTCGTGCGCCGCGGTATCGCCCTCGCCCGTGAAACCGGCGTCCAGCTCATCCTCGCCCTCGGCGGCGGCTCCGTCATCGACTCCGCCAAGGCTATCGCCGTCGGTACCGCCAATGAGGAGGATCCCGCCCTCTTCTTCGCCAAGGTCGCCGAGCCTAAGGCTGCCCTCCCCGTCGGCACCATCCTCACCCTCTCCGCCGCAGGCTCCGAAATGAGCAACTCCTGCGTCATCACCAACGATGAAACCTGGGAAAAGCGCGGCCTCGGCTCCGACTTCCACCGCCCCCTGTTCTCCATCATGAACCCTGAACTGACCTACACCGTCGATCGCTGGCAGACCGGCTGCGGCATCGTCGATATCATGATGCATACCCTCGAGCGCTACCTCACCAAGGAGTCCGAGATGGCCCTCACCGACCGCATCGCCGAGAGTATCCTCAAGACCGTCGTCGAGTACGGCCGCATCGCCATCGATAATCCCCGCGATTATGAGGCCCGCGCCCAGCTCATGTGGGCAGGCTCCCTCTCCCACAACGGCCTGACCGCCCTCGGCCGCGATTACTTCATGTGCTGCCACCAGATCGAGCACGAGATCAGCGGTATGTTCGACCGCGTCTCCCACGGCGCAGGTCTCGCCGTCGTGTTCCCCGCCTGGTGCAAGTTCGCCTACAAGCATAATATCCACCGCTTCGCCCAGTACGCCGTCAACGTCTGGAACTGCGAGATGAACTTCGCCGAGCCTGAAAAGACCGCCCTCGCCGGTATCCGTGCCACCGAGGAATTCTTCGCCTCCATCGGCATGCCCACCCGCCTGTCCCAGCTGGATATCCCCGAGGAGAGCATCGAGGAGCTGGCCTGGAACACCACCTTCAAGGGCAAGCGTACCCTGCCCGGCTACGGCGAGTACGGCAAGGACGAGATCATCGAGATCCTGCGCCTGGCGCTGTAAGCACATAGCCGTTCAAATGCCCCCGGAGCGTCAGCTCCGGGGCTTTTTTGACGCATTTTTGTCATTTCACGAACAGAGAGGGATTATTTTGGCGATCTTTGGCCGGTTTTGACCTTGCAAATGTACGTTTGAAAGCGTATACTAAGTAGCTGTGAGTCAAATCAGGCCTTTGAGCCGAAATAAGGGAGTGTATCACGTGTTCAAAAACTTCGCGGGTCAGCTCAGGAACGAATTTGCCGGGTATAATGCCTCGCGCCTTGCGCAGGACGCGCTGGCGGGCATTACCGTCGCAGCCGTCGCTCTGCCGCTGGCGCTGGCCTTCGGTGTGAGCTGCGGAGCGGATGCCGCCGCCGGTCTCATCACCGCCATCATCGCCGGTATCGTCATCAGCGCCCTGTCCGGCGCCAGCTTCCAGATCTCCGGTCCCACCGGCGCCATGACCGCCGTCCTCATCACCATCGTTGCGCGCTACCAGCTGCAGGGCGTTTTCATCGTCAGCCTCATGGCGGGCGTGATCCTGCTGCTCTGCGGCATTTTCCGTCTGGGCAAGCTGGTTTCCTACATCCCCGGTCCGGTGGTGACGGGCTTCACCTCCGGCATTGCGATCATCATCGCGCTGGGCCAGGTGGACAACTTCTTCGGCACGTTCAGCGAAGGCGAGAACGCGCTGGCGAAGCTTGCCTCCTACGCGGAGCTTGGCTTTTCCCCGAGCTGGCAGGCGATTCTGGTGGGTCTGCTGGTCATCCTGATCATGGTTGTCTACCCCAAGAAGTGGAACGCCCGGGTGCCTTCCTCTCTGGTTTCGATCATCATCGTGGGCATTCTGTCCAACCTTCTGGGCTTTGAAGTTGCCAGCGTCGGTGTGATTCCGCGCACGCTGTTTCCCGAGGTTCGCCTGAATCTGGGCGAGGTGCAGTGGGACGCGATGGCGAACTTCATCTCTCCCGCGTTTACGATTGCGGCACTGGGCATGATTGAGAGCCTGCTGTGCGGTGCATCTGCGTCGCGCATGAAGGACGAGCACTTTGATGCCAACCAGGAGCTGCTGGCGCAGGGTATTGGTAATATACTGATTCCGTTCTTTGGCGGTGTGCCGGCGACTGCGGCGATTGCGCGTACGAGCGTTGCGATCAAGGCGGGATGCCAGACGAGACTGACGGGTATTTTCCATGCGGTGGGACTGCTGGCGTGTATGTTCCTGCTGGGCCCGGTTATGGCGAAGCTGCCGCTGGCGGCGCTGGCGGGCGTGCTGATTGTAACTGCGTGGCGTATGAACGAGTGGCACGAGATCAAGGAAATGTTCAGTAAGAAGATCTGGGTGTCGATTGTTGAGTTTGCGGTTACGATGGTGTGCACGGTTGTGTTCGACCTGACGATTGCGATTGTAGTGGGCGTGGTTGTCGCCTATGCGCTGAAGTTTATCCTGAAGAAGAAAGCCGCATAAGTGGAAGCATAAATGCAGTACCGAATCGGGAAATGCAGTGATTGCTAAGCGTGGCACACGAGAAACGGGTCCAGGGTCCTGTGGACCCTGGCGAGGGTTGAAGGGGCGAGTAGCCCCTGGACGATCCCGTAAGGCGCAGTAACAGAATGAAAGATAAAGCGGATAGCGGACGGGCCAAATGAAAAAAGGAAAAAAATTGAATCAAAACCTCACCGCTTGATTGTATCTTCTGTTTCATTGCGTCGAGTCACAAGTGTAACGAGTGACGAGCCATGCTTGATCCCGTTTTCTTCAACCTGATCTAATAAAAAGAACCCGTATTCTGTGATCCCGGGGCTTGACCGGGGCAGAATACGGGCTTTTTCTTTGATGCGGTTATGTAGAAAATTCTTAGGCTGTATTTTCGCCGGGGACGTGATTGCAAGGAAAAGCAAGTACGCCGGGGACGGTCGAAAACGTGGCTCATTGCTCGTTTCACTTGCAATTCGAAGCAATACAACAGATAAAGAAATCAAGCAGCAAGGTTTGCGTTTTTTTAATTTTCTTTTTTATCGTCCTCTGTCACGCTTTATCTGCCATTCTGCGACATCGCCATACGGGAAGGACGGGGGGCTAACGCCGCCCCCCTTTGACCCCTGCGCCAGGGTCCACAGGACCCTGGACCCGTTTTTCGTGTGCCACGCTTAGCAATTACTGCATTTCCTGATTCGGTGCTGCATTTCATCAGAAAAGCCGTCCGGAGCTCTCCGGACGGCTTTCTTGGTCTTGTATGTACTCGATTAACCCTTGACGGAACCGATGGTCAGACCGCTGATAAAATATTTCTGGAAGAAAGGATAGGCACACAGAATCGGGATCGTCGAAACTACGAAAATCGCCATCTGCATCGAAGTAGACGGAATCTCTTTCAGCTTCTGCAGACCGTCGGGCTCGTTTGCCATGTCGGAGTTCGACAGAATGAACTCCAGGTTCTTCTGAATACGCACCAGCATCGTCTGCAGAGGCGTCAGATGAGCCTTCTCAATGTACATGAATCCCGTATACCAGTCGTTCCAGCGGCTGACAACGCTGAACAGACCGATCGTCGCAAGACCTGCCTTGAACAGCGGCATGACGATACGAACATAGATCGTAAAGTCATTGGCGCCGTCGATACGGGCTGCTTCAAACAGAGAGTCGGGAATGGTGGTGTTGATGAACGTTCTCAGAATGAAGACGTTGTAACCGCCAACGAGACCCGGCAGCAGGAAGACCCAGATCGTATCGTAGATGTTATAGTACTGGGTGTACAGCAGGTAGCGGGAAACCAGACCGCCGTGGAACAGCATCGTGAAGTACATGAAGAAGGTCAGGAACAGACGGGCCTTCAGGTGCTTCTGAGAAAGCACAAAGGCGAACATCGACATGACCAGCAGCGCAAGCACGGTACCGGCGACGGTGTAGAAGATGGTGATGAGGTAGGACTGGATGACCTGCTCGCCGGACTCAAGCAGATAGGTGTAGCCCAGCAGAGACCAGGACTCGGGGAAGAAGGTGAAGCCACGATGGGCGATACTCAGAGCAGACGAGAAGGAGATGATAACAATCAGCAGCAGCGGCAGAACAACCGTGGCGGCCAGAAGAACCATCAGAATCGTCAGCCAGAAGTTCGCGCCCTTGGAGATCTTACCAAATTTGGTACGGACATCCTCGTTGGCCGGGGCTTTGACTTTGTTTTTAGCCATGACGTAAGTTTCCTCCTTTTTTCATATTCAGACGATATTCGGTTTTAGAACAGGGAGTTGTCGGGATCCAGCTTGCGAACGACGGCGTTCGACAGCATGACCAGAGAGAAACCGACGATCGACTGATAGAAAGCAGCTGCGGAGGAACGACCAAAGTCGTTGAGGTTGATCAGGGCGTTGTAAACGTAGGTATCGATAACCTGCGTGACGGGGTAGAGCTGTCCGGTGTTCTGGGTGACGGTGTAGAACAGACCGAAGTCACCGTTGAAGATGGAACCAACAGCCATGATCAGCAGGATCGTGGTGATGGAACGCAGATGAGGCAGGGTAATGTAGCGGATCTGCTGCATCTTACTGGCACCGTCGAGCATTGCCGCTTCGTAGTATTCAGCGGAGATACCGGAAATGGAGGCCAGGAACACGACTGCCTGATAGCCGACGCCCTTCCAGAGGTGAATGAATACCAGAAGAGGCGGCCAGAAGGGGACGTTGTAGTACCAGTTGATGTTCTTCTCGGCGCCAAAGAAGCGGCGAACCACGTTGACGAAACCGTTGGTGGTACCAAGGAAAGCGTAAACGATGATGGCTACGATGGCGATGGAGAGGAAGTGGGGCATGATGAAAATGGTCTGGAAAACCTTGGCGGCACGTTTGCTGCGCAGCTCGGACAGAGCGATGGCCAGCGCAATGGCGCAGACGTAGGTCAAGGCGATAAAGACCACATTGTAGGCAACGGTGTTGCGGGTGATGATCCAGGCATCGGTAGTGGTGAAGAGGAACTTGAAGTTCTGGATGCCGTTCCAGGGGCTTCCGAAGATACCGCCCTTGACGGTGAACTTCTTGAAGGCCAGCAGCTGACCCATCATGGGGATGTAGTTAAAGATGATGAGCAGTGCGATGGACGGCAGCGACATCAGGTAGAGAATCCAGTTGCGCTTGAGATCCTTACCCAGGGCTTTGGAAAGAGTGCGAACTTTCTCCACAGACAATGGCTCCTTTCCGATTTGATTTGACAAGTGCGGATATAATTCAGGCAGGGCCCTCTGCGCGTAGAGGGCCCTGCCGTCATCACAGAGTGTTTACGGGGTTAAACTGCCAGTGCAGAATTACAGGTTGTTGGCAGCGGCATAAGCCTCGAGCTGAGCCTGAGCAGCCTCGATGACCTTGGCCAGACCATTGGCTTCCATCTGCTGATTGAAAGCATCAAAGGTGGCGTCGATGTCCTCGACGGTGGGCAGGCGGCCGTTACCGCACTGATCGAAGTACTGGGCGACGACCTGGTCGATGGCGCCGACATACTCGGTGACCTCGGCGATATCGAAGATGAAGCCGTAGTACTTGGAAACGGTGGAACCGTCCTCGTTCAGGGCACGCAGGTCCTCAACGAAGGTGGCGGCGGCAGATTCCTTGGCGGGGTTGATGATGAACAGGTTGCCCCATTCAATGCCGTACCAGTAGTAGTAACCGCGGTTGGAAGCGTCGGCGTTACGGGAGCCTTCGAAGCCAACGGTGACCTGGCCGTCCTCGCCCCACTTCCAGTGGGTACCCTCGATGCCGTAACGCATGGAGGTGGACAGGTAGGAGTCAGAGTTGGTGAGGTTCATCAGCTTACAGGCTTCTTCGACATTGTCGGAAGCGGTGGGCACGCAGTAAACGCCGTTGGAGGCATTGGCCAGACCGATGGCCTTGGTGGAGCGGATAAGGATGGTCTCAAAGTCGGGGGAGACAGAGTGGAGATCCAGGTCGGTCAGACCGGAGGAAGTCCAGGCAAAGAGTTCGCCGTTGTTCTTGAAGGCGTTATCGGGGTCGATGTTCTTCATATCGTCGGCGGGGATCAGGCCGTCCTGGACCCACTGCCAGGAGAGCTTACACCACTCGAGGTACTCCTCGGTGCCGTAGAGGTTGTAAACCTTACCGAACTCCTGAGAGGGGATGGCTTCTTCACCGTCGATGTTGACGGAAGCATAGGCCTTCTTCTGGTTGTCGCCCTGGAGGATATCCATAGCGGCGAAGACGCGGACGGTGGTGGCAGGCCAGCACTGGGTCAGGAAGGGAGCAGAGGGGATACCGGAGTTGTCAACGGCTTCCTTGATGGGGTACAGGGCTTCCATCAGTTCGGGGGCCCAATCCCACTTCAGGGCTTCCATCTGATCCTGGACGCCGGCGGCCTCAGCCATGGTCTTGTTGTAGATGAAGTCGTAGTTACGAACGCGGTTCTTGTAGAGCGGCACGCCCCAGATCTCGTTGTCGTAGGTGGCATCCTTCCAGATGTTCTCAGGCAGGACGGCAACGGCGTCGGCCAGCAGGGTGTCCTTATACTGGGTGACGGGCTGGATGGCTTCGATCTTAACCATGTCGGCGATGGGGTTGCCGTAAGAGCCGTTACAGGTGACCATGTCGATGTCCTGGCCGGTGCTCAGCATGACGGAGATCTTTTCCTTGTAGTCAGCGTTTTCCATGTTGTTGATGGTGACGTTGACGTTGATCTTCTCGAGGATGTACTGGGACAGGTGCTCCATGACCATGTCGTTGTCGGTCTTCTTACCGGCGCACAGAACCCAGGTAATGCTGGGGATCTCGTCGGAAGGAGCAGCGGTGGTGGCAGCGGCGGTGGTGCTGCCGGCAGCAGCAGCGGTGGTGGCAGCTGCAGTGGTGTTGGTGTTGCTGTTACCGCCACAAGCCGTGGTGAACACGAGGGCAGCGACAAGCAGCATGAGCAGGACGCGGGACCAAATACGCTTTGTCATAGTCGGGGACCTTCCTTTCTTCGTTTGCCACTTTGTTGATATTGGCTAACCGTATATTAACACGTCGTGAAAGAAAATGCAAGAGGTTTTTTGGGAAAATCGCCAACCGGAGCAAAGTTTTTTTCACACCCCATTGGTATAATCGGCACTTATTTATAGATAGCAAAAGAAAATTTATGGCATTTGGACCATAAATACCATAAAATGGAAAATACGAGGTCGTTTTCACGGAACGCGACAAAATTACGGCGGGAGCCTGTTTACAATTCGTTTACAGAATTTGGATGGTGTTTATTACAGGAATTGTAATAAGATAAAACTGATAAAAAAAGAGCAAAACAAGGCATACAATCTGCCAAAAGCAGGGGGCGATTTGGTTGAATAAAAGCGGAAAAAGAGCGCAAAAAGTATGAAACCGGAAAAAACGGTCCGATTCGGAGGAAAACAAAAAGCGTACCGCGAAAGCGGTACGCTTTTAAAAGGCGATGATTACTCGGCCACGTAGGGCAGCAGAGCGATGTGACGGGCGCGCTTGATGGCGACGGTCAGCTGACGCTGATGCTCGGCGCAGGCACCGGTCATACGGCAGGGCAGGATCTTGCCGCGCTCGGAGACGTGACGGCGAAGCTTGGCGACGTCCTTATAATCGACGTGCTCGATCTTCTCGGCGCAGAAGGTGCAGACCTTGCGGCGCTTGCGGGGACGGGCAGCGGCGGCGGGACGCTCGGCGCGCTCGGGACGGGCCTCACGGTTGGTGTTATCCATGATATTTTCCTCCTTTTTAGAATAAAGGGACGTTTCCGCGAATCGGAAACGGATTATCGTGTTCCCGGAAAAAGTTCCGGGCGCACGCTGTAGCTCTGGGTTTAGAAGGGCACGCGGTCATCATCCTCAACCAGCTCCGAGAAGTCGGAGACGGGAGGCAGCTTGGACGCGCGGGCGGGAGCGGCCTGTGCAGGCGCCGCAGGAGCAGCGGGAGCTGCATAGCGGGGAGGCTCTGCATACATCGGAGGTTCGGCATAGCGCGTGTCATCTCTGCGCGTATCTCCGGCAGGCTTGTCACCGCAGAAGCTCACGTCGTCGGCCACGATGTCCACGCTGATGCGGTTCTGGTCCATCTTGTCCTTCCACTTACGGGTCTGCAGGTGACCGTCGACCGCGATCATGCGGCCTTTGGTAAAATATTTTGCGACAAACTCGGCGGTCTGACGCCAGGTAACGACGTCAAAGAAATCCGTCTCGCGTTCCTCACCCTGACGGGCGAACTTGCGGTCAACCGCAACGCGCAGCGTACAGACGGGAACATTCGAGGGAGTGTATCGCAGTTCGGGATCAGCAACCAGCCGTCCCATGATCACAACACGGTTCAGCATGGATGGTTCTCCTTACTTCTCGTCGATGTTGACGATGATGGAACGCATGATACCGTCCGTGATCTTATAGACACGGTCGAGCTCGGCGGGGAACGCCTGGGGAGCGGTGAACTCCACCAGAGTGTAGTAACCCTCGTGCAGATCGTTGATGGCGTAGGCCAGACGGCGCTTGCCCCAGTCATCGATCTTGGC
>SVMB01000076.1 GCA_015067675.1 Oscillospiraceae bacterium
TCATTTTACTTAGCCTCCATTTCGCGCAGCTTGGCGAGGATCTCCTCGGGAGTGATGATGATACCGCCGGTACGGCCTGCGAACTCAACGGGCTTGGCGCAGTTGATGGCCAGGCGCACGTCGTCGGCCATCTGGCCCATGTTCAGCTCGACGTCGAGGAAAGCCTTGACGTGACCGGCGTGCTTCTGCATGGTCTTGACGGGGAAGGGCCACAGGGTGATGGGGCGCAGCAGACCCACCTTGATGCCTTCGGCGCGGGCGCGCTTGATGGCGGACTTGGCGATACGGGAAGCGATGCCGTAGGAAACAATGAGGATGTCGGCGTCGTCGGCCATGTACTCTTCGCAGCGGGCTTCCTTCTCCTCGATGATGGCGTAACGCTCATAGCGGTCACGGATGTTCTTTTCAAGAGCATCGGGCTGGAGATAGAGGGAGTTGGCGATGTTGTGGGGACGGGACATCTCGGTACCGTTGGTGGCCCAGGGCTTCTCGATGAGGTTAGCCTTGGGTTCGGGCAGGGTAACGGGCTCCATCATCTGGCCGATGGCGCCGTCGCCCAGGATCATGGCGGGGACGCGATACTCGTCGGCCAGATCAAAAGCGTCGGTCATCAGGTCAACCATCTCCTGGATGGTAGCGGGAGCAAAGACCAGCAGGTGAGAGTCACCGTGGCCGATGCCGCGGGTGGCCTGATAGTAGTCGGACTGCGCAGGCTGAATACCGCCCAGACCCGGGCCGCCGCGGACCATGTTGACGATGACGGCGGGAAGATCGGCGCCGATGAGGTAGGAGATACCTTCGGACTTCAGGGAGATACCGGGGCTGGAGGAAGAGGTCATGCAGCGGGTGCCGGTGGCAGCGGCGCCGTAAACCATATTGATGGCGGCAACTTCGCTTTCAGCCTGTAAGTAAACACCGCCGGCCTTGGCCATACGCTTGGACATATAAGCGGCGACCTCAGTCTGGGGAGTGATGGGATAACCGAAGAAGCATTTGCAGCCGGCGCGGATTGCGGCCTCGGCCAGCGCCTCGTTGCCCTTCATAATGACTTTTTCAGACATGGACTAGCATTCCTTTCTGTGTGTAGTGAGGGCTTATTTCTCGACCTTGATGACTACGTCGGGACACATGGTGGCGCACATCGCGCAGCCGATGCACTTTTCCATATCGGTGCATTCGACGGCATTGTAACCCTTGGCATTGAAGCGGGTCTTGGACAGCGCCAGGATCTTTCTGGGGCAGACGGATACGCACAGGCCGCAGCCTTTGCACATATCCTCGCGGATGGTCAGCTTTGCCATAGCAGTGAGCTCCTTTCAAAAGGTGTGAATACGATTTTACTGGTCGTCGTAGATCGCCCACTCAGTCTTGCGGTAGACGTGTACCGGCCACAGTTCGCCGTCATAGGTGCCGTCGGGGAGCGTGATGTCCTCGCGGCAGGCGGTGGCGACCACGGGCAGTCCGGAAAGCCGGGAAAGCTCCCGGATAAAGGGCTGCGAGTCGGCGATTACGGCGGCGGTGGTTTCGTCGCCGAGGTTTGTGTTGTTGACGATGCCGGTGAAGGGCAGACGGGCTACAGTCTCAATGTCGCGCATCAGCTCAAGTACCTCGTCGGGCTCGCGGGTCAGATACCGGCGCTGGTTGACAACCAGCAGCATATCGTATCCAATATCCTTGAGCTCGCGTGAGAACTGTCCCAGCGCCACAGCGCCTTCAGTATCTCCTCCGACGTCGAGGAACGCGTGAACCTCGGGCTGATCGAAAATGAGACGGATTTCCGGCGGGACGGTGGGCAGATCCACGTTGGAGTTGGCAAGCTGCGGCGCGATGAACTGTACGCCGGCGCTGACGAGTACAGGCTCAGCGTCCTTGCCGCGGAAGTACGGCTTGACCGTATCCATGTCGCAGGCGACGACCGGCGCGGAAAGCTGCTGCTTCCAGTAGAGCGACCGGTTGACGGTGAGCTGCGTTTTGCCGCTGCCGTTGTGACCGGCAAAGATCGTGATTCTTTTCAGCGGCTCCGAAATGGCGGATCCCCCCTTTGTGCTGTATTTTAAGGTACGCTTCGGCCGGAAGCCAAAAGTATCCCTTATAATCATTAAGTGTAACACATTCGCAAATACTTGTCAATTTCTTTTGTTTGGGAGCTTTTTTGTTAAATGATGATTATCTTTATGCAATCTGTCTGCTCAGCCGGGAGAACGGAAGATCCGGGGGTGATTGCATCCCTTTTTCAGCATATGAGTATGTGCGATGTGCTTCTTGGTGGGTAAAAACTGGAAATGAGAGAAAAAATCCTGCAAAAATGCAATTTTTATCAAAAAACAGGAAAATCTGACCATGTCGGTTTTAGCACTCTTGCGGCACGAGTGCTAATGTTTACAAATGGTTCATAATTACTTCATGAAAGAATAATAAAAGCCAAGTATACTGAACATGTCCCAAGGGGAGGATGAAGAATGTGCAGTACCCTCCCGGGACAATGATCTCATGAAAGGAATGACGCACATGAATGCACAGAAATACACGGAAAAATCTCTGGAAGCGATCCAGCGCGCCCAGAGTCTGACAATCGAGCATGCCAATCAGAGCATGGAACCGGTACATCTGCTCTCAGCGCTGCTGACGCAGGAGCAGGGACTTACGGCGCAGCTTCTGACGAAGATGGGCGTCGATACCGAAAGCGTAATCCGCGACGTTCAGAGTTATATCGACCGCCTTCCGAAGGTGACCGGCGCTGGCCGTGAGCCCGATAAGATTTATATTTCCCAGAGCCTGGATCAGCTCTTTAACGAATCCGAGCGTATTGCCGAATCGATGAAGGACGAATACATTTCGGTGGAGCATCTGGTGCTGGCGATGCTCGAGAGCTCCGACAAGAACCTCAAGGAGCTGTTCAAACGTTACAGCATCACCAAGGAGCGCTTCCTGCAGACACTCTCCACCGTACGCGGCTCTGCCCGCGTGACCTCCAACTCGCCGGAGGAAACCTACGAAGCCCTCAAAAAGTACGGCGATGACCTGGTGGAGCGGGCGCGTTCCCAGAAGCTCGACCCCATCATCGGCCGTGACGACGAGATCCGCAACGTCATCCGCATTCTTTCCCGCAAGACCAAGAATAACCCCGTGCTCATCGGTGAGCCGGGTGTTGGTAAGACTGCCATTGCCGAGGGCCTTGCCCAGCGTATCGTGCGCGGCGACGTTCCGGCAAGCCTGAAGGACAAGACCATCTTCTCGCTGGATATGGGCGCGCTGATTGCAGGCGCCAAGTACCGGGGCGAGTTTGAGGAACGCCTGAAGGCTGTGCTGGAGGAAGTGCGCAAATCCGAGGGCCGCATCATCATGTTCATCGACGAGCTGCACACCATCGTAGGTGCGGGTAAGACCGAGGGCGCGATGGACGCGGGCAATCTCTTAAAGCCCATGCTTGCCCGCGGCGAGCTGCACTGCATCGGCGCCACGACCCTGGATGAGTACCGCAAGTATATCGAAAAGGATCCGGCGCTTGAACGCCGTTTCCAGCCGGTACTGGTGGATGAGCCTACCGTCGAGGACTCCATCGCCATCCTGCGCGGTCTGAAAGAGCGCTATGAGGTGTTCCATGGCGTGAAGATTCAGGATAACGCCCTGATCGCCGCCGCGACCTTGTCCCACCGCTATATTTCCGACCGTTTCCTGCCGGATAAGGCCATTGACCTGGTGGATGAGGCCTGTGCCATGATCCGCACGGAGATCGATTCCATGCCGACGGATCTGGACGTAATTTCCCGCCATATCATCCAGCTTGAAATCGAAGAAGCTGCGCTGAAAAAAGATGAAGGTGCAAAAGCCCATCTGGAAGAGATTCAGAAGGAGCTTTCCGAGGAACGCGACCGCTTCAATGCCATGAAAGCCCAGTGGGACAACGAAAAGAATGCCATCACGAAGGTGCAGAAGCTGCGCGAGGAGATTGAGCAGCTGGGCCGCGACATCGAAAAGGCCCAGAACGAGTATGACCTCAACCGTGCAGCCGAGCTCAAGTACGGCAAGCTCCCCCAGCTGCAAAAGGAGCTGGAGGAACAGGAAGCACTGACCCAGAAGGATCGTGAAAACTCCCTCCTGCGCGACAAGGTCACGGAGGAAGAGGTCGCCCGCATCGTCGAACGCTGGACGGGCATCCCCGTGGCGCGGCTGATGGAAGGCGAGCGGGAGAAGCTTTTGCATCTGGAAGAGATCCTGCACAAGCGTGTGGTCGGTCAGGATGAGGCCGTGGCACGTGTGTCGGAGGCAATCCTGCGCTCCCGCGCCGGTATCCAGAATCCCAACCGTCCCATTGGATCATTTTTGTTCCTGGGTCCCACAGGTGTGGGTAAGACAGAGCTTGCCAAGACCCTGGCCGAGAGTCTCTTTGACGATGAAAAGAACCTGGTGCGTATTGATATGTCCGAGTATATGGAGAAATTCTCCGTATCCCGCCTGATCGGTGCCCCTCCCGGATATGTGGGTTACGAAGAGGGCGGCCAGCTCACCGAAGCAGTACGCCGTCATCCCTACAGCGTCATTCTCTTTGACGAGGTGGAAAAGGCCCATCCGGATGTGTTCAACGTGCTGCTGCAGGTTCTCGACGACGGCCGCATCACCGACTCTCAGGGCCGCACGGTGGACTTCAAGAATACCATCATCATCCTGACCTCCAACCTCGGTTCCCAGTTCCTGCTGGACGGCATCGACGGGGAAGGCAATATCACCGAGGAATCGCGTTCTGCCGTCAACGATCTGCTGCGCCGCAGCTTCCGGCCGGAGTTCCTCAACCGTCTGGATGAGATCGTGTTCTATAAACCCCTGACCCGCGAGAACATCACCCTGATCATCGATCTGCAGATGGCCGACCTCAACCGCCGACTCAAGGATAAGCTCATCTCCTGCGAACTGTCCGAAGAGGCGAAGGCCTTTGTCATCGATAATGCCTATGATCCCGTCTACGGCGCGCGTCCGCTCAAGCGGTACCTGCAGCAGTATGTGGAAACGCTGCTGGCGCGCAGGATCATCGCCGCTGACCCGGCGCCCGGCACGGTGTTCACCGTCGTGGTGAATGGCGATGCGCTGACGCTGGCATGACAATTGCATTGAACTTCAAGCGCCCCCGCAGAACTGCTGCGGGGGCGCGGCTGTAAAAACCGCCGCCGATGATCTCGGCGGCAGTTTGCGTATGAAAAAATGTGAAATCAGCGGCTATTCCACCCGTCCGGCTTCCTTGAGCATTCTGGGCACCAGCGCGTTTGCGTTGAGCAGGAACGCCTTCTCGGGCTGGCAGCGGGCAACCTCGGGGGTATAATACCGCTCACGATACTTTGCAACGATGCCGTCGGCATCAAGTCCCGCGTCATGTCCCTCGAGGATAAAATTGTAGAGCTTTTCGGCCTCTACGGCTGCGTTGGCAAGGAAAGTCCCCGTCGTACCTGCGGGCAGCAGACCCCAGTGGGGTACGAGCATATCCTGCGGCGCAAGGGCGGCGCATTTTGCGATGGAGTCCATCGTCATCTGATAGCCGATGATGTAGCAGGGCAGCACATCGGGCGGCGTGATGGCAATACCGGTGGTCTCGGAGGCGATGAGCAGGCCCTCTTCCTCGCAGTAGTAGGAAACGGAGCATTTGGTGTGGCCGGGAGTCTCGATGACGCGGAAGCGCAGACCGCCGGCCTCCACGATGTCGCCGTCGGTGACGGGAATATCCACGGACAGCTCGTCGATGGCATCATTGTAGCCGGTACCGGCGATGCCCTGATCGGCAGCGGCAGACTCGGAGAGCTCACGCATCAGCGCGCGGGCGGAATCCTTTGCAAGGATCTTCGCGGCATGAGCACCCGCCACGACCTTTGCCTCCGGGTATTCCTGACGGATACGGGCGGAGCCGCCGGCGTGGTCGTAGTGGGA
This sequence comes from Oscillospiraceae bacterium, assembly GCA_015067675.1. Taxonomy (GTDB): domain Bacteria; phylum Bacillota; class Clostridia; order Oscillospirales; family QAMX01; genus SIG502. The sequence continues at coordinate 5,914 of SVMB01000076.1, forward strand.
ATGGGTCAGCAGGATGTGAGTGAGGGGGCGGCCTTCCAGCGCACGGCGGATGTTGACAAGGGCGCGGTCTGCGCTGCAGGGAAAGCCGGAATCAATGAGAATGGCGCGATCCTCGGTGGTCAGCAGATAGCACTCGCCGCCGGGAACACCGCCTACGGGGATAACGGTATACATATCAGAGGTTCTCCTGTCTGTTTGCTTTGAATTCTTCGGCGGCACGGCGCATTTCGCGGGCGCCTGCCAGCGCAATCTCGGTGATGTGCTCGCCGTTGTTGATACGGGCAAGCTCCTGCTCGCGGCCCTCCTCGGAGAGGACTTCCACGAGGGTGAAGGTGCGGCCGTCAGATTCCGTCTTGCGGATGCGCAGCTGACGATCGGCCATGGCGGCAAGCTGGGAAAGATGGGTGACGCACATGACCTGACGGGAGGCGGCAAGGGTTGCCAGCTTTTCGGCGACCTTGCCTGCGGCGCGGCCGGAGAGACCGGCGTCCACTTCGTCGAAGATCAGCGTCGGGACTTCGTCGCCGTCGGAGAGCACGTTGCGGATGGCAAGCATCACGCGGGAAAGCTCACCGCCGGAGGCGACTTTCGCCAGAGGTTTGGGCTCTTCGCCTGCGTTGACGGAAATATAGAAGCAGAGCTTATCAAGCCCATCCTTGCCCAATGTGGGCTTTTCGGAGGGAATGAAGTGCACGTGAAAGCGTGCGCGGGGCATGTCCAGATAGGCAAGCTCTGCGTTGATCTGCGTTTCCAGAGCGTGGGCTGCTTCGCGGCGGCGCTCACTTAAACGCCGCCCTGCGGCAACGGCAGCACGACCGGCGGTTTTGCGCTCGGCTTCCAGCTGGGCAAGCCGGTCGGAGGCGTATTCCATGCTGTCAAGCTCTTCTTTTGCATGAGAAAGGTGCGCAAGCATGTCCGCAACGGTGGGACCGTAGCGCTTGCGCAGTTTATCGAGGGTATCAAGGCGGGATTCGATGCGGTCAAGCTCGGCATCATCACCGGCAAAGCGCATATCGGCGATACGCTCGGCCACGTCTTCCAGATCGTAGCAGAGACTCTGCAGCTCCTCGCCGAGATCTGCCATTTCGTCGCTGTAATTGGCGCAGGAGCGCAGCACGGCAATGGTCTGCTTGACCTGAGAGAGCGCGCCCTCGCCATCCTCACCGCCGTTGAGCCAGCGATCGGCGCTGGAAGCGGCATCGGAGAGGCGTTGGGCGTGCTGAACGGTCTTGCGCTTGGCTTCCAGTTCTTCATCCTCGCCTTCGCGCAGCTTTGCTTCCTCAAGCTGACGGATCTGATAGCGCAGCATATCGATGCGGCGCTCTTTTTCGGCCTCGTCGATGCGCAGCGAGGACATTTCCGCTTCAATGCCCTTGAAACGGCGGTAAGCGTCCCGGTAAGCGGTGAGCAGATCGGCATCGGCGGCGTAACGGTCTACGAAATCCAGATGGGACGACTCGCGCAGCAGCTGCTGACTGTCGTGCTGACCGTTGATGCTCACCAGCAGCTCACCAACCTGCCGCAGAAGCGCAAGAGCCACCGGACGGGAGTTGATGCGGCAGACACTGCGGCCTTCGGCGGAAAATTCACGCTGCAGGATGACGGAATCTTCCTCCGGCGTAATGCCCTGCGCTGCCAGGGCTTCCTGCACGGTGGGGGAAAGAGCGGCGAACACGCCGGTGACGCAGGCACGGGAGGTACCGGTACGCACCAGATCACGGCTGGCCTTGCCGCCGAGCAGTGCGCCGAGGGAGTCGATGATGATCGATTTACCGGCGCCGGTTTCACCGGTGAGCACGTTCATGCCGGGCAGGAACTGGATGTCGGCGGATTCGATGACCGCGACATTTTCAATATGGAGAAGCTCAAGCATCCCGATTACACCTTACAGCAGCAGCTTGCCGGCCTCATCCTTGAAGGCGTCGGCTGCCGGATTGTTGGTCATGACGCAAAAAACGGTATCGTCACCGGCCAGAGAACCCACTACATCGGGGTTGCGCATAGCATCGATGGCGTAGGCTGCGGCGCTGGCAAGGCCGGGCAGGGTCTTGATGACCACCATGTTCTGGGCCACGGCGATGCTGGTCACGCTCTCGCGGAAGATCTTGCGGATGCGGGTGAGGCGGCTGGCCTCCACATCGGCGGTGGAGACGGCATAGCGGTAGCTGCCGTCGGTGGTCATGACTTTGATCAGACGCAGCTCCTTGATATCACGGGAGACGGTGGCCTGGGTGGTATCGAATCCACAGGCACGCAGGCGGGCGCTGAGCTCCTCCTGGGTTTCCAGCGGCTCCTTCTCAATCAATTCCAGGATTTTGGACTGACGCTGAAACTTCACGGAATAAGATCTCTTGTTGAGTTGATCCATAGCAGTGTCGGCTCCTTTGCTGGCAGATGTATTTATATACCCGGACGGGCGGGATAGGTCAGTTTGTTGCGGATGACGTCAAAGACGCTCTTGTTGTAGATACGGGCAAGGCTTGTGACATAGGGCGAGCGGGTGACGGCGATGGTATCGCCCTGCGGCAGGGCGATGAGCTCCTGACCGTCCAGGGAGAGCTGCGCTTCGTGGCGTACGCACAGGAGAATCCGGCGCTTGTGGGAGAATACGAGGCTCTTGGCGTACAGACCGTGGGCGCAGATGGGGGTGATGACGATGGCCTCGGCAGCAGGCTCGATGATAGGGCCGCCGGCGGAGAGGGAATAGGCGGTGGAACCGGTGGGAGTGGCGACGATGACGCCGTCGGCATGAAGATGGAGCACGTGCTCATCATCGGCGTACACGTCCAGATCCAGTATACGGCCGGAGTGGCTGCGGTTGATGACGACGTCGTTGAGTACATGGCCCAGGGATACGTTGGAACCGGGGCAGACGATGCTGGCCTCCAGCATCATGCGGCGGTCAATACGATAGCGGCCCTGCATGATGGGGGGAATCTGGGTAAGCTCGGTGGGTTCCAGCTCGCTCATAAAGCCCAGGTGTCCCATGTTGACAGCCAGAATGGGAATATCGCGGGGCGCAGCGCTGGCGGCGACCCGCAGGATGGAACCGTCGCCGCCGATGACGATGGCCATATCCGAGTGCTCCATGGCCTCATCCATGGTAACGCGGCGGACAAAGGGCTGCGCGGGCAGATCGGAATCTGAGCACAGCAGAGCTTCAACACCGGAGAGCCGGAGCTGCTCGGCGGCGCGCAGCATGACGGGATAGGCCTCGTCACGCCGGCGGTTATAGAAAAGCGTTGCGCAGCGTACGGGAGGGTGCTGGATATCCATCATGAGGATTTACCGCCCTTTCCTGAATCTTTCGTGCGAAGATGGGCTTCCTTCACAAGGGCTGACAGATCGGGGAAGATACTCCCGCCGCCCTTGACAAAATGGGCAAGGTATTCAATGTTGCCGGCAGGTCCGCGGATGGGGGAATAGGTCAGCGCACGTAAGCCAAGCCCCTTGGCCTGTGCATCTGCGCAGACGTCCCGCAGGACGCGCTCATGTACGCGGGGATTGGTGACGACGCCGTTCTTGCCGATGTCGGAGCGGCCGGCTTCAAACTGGGGTTTGATGAGTGCCGCCAGCGTACCTCCGGGAGCCAGCAGTGCGCAGAGATCATCAAAGATCGTACGCAGAGAGATGAAGCTGACATCGGTGGTCATAAAGGCGGGCAGTTCTCCCAGCGATTCGGGTGTCACATCGCGGATGTTGGTCTCCTCCATGGACACCACACGGGGATCGGCACGCAGGCGGGGATCGAGCTGATCCCTTCCCACGTCAATGGCGTAGACTTTGGCAGCGCCTCGGCGCAGCATACAGTCGGTGAAGCCGCCGGTGGATGCACCGATATCGGCGCAGACCAGACCTTCGCAGGTGAGATGAAATGCCTGCATGGCATGCTCAAGCTTCACTCCGCCGCGGCTGACAAAGTCGCGGCCTTCATCGTCCACGGTCAGCGCATCTGCCGCCGTGACCTTACGGGCAGGCTTGGTGCAGGGCTCTCCGTTGACAAAGACGCGGCCAAGCTTAATCAGTTCACAGGCCCGGTCACGCCCGGAGAGCAGGCCGCGGGATACCAGCGCTGCATCCAGACGCTGGGGCGCGTCGGAAGCTTTTATCTCAAACATCGGATCGTTCATGGATTAACCTTTCAGCGGCTCCGGCAATTGCATCCGCGCCGATGCCGCAGTGATCGTATAGCTCCTGCACGCTGCCGCAGGGCAGGAATTGCTCACCGGTGGTCAGATGAGCAATGCGGGGGACAAACCCCTGACGCAGGAAGGCCGCCAGAAGCTGGGTGCCGATGGAGCCTGTGGGGACGCAGTCCTCAACGAGGACGATTTTATCCGTGCAGAGGGCGGCAGCCTGGAGGTCGGGCAGGGGCTTGAGGGTGAAAAGCTTGACAATACGGGCCGAAATTCCCTTCTTTTCCAACGCCTCGGCGGCTTTCAGGGCCTGATTGACCATGATGCCGTAGCATAAAAGCGTCACGTCGGAGCCGTCGCGGATCACGGATACAGGCGTGCCGGAACGGTCATCCGTGTAGAGTCCGTCGCCGCCGCGGGGATAGCGGATGGCGACGGGACCGCCGTCTGTGCGCAGAACCCGGGTGAGAATGCCGGACAGTTCGTCGCAGGAGGCGGGGGAATAGAGGGTCATGCCCGGAATGGAGCTTAAAAACGTCGCGTCAAAGACTCCCTGATGGGTTTCGCCGTCTGCACCGACGAGACCGGCGCGGTCAACGGCGAGAATCAGCCGATGGGGATCGATGGCAACGTCATGGATGATCTGATCGTAGGCGCGCTGCAGGAACGTGGAGTAAATGGCACAGACCGGACGCAGGCCGCGGTGTGCCATGCCGGCAGCCATGGTGACTGCGTGCTGCTCAGCGATGCCCACGTCGAAGAAGCGGTGGGGAAAGGTCTGGGAGAAGCCGATGAGTCCGGTACCGGCAGGCATGGCGGCGGTGACGGCACAGATGCGCTCGTCCTCGCGGGCGAGGGAGGTCAGCGTCTCGCCGAAGGTGTCGGAGAAGCCGCGCTTGTTCTTCTTCAGTGTCTGGCCGGATTCAATATCAAATTCCACGATACCGTGGTACTTTTCGGGACGGTTTTCGGAATGGCTGTAGCCTTTGCCCTTAGTAGTGATGCAGTGGATAAGCACCGGCTGGGTCTGCTCCTTGGCAAAGCGCAGGATCTGACGCAGTCTGGGCAGATCATGACCGTCCACGGGGCCAAGATAGGTGATGCCCATGTTCTCGATGAAGGTACCGGGGATGATCAGACCCTTGATACGGCGCTTGACCCGGTGCAGGAAAGCGCCGAAACGTTCGCTGACAAGCTTGTGCGCCTGAGTTTTCAGGCGAAAATAGGCCGGATGCAGCCGGATACGGGACAGATGCTCCGCCAAAGCGCCCACACTGGGGGAGATGGCCATGGCGTTGTCGTTGAGGATGACGATGAGCGGCTCCTGGGTGTGCCCCACGTCGTTGAGGGCTTCCATGGCCATACCGCCGGCAAGGGAGGCATCGCCGATGACGGGGACGATGTGATAATCGTCTCCCATGAGACGTCTGGCACGGGCCATGCCGAGGGCGGCGGAGATGGAATTGGAGGCATGCCCCGCCACAAAAGCGTCATGCTCACTTTCCCACGGACGGGGAAAGCCCGACATACCGCCGAAGCTGCGCAGGGTATCAAATCCATCCCGGCGGCCGGAGAGCAGCTTGTGAACATAGCTCTGATGGCCGACGTCGTAGAGAATCCGGTCCCGGGCGGTATCAAATTCCAGCGCGATGGCGACGCTGAGCTCCACAATTCCCAGATTGGAGGCAAGATGCCCGCCGGTACGGGAGATGTGATCGACGAGGAAGGTGCGGATTTCACCGCACAGGCTCTCAAGCTCGGCGTCTGTCAGATTATGAAGATCCTGCGGCGTGCGCAGGCGGTTTAAAAGCTCATAAGACACGCAAAGGACTCCTGTTGGATGAGAGATGGGAATATGCATTGATGCATATACACTCTATTGTATAATTTATCACAGCTACGTGCATAAAGCAAGTAAAAAAAGAAAATATTCCGTAAGAATTATGCGGGGACTGAAAATCATCTGAATAACAAAGGGTTTTCTTGACAGGGGGAGAGGACTGTGCTATACTGTTGCAAATCACCGGGGAAAGCGGATTTGGTAAAAAGGTGAACAAATGGACGGATATAGCTACATTGTTTTCGATATTGACGATACTTTGCTGGATTTTGGCGCAGCATACGCAGCTGCGCGGAAAGACATGGCGGCGCTTCTTGGTATCCGGGATGACGCGGACTTTGAAAAGCTGGATGAAAAATGCGGCTGGAAGGCCTGGGCGGAGTCCCGCCTTGACGACACCGGTGACCCGGAGGTTCAGGCGCATTATCACGAGTATTATATGCAGTACGTGCATATGCACTTTGCATATTTGCGTGAAGCGCTGGCGCTGGAATGCGATCCGGATAAGCTTGCAGCCTGTTATCTGGACAGCGTAAGCGCGTCGATTGTTCCCATGGAAGCGGATACGCTGGAGGTGTACCGGGCTTTGAGCGGGAGATACCGGCTGGTGCTGGCAAGCAACGGACTTACAAAAATGCAGACGCAGCGAACCGTTCCCTTCGCAGCGTATACTTACAGAACCTATATTTCCGAGGCCGTGGGCGCCATCAAACCGACGGCTGCGTTCTTTGAATATGTGCTGCGGGATCTGGGATGCCGTCCGGAGGAATGTTTGATGGTGGGAGACTCGCTTTCAAACGATATGAGAGGCGCGAAGGCTGCCGGAATGGATGTGTGCTGGTATAATCCCCGGAAAAAAGCGATGCCGGAGGATGTAGAAATCGATTTTGTGATCGGGAGTCTCCGGGAACTGACGGAGATCCTGCCGCAATGAAGAAACGGTTCCTGGCGTAGTATGATCAAACCCCGGCCTGTGAAATCATCACAGGCCGGGGTTTTGTGTGTAAATATGGATAAACGTCAACTGAACGATGCCTTTACAGACAGAACAGCTTTGAACGGTCAATGCCGTAATGGGCAAGCCGCTCGTTCATCGTCGCATAATAATCCGTGCGAAGATGGGCGTTGTGGCAGTCGCTGCCCATGCTTAAAACCACGCCGCTGCGCTGCAGTTCGGCGACCCATCCCAGATAAGCATCACGGAAGGTCTCGGGGAGCGTATCCTTGCAGATCATGCAGGGATTGAGCTCAAAGGCGGTATGGCATTCCAGCAGCGCGGCTTTCAGTTCGCTGCGCATGGTGTCGGAGATTACAGTGAAATCCGTGAAGGGGTTGGGAACTGTGGGCAGAAGGCTGGAATCCCACCAGAGATAGTGCGCCATGATGGTGGTAAAGGGATGGGTGGCGGCGTACATATACTGCCGATGGTATTCCTTGGCCATGGTCCGGGCATCGGTGGCGCAGTACATGGACCAGTGCATACCGGTGACCACATACTCGATGCCGTAGCGGGCCATGAATTCCTCGTCGAAATCCAGAAGAACCGGAGAATGAGCGGGACCGCCTCTGCGCAGACCGTAGATGGGCGGCTCGGTATATTCGCCGCGGGCAATGATGCCTACCTCCCAGTCGGAAACGAGGGTGGCCTCAATGCCAAAATGAAAGTGCCCGGCAAGCTCGGGATGCCGCAGAAGTGCGGCGTCGTATTCGGCGCGGGAAGCGGCAATGTCCGGCTCCTGGATCCGGGTATGATAGTGATCGGTGATGCCGAAATCGGTCAGCCCCAGAGCTTTTGCGTCGGCGATGAGATCCTCAAAGGTCAGGCAGGCGCTGTCGCAGCTGCAATGAGAGTGGATGTGCCAGTCGGAACGAATGCTTTGGCATTTATTCATGATAACGCTCCTTTCTCAGAGTCCGTAATAGACATAGGATGGCGTAATGGTGTGATCGGCATTTCCTGAAAACGGCAGAGTTTGTGTGTGCAAAGCGTTGTTTTCTCTCTGGGGTCATTTCGTCAGGACGATACCGCGGAAGCCAAAGGGCGGAATATCGGTAAGATGGGCGAAATCCCCGCGGAACGTGCCGGAGCCGTTCAAAAACTCCGCACTTTTGTATTTCTGTCCCAGTTCAATGACGGGTTCCAAAGCCGTATCCTCAAAGAAGTTCCAGATACCGATCACCATGCTTTGGGCATCTTCTTTGCATTGGATATACAAATTGGGATTGCCGTAACAAAAGGCGGGCAGTTTTTCTCCGGAAAGCCACTCGGTGTGATCCGCTATGACTTTGGCGTTTCCGTGATGCCGCAGGAGCATCTCGTTATCCTTGCCGTTGCAGTTGAAGACAAGGAATCGCTGCCCTTTCGCATTTTCGTATCGGTAACAGAACGGAACCGTCGGTTCTTCAAGCCGTTTTGCGGCCCGGCATATCACCTCTGCCCCGGGATTGAACCGCAGTTCAAAGGCAGAGCAGCCGGCGGCAATGATATAATTATCGCTGTCATCGAAGTACTGGAATCGGACCGGAACGGTCTCGCCGAACGAATCGACGCCGACGTCAAAGCCTCTCTCGGTCAGAATTTTTGCCGCAAGAGCGTCAAGGATCATGCCGCGTTCAAAACATTCCTCCGTCAGCTCGTATGCGTTCTCTCCAAACGCGATCGCGGTGACTCCGCGCCCGTCGTACACGGTGGGGATCGAAACGGACGAAAGGATCCGCGCCGCCGAGGAATAGAATACCTGCTCGGGGTCGCTTTTGCCGCCCAATGCATTGGGTATACGCATGACGGATACCTTGCGCTGACTCTCGTAAATGCGGATACCAGCGGACTGCTTGCCGTTGAAATGCGTTTCGATGTCCCGGTAGATCGGCTTGTTCCGGAGGTACTGCTTCAGATACCCGTTTTCATACCCGACATTGGATACATAATCCATGCAGATGCGCAGGATCCCGTCAAGCGCACCCGATGCGCGAAGGGCTGTGTCAAAACCCTCCAGATAACCGGCGGCGCAGTTGAGCCGCGGACGCGGATACACATCGCCCTCCGCGATCAGCTCAATATCCGGGTACGGATTCCAGGATGCCTCCATGCGTTCCATTTCCACGATGGCCTGCAGTCGGCTGGGTTCGCCCTGCCGCGCACTCCAATAGGGTGCGCCGATGAGCCGCAGGATGGGTTTTGTGCGCCCGGCAAACAGTCTCGCCAGTTCAAACGCGTCTCCGTCAATGTCCCACGAGGTCATGCAGGCGCAGAATCCGAGACGGATATCGGGATTGACTTCATCGACCGCCTGCCGCATCCGGATCGCATAGTTCTCAAGAGAGGCTCTGTTTGCATGAAGAAGCGCGTCCCGGTATTTGTTTTGTCCGCCGCTGAGGATCAGCTCCTTCAAGCGTTCTTCCTCTATCTCTTCACCCACCTCGCGGCAGATCATCTTTCTGTGGTTTTCGCAAATGCACCCAAAGCCGCCCCATGCGCCGAAGCGGAGATCATCATTCAAAAGAATGATATCCACGCCGGTACCCGCAATATCCCGGAGGCACTGTGCAAAAACTTCCAGAAAGTTTGCGTCGGTGGGACAGGCAAACCGTTTGACACATCGGCCGGTCAGGGTCTTGATCTCGACAAATGACAGCTCCTTGTCAAACTGCAGTCCCCAGAACCAGGCACCGACCTCGTAGCCGTGCTGCTTGAAAAAGACGCACGCCTCACGCATTCGTTCCAGCAGTCTTTGATAATCGTCCCCGTCTGCCAGAACCACATGACCGTCCAGCACGGTTTCAAAGTTGAGCATCACACGGTCGGCATCAAAGGCCCTCAATTCATCGAGAAGGAGCTGTTTGTCCTTCGTTCGATGGAATTTGTCGCAGTTTATCGGAATACTGACCCGGTACATAACGCTCTCCTTTTCAATTGTTTTGCGGCGTATCCGGCGCGTATGCCGCTCAGTCGGAACTTACCCGGTGCATCGCATTTTCAAGACAAAGGCCGGTGACGCGGAGACCTTCCCGCCGCAGCACCTCGGCCGCGCTGGAAATCGTCGAACCGGAGGTGATCACGTCGTCCACCAGCAGGATATGGGAGAGGCCGGGAGGCAGCGTTCCTTTGAGACGGTAGACACCGCGCACGTTGGCGGCACGCTCGTCGTATGTGAGACTGCTCTGACGGCGGTTGAGTCTGCGTTTGACGAGGAGCCTGCGGCAGGGAACGCCCAGTAGACGGGAAAGCTCCCAGGCCAGCAGCCCGGACTGGTCGTAACCGCGTCTTGTCAGCCGCCAGAAACCCGTGGGAACCCAGGTGATGCAGTCAAAGCAGGCATCTGCAGCCTGCTCGTTCAGAGCCTGTGCCATCAGCCGGGCAATGGGTCTGCAGAGATTTGCCTGCCCGCGGAATTTGTAGCGCAGCAGCAACCGGCGGGAGAGCCCCTGGTAGCGCAGCGCCGTAATAACCGGCAGCCCGGAGGGCAAGGTCACCTGCATCCCGGCACCGGAGAGCTCACGTACGGCACATGCCGGGCACAAAGGCTCATGTTCGGCGGGCAGAATCTCCCGGCAGAACAGACAGCGGTTTGGATAGAGCCACTGAAGAAGCTTCCTGATCATCCTTCGTATTTCGATGCCTCACGGCGCAGTCTGACCCTGAGTGCGGTGTAGCGCTTCTGATGGTCGTTGTTGTCGATCATATAGGAGAGCGTTTCGGGCCGTCCAACCATAACCAGCAGATCCCGGGCGCGGGTCATGCCGGTATAGAGCAGATTGCGGGACAGCAGACGGCGTCCGCCGTCGTAGGCCACAAAGACCACACAGGGAAACTCACTGCCCTGGGACTTGTGCACCGTCACCGCATAGGCAAGCTCCAGATCGTAGGCCTGCTCGGCGGCGTAGGTAACCAGACGGTCATCGAAGCGTACGTTGATGAGTTCGTTTTTGGCGTCGATTTCCGTGATCACACCGATGTCGCCGTTGAACACGCCCATTCCGGCCTCGGAGGCATCCTCTTTCTGCCAGAGCAGATCGTAATTGTTCACCGTCTGCATGACACGGTCGCCTGTGCGCAGCAGAAGATCGCCCCGTCGAAACTCCGTTTTGGTGCGGGCAGGCGGATTGAGCGCAGCCTGCAGGCTCTGATTGAGCTTGATGGTACCGGTTTCACGCTGACGGCTGGGGGTGATGACCTGAATCTGCGCAGGATCCAGATGGTAGTAGTTGGGAAGCCGGGTCCTGCACAGCTCCACCACGGTGGATACCGTGTCCTCGGGACGATTGCGGCGCATGAAGAAGA
>SVMB01000077.1 GCA_015067675.1 Oscillospiraceae bacterium
GAGGCCGGTGTGCGTATCGGTGTACGGGACTGCGGCGTGGGAATGAGCGGGGAGAAGCTGGCGGAGCTGCTGGCGGACAGCGGTGCTGCCGGCTGCGCAGGTCTGGATGGCTGCAGACGGCTTCTTGCGCAGATGGATTCCCGGCTGCAGGGTGAAAGCGAGATGGGACGGGGAAGCTGCTTCTGGTTTGATCTGCAGGCCCATACCGCAGCACCCGAGCTGGCGACTTCCGGATGGGAGCGCGTACGCCACAGCATGGGTATCTCCGTGCTCGAGCTGGAACTTTCAGCCATAATTGCGCGTCAGGAGGACGGAGAGAGCGAAGAGCTGCCCTGAGAGCCTGAAATGAAACAGAAATGACACTGTTCAATCCCGGGCGGCTGTGGTATACTATTCCCGGAACCATTTTTTGCACTGTCAGAAAGGATTTATATATGGAAATTCAGAAATCCGGCATGTTTGCCATTGTCGGACGCCCCAACGTAGGCAAGTCCACCCTTCTCAACGCTCTTGCAGGCGAAAAAATCGCCATTGTGTCCGATAAGCCCCAGACCACCCGTAACCGCATCATGGCGGTGGTCAATCATGACGGCGGGCAGTATGTGTTCGTGGACACCCCCGGTTTTCATAAGCCCCGCAACCGTCTGGGCGACTTCATGATGGAACTGGTGGAAGAAACGGTCAACGATACCGACGCGGTGCTGCTGGTGGTGGAACCCAAGGCCGCCGGAACCCCTGAGGAAATCCTTATCGAAAACATCAAAGCATCCGGCCTGCCCTGCATTCTCATCATCAACAAGATCGACACTCTTCCCAAGGAAGAGCTGCTGGCGGTCATCGCCGAATATCAGGAGAAGATGGACTTCCACACGGTGATTCCCGTGTCCGGCAAGAAGAAGGACGGTCTGGACGTGCTGATGCAGGAGCTCACGGCGCTGCTGCAGGACGGCGGCGCACTGTTCCCGGAGGATATGACCTCCGATCAGCCTGAGCGCGTGATTGCCGCCGAGATCATTCGTGAAAAGATGCTGTGGCGGCTCGACCGCGAGATCCCCCACGGCGCGGCAGTGGTCATCGAAGGCTTCGACGACGAGGAAGGCGATGTGCTGACGATCCATGCCACCATCTATGTGGAGAAGAACTCCCATAAGGCCATCGTGATCGGCAAGCAGGGCGCGATGCTCAAGGAGATCGGCAGCCTTGCCCGTACCGATCTTGAAAAGCGCTTTGGTACGAAGGTGTTCCTGCAGCTTTGGGTCAAGGTCAAGGAAGGCTGGCGCGATAACCTCTATCAGATGCGCAACTTCGGTTATGAAAACTGACGGTCATCCCGTCGTACCGCTGTCCTGCAAGGGACTGGTGCTCCGGGTACAGCAGGCAAAAGGGACAAACCGGCTGCTGTCTGTGCTGACGGCTGAGCGCGGCGTGCTGAAGGTGACCGCCTACGGCTCAGGCAAAAATGCCGATGCCGGTGCGCTGCAGCTGTTCGGGTACTCCGATCTGCTGCTCATGGCCAAGCAGGGGTACTACCGGGTGGAGAGCGCTTCTTCGGTGCACAGCTTTTATGAGCTGGCAAATATCCCGGAGCATTTTGCTCTGGCGTCTTATATGGCCCAGCTTTTGTGCGATGCCTGCCCCGTGGGAATGCCCGCCGGGAATTATCTGGAGCTTTGTCTGCATGCCTTTGATGCATTGACGCGAAAGAAGCGGCCTCACAGGCTTGTGAAGGCGGCGTTTGAACTGCGGCTGATGTGCGAGAGCGGCTATATGCCCGATCTCTCCGGCGACGGAGAGGGCTTTGACCCCATGGGCGGCAAACTCTGTGCACGCCATATCGGCGTGTGGATGACGCCCGGGGCAATTGCCGCCATGCGCCATATCGCGCAGGCGCCGGTGGAGAAAATATTTGGTTTCAACGTGGGAGAAGAAAGCCTCAATGCACTGTCGGCTGCCTGCGAGCGGTTTGTGCTTGCCCAGTCCGACCGTGTGTATCCCACGCTTTCCTACTATAAACAACTCTCGGAGTTTGCACAGATCGTGTCATCTTCTGTGCGCCCCGCATCCGATCATCAGGAGACAACATGAACTTATTTGAAAAATCCGTTATCACGCTGGAACTTCCGCGAGTCCTTGAAAAGCTGTGTGAATACGCCGCTTCCGAGGGCGCAAAGGAGATTCTGGCAAAGCTTGCCCCGCTGCCGCATATCGATGATATGCGCCGCAGCATGAAGGAAACAGACGATGCCATCTCCCTGATGGGAACCCGTGCCGCACCGGGCTTTTCCGGCCTCAAGGACGTGACGGGCAGCGTCAAGCGCGCCGAGCGCGGCGGATCCCTGACGCCGGTGGAACTTCTGCGTATTGCGGCCTTCCTGCGCACAGCACGTGATACCCGTGCCTGGCTCAGCGAGGATCGACGCGTGGAGATCCGCACGACGCTGGATCCCTACTTCGACGCCATCAACGCCAATAAATTCCTGGAAGAGCATATTTCGGGCTGCATCATCAGTGAGGAAGAGATCGCAGACTCCGCATCGGCGGAGCTTGCCGCCATCCGCCGCCAGATCAGAGCGGCCAATGCCCGTGTGCGCGAGGTGCTCCACCGCATCATCACCTCACCCTCCTATTCCAAGATGCTGCAGGAAAACATCGTCACCATCCGCGGCGACCGCTACGTGGTGCCGGTGAAGATTGAAAACAAGGGCGCTTTCGGCGGCCTTGTCCATGACGTGTCGGCCAGCGGCCAGACCGTCTATATCGAGCCGACCCAGGTGGTGGAGGCAAACAACGAGCTGCGTCTGCTGGCTGCCAAGGAGCAAAAGGAGATCGAGCGCATTCTCGCTCAGCTCTCCGAGGAAGTGGCCTCCTTTGCCGGCGGCATCATCGATGACTATAAGATTCTCACCGAGCTTGACTGCATCTTCGCCCGTGCCCGCTATGCGCTGGCCATCGATGCCCAGGCGCCTGCCATGGCTGAGGACGGCGCCACCGACCTGCGCCGTGCACGGCATCCGCTGCTGCCCCAGAAAACCGCCGTGCCAATCGATATCCGCATCGGCACCGGCTTTGACACCCTCGTCATCACCGGTCCCAATACCGGCGGTAAGACCGTGGCGCTCAAAACCATCGGCCTTCTGACCCTGATGGCCATGTGCGGTCTGCATATCCCGGCGGAATATGACAGCCGGGTGAGTACCTTCTCCTCCATCTTTGCCGATATCGGCGATGAGCAGAGCATCTCCCAGTCACTGTCCACCTTCTCGTCCCATATGGTGAATATCGTGGGCATTCTGGGTGAGCTGGATGACCGCTCCCTCGTGCTCTTTGATGAGCTGGGAGCCGGTACCGATCCCGTTGAGGGTGCAGCGCTCGCCATGTCCATCATCGAAAACATCCGTCGCCGCGGCGCCAGAGTGGTAGCTACCACCCACTACGCCGAGCTCAAGAGCTACGCCCTCACCGAGGCAGGCGTTGAAAACGCCGCCTGTGAGTTTGACCTGGCAACCCTTCGTCCCACCTACCGCCTGCTCATCGGTGTGCCGGGTAAGTCCAACGCCTTTGCAATTTCTGCGCGTCTCGGTCTTTCCGAGGACATCATCGAGGAAGCCCGTGCAAACCTTGCCTCGTCCGACGTGAAGTTTGAGGACGTGCTGACGAAGCTTGAGCAGGAGCGTCAGGCAATGGAGAACGAGCGCGAAGCCGCCCGTGCCATCCGCCGTGAGGCCGAGGAAGAACGCAAAAAGAGCCAGCAGATGATGCAGGAGCTCAACCGTGACCGTGAAAAGGAGCTTGCCGCCGCCAGAAAGAGCGCCCAGAAGTTGGTGGATGACGCCAGAGCTGCCTCCGACGCGGTATTTGAGGAAATCGCACGTCTGCGCAAGGCCGCAGCCTCCAATGCCTTCTCCGATAACCTTGTGGAAGCCAGAGCTTCCATGGGACGCATGCTCAACGAGGTCCAGAGCGATGCAAAGCCCAAAAAGGAGCCCAAAAAGATCGTTCAGCATCGCCGCCCGCTGAAAGCCGGCGATACCGTTGAGCTTCTGAGCACCGGCAACCGTGCCACAGTGCTCTCCGCACCCGATAAGAACGGCAAGCTGCGCCTGCAGGCAGGCATCATGCAGCTGACGTTGCACCAGAGCGACGTGCAGCTTGTGGAAGAGCTGCCGCCTGAGCCCAAGAAGGATGCACCGCCCGTGCGTATGCAGGTGGCCAGCCGCTCCCGCAATGCCTCGATGGAGGTTGACCTGCGCGGCATGAATGCCGACGAGGGCATCATCGAAATGGAACGTTTCCTGGACAGCGCGTCGATGGCAAGCCTTCCTTCCGTGACGATTATTCACGGCAAGGGTACGGGTATTCTGCGTGCGGCGGTGCACGATGCGCTGAAAAAAGATAAGCGCGTCAAGAGCTATCGCCTGGGCAAGTACGGCGAAGGCGAAAACGGCGTGACGATTGTTGAGTTTAAATAATAATCTCCGGGGTCTGTTGTAAAACAGGCCCCTGTGTGCTTATGGAGAATCGGGAAAACCATGCAAAACGAAACCCTTGGCGAATACATTCTGGCAGGCCGCACGGCCTGCGGGCTGACGCGGCAGGCATTGGCTGACCGGCTGCGGGTGACGCCGCGCGATATTTCCGAGTGGGAACGCAATGTGAAAGTTCCCGGGAGATGGCAGACATTCCGGCTGTCCCGGATTCTGAAGCTGCCGCTGCGTGAGCTTTACAGGCTTACCCCCGATCATTCGGATTCCGGCCTCTTTGGATGGGGCTTTGATCTGCTGCTGAGCGTTTTGCCGCTGCTGCTGGGAATGATTGTTGTGGTGCGGGCCGTGAGGGGAAAGGCAGAGTTCGTCACCGGCTGTATCATGTTGGTCGTGGGGATCATCTGCATCGTCATCAACATCCGCCGCAGACGGTAAAAAAGAAAACGAAAGGGAAAACCCTATGGAACTGCTGAAGAATCACCGGAAATTCTCCTTTATATATGACGGAAAAACTCTTGAGGAATGTAAATACAGCATCCGTCAGACCGAGCAGGATCAGGTACTGACCACCGTGTATACCTTCTCCGACGGGCTGGTGGTGACCAATATCGCCAGAAAGTACGAAAAATACGGCGCATACGAGTGGGTGAACTATTTTGAAAACACGGGGAATGTACCCACCGGAATCGTAAGCTGTCTGTATGACTGCGATATCACCCTGCCGTTTGCGCATCAGGTGAGCAGACGCGGTACGGTCAATCTTCCGGATGCCGACGAGGTGACGAAAATCATCTGGCCGACAGGCTCCGACTGGAGCAAGGACGAATTCAGCTCAAACGTCGATGAAATGCGGGAAAGCCGCCGTCCGCAGTATCTCCCGGTGGACGGCGTGCGCAAGTATTCCTCCAAAGGCGGCAGATCCAGCAACGGCAAGGCGCCCTTTTTCAACGTTCACAAGGCTGGAACCGGCGTCATCGGCGCCATCGGCTGGTCGGGACAGTGGAACTGTGAGCTGTCGCGCAAGGAAGATACGCTGACGATCCGCTCAAAGATCGAGGATACCCATTTTCGCCTCCTGCCCGGTGAACGGCTGCGCACGTCTTCGATCGTCCTCATGCCCTATGCCTGCGACCTGACGACGGCGCAGAACCGGTGGAGACGGCTGCTCAAAGAGCATTTTTCTCTGGTCGGACAGCCCGGACGGGGTGAATATGCGCCGCTGTCTGCCAGCATCTGGGGTGGTATGACGACCAAATCGGTGCTTGAACGGGTGGAATTTATCCGAAAAAACCAACTTCCCTATGAGTATATCTGGATTGACGCAGGCTGGTATGGCATTGATAACCTGCCTTCTCCGGATCATGTGGAGGGTGACTGGAGCGAGAAAACCGGTGACTGGCGGGTGAGCCGGCTGATTCATCCGGAGGGCATGAAGGACATTGCCGCGGCGGTACATGATGCGGGGATGAAGTTTCTTCTCTGGGCAGAGCCGGAGCGGGCAAGAGCCAATGTGCCCATGGTGCGCGAGCATCCGGACTGGTTCCTCTCAACCGGCAATCCCAGGGATGATAACCGGCTTCTGAATCTGGGAGACGAGCGGGCGTACAGGTACTGCTTTGATGCGATGGCGGAGCTGATCGAAGAGCTGGAGCTTGACTGCCTGCGGCAGGATTTCAACATGGATCCGCTGGCGTGCTGGCGTAGTCTCGATGAAGAGGATCGGCAGGGCATCACGGAGATCAAGTACGTCAATAACCTCTACCGGCTCTGGGACGAGCTGCTGACCAAATATCCGAACCTGATCATCGACAACTGCTCCTCCGGCGGCAGACGCATCGATATCGAGCTGCTGCGCCGCTCGGTTCCGCTGTGGAGAAGTGACTATCAGTGCCACTTCAACTGCGACATCGAAGGTTCCCAGAACCATAACATCAGCTTCAATACCTGGCTGCCCTGCACCGGTACCGGCTGCGGAAATCTGTACGATGAGTACCGGGTGCGCAGCTCCTACGCTGCGGCGATGATGACCTATCACACGTATCTGGAGCGTGATGACTACTATTCCGGGAATAAGGCAGCATTCATCGGCAAGTATATGCGGGAGTATCTGAGCGTGCGACCGTATTTCTATGAGGACTTTTATCCGCTGACGAAGATCACCAACAATACCGATGCATGGAGTGCTGCGCAGTTTGACCGTCCGGCGATGGGCGACGGCATCGTGCAGGTGTTTCGCCGTGAGGATTCGCCGTTTGAAACGGCGGTGTTTACCCTGGGGGGAATAAGCGCTGATAAAACCTATCGGTTCACCGATCTGGACGATGGAAGATCGGTCAGCATCCGCGGCGAAGAGCTCTGTGCCGACGGCTTCCGTGTGACGATCAAAGAGCGGCGAAAGGCAAAAATATATCGCTATCAGGCGGAGGAAAACTGATGTACACCGGGACACGTGACCGCGAAGTGCAGCTTTTGAAGAAGCTCTGGTGCGGGGAGCGCGTTGTCTGCCCCAAATGCGGGCAGGCAGAGCTTACCTATCTGCATAAAAAGGCCAAAAAGAGCAGCTGCGACTGGATTTGCCCCGCCTGCGGGGAGATATACCGCACGATCCGCATGCTGAGAGGCCTGCCGGAGGATTGAGAGGAAAAATCCGGGCGTGATTTTTGATGAGAGCCAAATGACGCCATTTCCATTTGACAAATCGGCGCAATTCTAGTATAATAACTGGGTGAGTATGCTAAACGATCGCGCGTGCAGTGCCGAAAGGCCGTACGTGAGGAAAGTCCGGGCTCCACAGGGCATGGATAACGGGTAACGCCCGCCGAGGGTGACCTCAGGAAAAGTGCAACAGAGAGATACCGCCGTCCGATCGGACGGTAAGGGTGGAAAGGCGAGGTAAGAGCTCACCGGTCCTTCTGGTAACAGCGGGACCCTGTAAACTCTATCCGGAGCAACACCGCAGAGGGAGGTTCCGCGCAAGCGGAAGTGTCGGCCCGGCACAGTCTCCCGGGGAGGTGGCAGGAGGCGTCTGGCAACAGGCGTCCCAGATAGATGATCGTTCGCGACAGAACCCGGCTTACAGGCTTACTCACACCATCGATAAGGCGACCCTCCCGGGCATCCCGGGAGGGTCGCGGCTTTATGCGGAATTATTGGGAGGACAGATGCCATGTTTCATGTGATCTATGGCCGTGCAGGCTCAGGCAAGACCACGTATCTGCTGCAGGAGGCAAAACGCCGGCAGCAGGCGGGAGAGACAGGCCAGCTTTATCTGGTGCCGGAAACGGCATCCCATGAGGCTGAGCGGCAGCTTTGCCGTGAACTGGGAAACAGCGCATCTCTCTCTTGCGAGGTCATGACCTTCCGCAGACTTGCCCGCTTTGTCTTTGCAAATCTCGGCGGCATGGCGGCGCTTACCCCCGACGGCGGTGCGCAGATGATGCTGATGTACCGCGCCTATGAGCAGGTGAAGGATGAACTGCGGGTGTATGCAAAGTCCAACCGTGCCGATGAACTGCTCACCGGACTGCTGGCCTTATATGAGGAATGCCGCTCCGGGTGTATCACCGCACAGATGCTGGGGCAGACGGCAGAGGAATGCGAGGGAACGCTGGGCGATAAGCTGGCCGACCTATCGGCTCTGTTTGCAGCCTACGAGCAGATTCAGCGGGATACCCTGCTGGATCCCAGAGACGAACTGGAACGGGTGGAGGCGCTGCTGAAAAACAGCTCTCTCTTCATGGGTGCGACGCTCTATATCGACGGCTTCGAGGGCTTTACACCCCGGGAGCGCACGATTCTGGAGGTACTGTTTGACCGCTGCGGCGAGGTGTACGCGGCGTTTACGATGGACAGCCCCAATGCAATGGATACGGTCTTTGATAAGCCTGTGCGTACGGCGGCGAAGCTTGAGAAGCTGGCGGCGGATCACGGCCAGTCGGTGAGCTGGCGCTGCATCACGGGCGGAAATCGCCCGGAGGGACTGGCGCATCTGGAAGAGTTCTACGACGATTACGGAGCATCGGCATGGCCGGAGGCGTGCCCGGATGTGGAGCTGTACACGGGACTCAATCCCTACTCGGAGTGTGAATATGTGGCCTCACGCATCCTGAAGCTCGTGCGGGAGGATGACCTGCGCTTTCGGGACATTGCAGTGGTGGCACCGGATCCGAGTGTCTGCCGACAGGCGCTGGAAGCGGTGTTTGAGCGCTGCGGCGTGCCGTATTTTGTGTCGGAAAAGGCCGATATGCTGGCAAAAAACGTGATCGCGCTGGTGCTTTCGGCACTGGATACGGTCTGCGGCGGCTTTGAGGCCGAGGATCTGCTGCGCTATCTGAAAACCGGGCTCACCGATGTGGCGGATTCCGACGTGGACAGGCTGGAAAACTACATTCTGCGCTGGAAGCTGCGCGGTCGGGCGTTTTCGTCGGGAGAGCCCTGGGAGTCCAATCCCAACGGCCTGACGGCGGAGGATACGGAGGAGGCAAGAGCAGAGCTTGCCAGGTTAAATGAGCTGCGTGAGCAGGTATTCCTGCCGCTGATTGATCTCTGGCAGAAGCTGCGGGAACACCGGACGGTGAAGGAAAAAGCCCGGGCGCTGTATCTGTTCCTGGAGGGCATCCGTCTCCCCGAAACCTGCGAGGCAAGAGCCGACGCCTGCGATTCCCGGGGCGATCATGCCCAGGGAGATGAGCTGCGCCAGCTCTGGGATATCCTCTGCCGTGCCCTTGACAGTCTTGTACAGACGGCAGGGGAGATCCGTGTAGACATGGAACTGTTTGCCGAGCTTGTCAGGCTGGTTTTGAGCCGTTATGACGTGGGCGTGATCCCCTCATCTCTTGACCGCGTGCACTTCGGCGGTATGGCATCGGCTGCCGGGCGTCATCCGCAGGTGCTCTTTCTCATCGGCGCCACCGACGATGTGCTGCCTGCACAGACCGAGGGCAGCGGCATTCTCTCGGACAACGAGCGGGATATGCTGGATGCGCTGGGGCTTGAGCTGCAGGTGACGGCGCAGGGACGTACCGAAGGCGAACGCTTTGGCCTGTACACGGCAATGGCAGCGCCGTCGCGGCTTCTGGTGATTTCCCATCCGGCGTTTACGGCGGGCGGCGCCGTGCAGCGTCCGAGCATGGTTTTTTCGCGGGTGAAGGCGCTGCTTCCGGCAGTGATCTGGAGCCGTGAAGAGGCGGGCAGCGCGGACTTTCGCCTGCAGGCGCCTGCCACGGCGCTGGAATATGCGCTGACGGGCAAAACAGAGGCGGCGCGGGAGGCACGTGCGCGGTTTGAAGAGCTGGACGGCTACCGGGAAACCATGGCCGGACTGCGCCGCAGGGCGGATAATCCCCGGGGTCCCATCAAATCGGCGCAGGTGCGCCGGGGACTCTACGGCAGTTCCCCCAGACTTTCGGCGTCCAATGTGGACACGTATTATGAATGCCCTTATAAGTATTTTGCACGTTACGGCCTGCGGCTCAAACCCCGCAAGGCTGCGGCCTTTGATGCGCCGGAATCGGGTTCGTACCTGCATTATGTGCTGGAAAACACCGTACGCGAGGTGGAGGAACGTTACGGCTCCTGGAAAAGCGTGGATGAGGAGACGGTACATGCCATCGGCCAGTCCTGGAGCGACCGGTATGTCAACGAAAAGCTGGGCGGCCTGCGGGGACGCACGGCGCGGTTTGTGTACCTGTTTCACCGGGTTCGCAAGACGCTCGATGAGCTGCTCCGTGATCTGTACGCTGAGTTTTCACTCTCGAGCTTTAAACCCATGGACTTTGAACTGGATTTCTCGCTGGAATCCCGTCTTGGAGCGGTCGAAATCCCGCTGGGCGGCGGTGTGACCGCCACCCTTTCGGGCAAGGTGGACCGTGTGGACGGCTGGCTTCACGAAGGAGCGCTGTATCTGCGCGTCGTGGACTATAAATCCGGCAAGAAGGACTTTTCGCTGACCGAAATCGCCGCCGGTATCGGCATGCAGCTCCCGCTTTACCTGTTTGTGCTGGGACAGCGGGGAGACGCCTATCGGGAGATGCATCCGGAGCTTGACAGAAACGTGACGATTGCCCCGGCAGGCATTCTCTATGCGCCGATCAATGCGCCGGTTCATTCGGCGGATGCCAATCTCAGTGCCGATGAACTGACTGCGGCGCTCATTAAGAAGGGGAACCGAAAGGGTCTGCTCATTCAGGACGAGGATGTGCTGCAGGCCATGGAGCCCGGCCTTGCCGGACGGTTTATCCCGGTCACGGTCAATGCCAAAAACGTGGTCAGCCACAAGCATACAGCAACTGCGCAGCAGATGGCGATTCTCGGCGATCATGTGCGCGGGATGCTTGAGCAGATGGGCCGGGAACTGCGGGAAGGCCGTACGCAGGCCGCTCCCCGCATGGTGGATTCCAGCCGCACAAGCTGCGATTTCTGTGATTACCACGCAGTCTGCCACTTTGATCCCTCGGACGGAGATGATCGCTATCGCAGACTGCCGAAGATGGAGCTGGAGGATCTCTCCGGCGGCAATGAGGAAGAAGGTGAACAGGCATGAGTGAAGCACGCTGGAACAGAGAACAGCTGGCAGCCATCGAGCATCGGGGCAGTACCCTGCTGGTGGCGGCGGCAGCCGGTTCGGGCAAGACGACGGTACTGGTTGAGCGCCTCCTGCGGCGCATTACGGATCCTGCCAATCCCGTGGATATCGACCGCTTTCTGGTTGTCACCTTTACCCGCGCCGCGGCACAGGAGATGCGGGGCAAGATTGCCCGCGCCATCACCCAGGCAATTGCTCAGAATCCCGGCAGCCGTCATCTCAGACGTCAGCTCTCCCGGCTGGGTCGTGCCAGGATCACCACCATCCACAGCTTTTGCACGGCTCTGATCCGTGAGCATTTCCAGCAGGCGGGCGTGAGCCCTGACTTCCGGGTAGCCGATGCCGACGAATGCGGCGTGCTGCGACTGCGCATTCTGGATGATCTGCTGGAAGAACGCTATGAGGATGCGTCGGAGGAGAATAAGCCTTTCTTCGCCCTTGTGGACGCGCTCAGCGCCAGCCGGGACGATCAGCGGCTGGTGGATGTGATTCTGGAATGCTACGATAAACTTATGGCGCACCCGGATCCCGAGGCATGGAGTGAGCGGATGCAGACATTTGCCGCCGAACTGGTGGCGGCGGAGCCGACGCAGACGCCCTATGGACAGGAACTCTGTGAGCAGCTCAGAGAGCTGTGCTCGGAACTGCTGATCCAGTACGAGGAATCCCTGGAGCTGATCGCCGACAATCCGGAATTTGCCAGATACGCGGACCTTTTTGCCGCGGAGCATCGGGATATCTGTACCCTTTTGCAGGTCATTGACGGCGGAAACTGGGACGCGGTGGTGCAGGCGCTGGATGCGGTTGTCATGGACAGACTCCCGGGACTGCGCGGCGTGGATGCAGAGCTTAAAAAGCGGATTGTACTGCCCCGCGATCTCTGGAAGAAGGAACGGGAAAAGTATACGAAGCGATGGTTTGCGGTGACAGCCGAGACCATCCATGAGGACAGTGCGGCGGTGCTGCCGGTGGCGCAGGCGCTGCTGGGACTGGTGCGGGAGCTCTATGAGCGCTATGCGCAAGCAAAGAAGAAGCGCCGGATTCTGGACTTCAACGATCTGGAACAGACCGCGCTGCGGCTGCTGACCGTCTCCGACGGAGAAGGGGGACTGGCTCCCTCGGAGCTTGCCCGGGCTATCGGCGGGGAACTCTGCGAGATTCTGGTGGATGAATACCAGGACACCAACGGCGTGCAGGATGCGCTTTTTGCATCCCTTTCATGCAACAATCTTTTCATGGTCGGCGATATGAAGCAGTCGATCTACCGCTTCCGGCTTGCCGATCCCCTGATCTTTCTGGAAAAATACAATACCTATCCCGATTACGATACCCCCGACCTCCCGGAAGATGCGCCCCGGCGCATCATTCTGTCACGCAATTACCGCTCACGCCCGGAGGTGCTCGACGCGGTCAACGGCCTGTTTGCAAAGACTATGTCGCCGCAGATGGGCGAGCTTGCCTATACCGAGCGGGAGTACCTGAACCCGGGAGCGACCTATCCCGATGCGGAGGCGGATCATCACACGGAACTGTGCGTGCTCAGCGGCAGCGATGTGCGCGCCGATGACCCGGATGCGGAGGAAGAAAAGCTGCTGATGCTGGAAGCACGGTATGTGGCAGCGCGCATCCGGCAGATGCATGATGAACACTATCCCGTCAGCGAAGGGGATCACACACGCCCTGCCCGATGGGGTGACTTTGCTATCCTCCTGCGCAGCTTTTCCGGCAAGGCGGCTCTTTTTGAGCAGGCGCTGGCCGAGGCGGGGATCCCCTCCTACAGCGAAGCGTCGGCCAGCCTTCTGGATGTGCCGGAGGTGGACGCGGTGCTGCAGCTGCTCTACTGCATCGACAATCCCCGGCAGGACGTGGCGCTGGCCTCCGTCATGCGCATGCCGATGTATGCATTTTCGGCGGAGGAACTGGCGGCAATCCGCCTGCGGGATCGGAAAATCCCGTACTATGAAGCGGTCTTTCTGGCAGTAGACAGCACGCAGGAGGACGTGGATGCCCAACCTGATGCCGCGGTCTATGCCCGCGCATCCCAGAAGGCGCGCAGGCTGATGGATCAGCTCTCGGCCCTCCGGCAGGAGGCATCCAACATGCCGTTGGGGCGCTTTCTCTGGCATGTCTACACCGTGACGGGACTGCTCACCGCCTACGGCGCGATGAAGGACGGCGAGCGGCGGCAGCAGAATCTGCTGGCGCTTCTGGAGCATGCCCGCCGGTTTGAACAAGCGGGATACCGGGGACTCTACCGGTTTGTCAACCTCCTGCGGCGTATGCAGGAGGGACGCAGCGGCGCGGCAGTTCCCCATACCGGCGGCGGTGACGCGGTGCAGATTGTGAGCATCCACAAGTCCAAGGGTCTGGAATATCCCATCGTCTTTGTCAGCGGCTGCGCCTGCCTCTTCAACGAAGAGGATACCCGGCAGGCGGTGCTTTTGCATCCCAAGCTCGGCGTGGGACTCAAACGCCGGGAGGTGGAGCGGCGCATCGAATATCCGACGCTGGCCTATAATGCCATCGCCGCACGCATCCGGCGGGAGCAGCGCTCGGAGGAGCTGCGCGTGCTCTACGTTGCCATGACCCGCGCACGGGAAAAGCTCATCATGACCGCGTCTGTGAAGGATGCGTACAAATACTTCGAGGGGCTCTGCGCCGACGCACACCTGTGTACTCCCCGTGCGCTGCGTGCAGACCGGAATATGCTGGGGTGGATGGCGGCGGCGCTGCTGGATATGCCTGCCATGCGCATGGAGCTGGCATCCCTTTATCAGCTCACGCCGGCATCTCCGGGAGAAACGGAAAATCACAGCTGGCGTTTTCAGATTATTGACGAGCAGTATGCCGCAGCACAGGGGGAAGAAGAAGCGCCCGTGCCCGAGGAAACCCGTGCAGGCGCGCAGTGGCTTGATGAAATCCTTGCCTGGCGTTATCTTCATCCGGCGGCGGTGGAACTGCCGTCAAAGCTGACCGCAACGGAGCTCAAAGGCCGGGTTTCGGACAGTGAATTGCAGGAAAACGCGCAGAATCTGCTGGAAAAGGCTGCAAAACGGCATATCCGACCGCATTTCATCACCCAACAGGGTCTGACCGCCGCCGAACGCGGCACGGCGCTGCATCTGGCGATGCAGTTTGCCGACCCGGTACACTGCGGGAGCTTACGGCAGGTCAGCGAGGAGATTGAAAGACTTAAAAATCAGCAATACCTGACAGCCGAGCAGGCCGAGGCCGTGCAGCCGGGGCGCATTCTGCGCTTCTGGCAGTCGGAGCTTGGCATTCGCATCCGCCGCGCGTCGGAGGTGTTCCGGGAGTGCAAATTCTCACTCCTTGCCCCGGCAAAACGCTTCCGTGAGGACGCGGATGAAGAGGATGAAATTCTCCTGCAGGGTGTCATCGACTGTTATTTCAAGGAAACCGATGAGCAGGGACGGGAGTCACTGGTTGTGGTGGACTATAAGACCGACTTTGTGCCGGACGAGGGCGGCGCACGAATCATGCTCGAGCGTTACCGGGGACAGATGGAAGTGTACCGGTATGCGCTGGAGGAGATGACGGGAATCCCCGTGAAGGCGCTGTATCTGTATCTGTTCAAGACCGGCGAAGCGGTGGAAGTACAGGAAAGCTGAAAAGGAGAAGAAATGGAAAGATACCCGATTACAGAAAAGGATAAAGAACTGATTGAAATCGGTTTGCAGGTTTTAAAAGAGAATTTTGATGACGGAATCTACAACCACACGGTTGGATGTGCGGTTTTGTGCAAAAACGGAAACATCTACAAAGGGGTCAACTGCGACGGTATTCACGGTTCCTGCGCCGAGTACATTACCATCGGCATCGCGATCTCGGGCGGGGAACGGGAATTTGATACAATCGTTGCGGTGCATGATAAACATCTGAACTGCGTGATTCCGCCCTGCGGAAACTGCAGACAAATGCTGTTTGAGTATTGTCCCGATATCAAAGTGATTGTCAATGACGAAAACGGAGAGCTGATCAAAGTGAAGGCAAGAGACCTGCTCCCGTTTGCATGGGCTCCCGTGAATTGCTGACAACGCAGCGTCACGCCCTAAACGCAAAGAGTCCCCGCTGCTCTGAGCAGCGGGGACTCCTGTTTCATCATCAATCAGAACTCGCGGTTTTCGCCGTAGTAGAACAGGGCGATGCAGCCGGTACCCACGTGGGAGCCGATGACGGGACCCATGGGCAGGATCTTGATATCCTTCACACCGGTGCGCTCGCGCACGGCATCGGCCATCCACTGGGCATCCTCGGGGCAGTTGGCATGGTTGATGATCATGACCTGATTCTCGTAGTCAGAGCCCTGGACATAGTTGGAGGCACACTTCTCCACCAGCTTGGAAAGGGCAGCACGGCGTCCGCGAACCTTGAGAGCAACGTGGAGCTTGCCCTCGAAATTGGCGTACATGACGGGCTTGATGCCAAGCAGGGTACCGGCAATGGCGGAAGTCTTGGACAGACGGCCGCCGCGGTGCAGATGGTTGAGGTCGGTGACGGTGAAGAGCATGACGGCGTTCTGCTTGTGCGCCTCGGTCCAGACGCGCAGCTCCTCAAGGCTCAGGCCCTGACGCTTCTTCTCGGCCACCCACAGGGCAAGCACACCCTCACCGCCGCAGGCGGCCAGGGAGTCCACGACCACGATCTTGCACTCGGGATACTCTTCCATGACTTCATTGGCTGCGATGCAGGCGCTCTGATAGGTGCCGCTGAGGCCGGAGCTGAAGGCCAGATAGAAGATGTCCTTTCCATCGGCCGCGATCTCGCGGAAACGCTCGGCGAAGGTCTCGGGGTTGATCTGGGCGGTGGTGGGCATGGCGCCGGCGGACATCATGTCGTAGAACTCTTTGCCAAAAAGGGTCTTGCCGTCGTCGGGATACTCTTTGTCGTTGAGATAGAAGTGCAGCATGAAGCGCTCGATGCCGTTGGCTTCGTAGACTTCAGGGGTCAGGTCACAGGTGGAGTCGGTCAGAAACAGGTAATCACGCATATGATAATTGCCTCCTTGGGGCGTTTTTTTACAGTGTGATACAGTATATCGTAATTCATTTTGAAATGCAAGGCCAATTTGCGTTAAAAAACGTCGATTTTGAAAAAAAGTTTGCATATGAAATCCCGCTGTGATATACTACAGTTGCGTATGACCCGTAAATATACCTAACCCGGCTGTTGCCGTCAGAGGGAGGTTTTATGATGAATAATTTTGACGCCCTGAAAAAGGCGGTTTTTGAACCCGCAGCAACCCGCCGTTCCTGTACCGACTATTACGCGGCGCGTGCATTCCGTGCCCATCTCAACGATAACGTCGTAGTTGCCCGCGGCTATGCCGCAGCGGCGCGTTTCCGCGACCACAAAAAGTTCGTCTACCCCGATGATCTGATTCTGGGCAGCGTGCGCGGCAAAGCTTCCGACGGTACCCTGACCGAGGAGCAGCTTGTCAGAGCCGAACGGCTTGTGGAGAATTACGGCAATCATTTCTTCCGCATCAACCATGACCACTATGCGCCGAATTATCCCGACGTGCTGCGTCTGGGCGTGGGCGGACTGATCTCCAAGATCCGCGCCTCCCGCGCGGCGCATCGTCTGGATCCGGACTTTGCAAAGAAGAAGAATTTCCTCGACGGCGCCGAGATTGCCATGCTGGGCTTCCGGGATATGTTCCTGGGGTATGCCGAGGCGGCGGAAAAAGTTGGCGGCGAGGAACTTGCAAAGGCTGCCGCGATCTGCCGTAAACTCAGCACACACGAGCCGGAGACTTTCCGCGAGGCGCTGCAGTTTGTCTGGATGTGCCACGTGGCGTTCCTGTACGAAAAGCGCTACGCCATGGCGCTGGGACGTCTGGACCAGCACCTGTGGCCGTACTATGAGGCCGATAAGGCCGCCGGACGCATTACCTATGAGGAAGCGGTTTCTCTGCTGCGCTCCACCTTTATCAAGATCGGCGAGAGCTGGCTGCTGGGCGGCGACGACGTGGTCAACATCGCCATCGGCGGCGTCAAGCGCGACGGCACCACGGCTGTCAACGAGCTGACCTACGCC